>JANMJQ010000137.1:0-4233 GCA_031371445.1 Akkermansiaceae bacterium
CGTCCCATCGCCCGCCTGATCCGCGATCTTGAGGAACGGAAAATGCTCGACCGCACCCTGGTCGTCATCGCCAGCGAATTCAGCCGCGACATGCTGATGGAAGGCGCGCCGGGATCCACCGCGACGGACCAGTCAACCGCAAAATCCGACACCCTCGAACTCCCGAAACACTACGGCCTCCACCGCCATTTCACCGGCGGATCGCCCATTGTCATGTTCGGCGGCGGCATGAAAAAAGGCCACCTCCATGGCGCCACCGCCGCCGAACGTCCGCTCATTGCGATAAAGGATCCGGTCAGTATATCCAACCTCCACGCGACCATCTTCACCGCCATGGGCATCAACCCCAAAACTTCCTACGACATCGAAAAACGCCCCTTCTACGCCACCCAGGATGGCTTGGGCAAAGCGGTGAAGTCGCTGTTCGCGTAGTTGTGAGCACCGGTCGCCACGAATTTCTACGAGAGAGACCAGACACCAGAATCCAGAGCCCAGAGGAAGATTCACTTCGACGCGTCGAGCGCGCAAAGGAGCGCGTTCATTTTGAACGCTGGGTGCCGCGGACATTCTCTCCCCCGTCTTCTTTCCTCACGACGGATCAATCGGCGTCCCGTCTTCCTCGAATTCCGGCTCCGGCAGTTTCCTGAAATGGATTTGCCCCACACGTCTGCCATCGCTGCTGGTGACCCGTGCTTCATAGCCGAGCACTTCGACGAACTCGCCCACTTCGGGGAAGCGTTCGAGTTGCTGCGTGAGATAGCCGCCCACGGTGGTGACTTCACCGCTGTCGAGGAAGAGTTCGGGCACATATCCGGCGAGATCGTTTAGGGTCATAGCGCCTTCGATGACGAACTCCGATTCATTGATGCGCGTGAACGACGAGCGTTCGTTGTCGAACTCGTCCTGAATGTCGCCGACAAGCTCTTCCATGATGTTGTCGAGGAATACGATGCCGACGGGCGTGCCGAATTCATCGACGGCCATCGCGAGATGGGCGTGCTCGCGGAGGAAAAATCGCAACAGTGTATCGAGTGGCATCGTGTCGGGCACGATTTTCAGCTCGCGTTTGATGCGCATGAGATCCGGATCGGGATCCTTGATGAGCTTGAACAGATCCTTGATATGGATCAGCCCGATCGCATTGTCCAAGTGACCCTTCACCAAAGGGAAGCGCGTGTGCTTGCTGCGCATCGCGATTTCCAGGGTTTTCTCGAAGGGTTGGTCAGCATCGAGGATAATGACCTCGTTGCGAGGCGTCATGACATCACGCACCCAGAGTTCATTGAGTCCGAGGGCGTTGATGAGGATCTCACGTTCAGTCTCGGTGACTTCCTGGGATTGTCCGCTTTGAGTGACCAGCAAGGCTAGTTCCTCGGCCGAGTGCGCCTCATCGTGACCGGTGGCGGGTTCGATACGGAAAACCGAGCGCGCCAGCCAAGTGGACGCACCGTTGAGCATCTTGATGGGAATTCCGCAGATCTTGTAGAACAGACGCATGGGCTGCGCCAGCAGCAGCGTGGTTTCCACAGACTTGCGGATCGCGATCGTCTTGGGCAATTGCTCGCCCACCACCACATGCATAACCGTGAATGACCCGATCGCCAGAACCCACGAAACCGTGGAAACCAAGCCTGCCGGAAACCAGGAGATGTCCTGCAATATCGGGCCAACCAGTTTCTCGATGAATGGCTCACCCAGCGCACCCAGTGCCAGCGAGGCGACGGTGATCCCAAGTTGCGCGGCGGACAGATAGGGATTGATATCCTCGACGATTTTGCGGGCGGATTTCAATTCGCGGGATTTGCCATTTCCTTCGGTTTCAAGCTGGCTGGGCCGAACTTTTACGAACGCGAATTCCGCCGCGACAAAAATCGCGTTGAGGATCAGGAACAGGATGATCCCGCCCAAGTAGAACACGGCTTCGCCAGGTGTCGGCCAATGATAGACTACCTCAGTCGTGCCGAGAAACATGAAATCCGCAGCCGGGAGTTGATTCGCGAAAAGGGAGATCACGGCGTTACAATTTTTCGTAAACGCCTTGGTCGCGCCGTTCGAGGATGGTGAAGCCCGCCTTCTTCGCGTCACTCACCGACAGCGGTTTGGTGATGGTGGGGGTGTTGATCCGGGAAATGATTTTTTTCACCGGATGTTTGCACAACGGGCAAACCAGGAGGGGAGTCCGATCCACGGGGCGCCGCAATTCGAATCCGCGCGCGCAGACGCGGCACGAGTGCGCCGGATCATCCGGAGCTTCGGAAACGTATTCGTAGATTGGCATCGTCAGGACAGGGGCCGGGCAGTTTCCGCCCCCCGTCAAAATAGCGTAGCCGCCCGGTTTTACCAACTGGACTTGGTCACGCCCGGCAACATCCCGGCGGAGGCCAATTCGCGGAAGGTGATCCGGGACAGGCGGAAGCGGCGCAAAAAGGCGCGGCGGCGGCCGGTGATTTCACAACGGTTCACCAGACGGGTCGGGCTGGCGTCGCGCGGCAGCATCGAAAGTCCGACGTAATCCTTCTCAGCCTTGAGCTTGAGACGGAGGTCAGCGTATTTCTGGACGGTTTCCTTCTTGCGCGCGTTGCGGGCGATCCAACTTTTCTTAGCCATAATTCGGGGCGGAGGTGTTACGGTATCGGCAGACCCTTGCAAGTCCAAAGTCGCCATTTTCGGGGATTTTTCGGAAAAATGGCGGAAATCGCGCCTCCCGACCGCGGAAACTCCGAGACTGGGGAAGATCCCCGCAGCCTGGTGTAACCCGATTGAGCGGGCGGTATTTAGATAGACGGCACCGGCGATGGCCGTCTTCATATCCCGGGTGATATCCGTCGGCATCGATGTCTGGATCTCCTCGCCAACCTAAAAACCGCAGTCATGAATCGTCGTGAAATCATCCGCACCGGCACCTTGGGCACCCTCGGTCTCCTCGCCTCCCAATCGTTCCAAAGCGCCCGCGCCCAAGGCCGCACAGTCGGCGCCAACGAGAAAATCCGGGTCGGGATCGTTGGCTTTTCCGACCGGCTCCGGACCACCCTGCTGCCCTGTTTCAAGGCGCTTAAAGATGAGCTCAACTGCGAGATCGTCGGTGTCTCCGATATCTGGAGTGTCCGCCGCGAGGAATCGAAGGCGTGGTTCGTGAAAAATTTCGGGGCGGAAGTTCCGACCTATCGCAATAACGAGGAGCTTTACGAAAAGGCAAAGCCTGACGCCGTCATCATTTCAACCGCGGATTTCCAACATGCCACGCACGCCATCGAAGCGATCGCGGCGGGTTGCGACGTCTATTGTGAAAAGCCCTTTGCCGAAACCATGCAGGACGCCCGGGCCGCGCTTAAAGCAGTGCGTGCCTCGGACCGGATCTTGCAGATTGGTTCCCAACGTCGCTCGGGAAAGAACTATCAGGCGGCCTATGACTACCTGAAGAGCGGTAAGTTTGGACCCATCGTCGCGGTGGAAATGACATGGAATGTGAACCAGCCCGGCCGTTGGCGCAGACCGGATTTGGTGGCCTCGATCAAACAGGAAGACACCGATTGGAAGCGCTTCCTCGTCAACCGTCCCGATGACAAATGGGATCCGCGGAAATATTTGGAATACCGTTTGTTCTGGCCATACTCGTCCGGAATTTTCGGTCAATGGATGAGCCATCAGATCGACACGGTCCATTGGTTCACCGGCCTCCCTCACCCACGCTCGGTCGCAGCCGGTGGCGGCATCTATCAGTGGAAAGACGGCCGCACCAACTTCGACACCGTCACCGCGGTCTTCGATTACGGCCCGCTCGATGATCCGACGAAGGGCTTCCAAGTCACCTACGGCTCGCGCTTCTCGAACTCCGCCGGTGGCACCAAGGAGATTTACTATTCCAACGGCGGCGAACTCAATCTCGACACCAACCTTGTCTCCTCGAACGGCGGCTTGGTCAAAGCCGATGCCTCGTCGATGAAAATGGAGCCGAACCTGCTCGCCGATTTTAAACTCGAAGGCAACTCCGCCGAGGTCTCAGCGAACATGGGAACTGATGAATTGACCCTCGGCCACATGCGCAATTGGCTTGAGTGCCTGCGCTCGCGCAAGCAGCCGCACGCGCCCGTGGAAGCTGGCTATCAGCACTCGATCGCGAACATCATGGCCAATGCCGCCTCGCGCACCGGCGAGAAGGTGACCTTCGACGAGAAAACCCAGGAAGTCATGGCCGGCGGCAAGGTCTTCCATCTCTAACAGAATTGGAGCGCG
>JANMJQ010000161.1:0-74109 GCA_031371445.1 Akkermansiaceae bacterium
CCGATCCGGCTTTCCACAAACTGGCGCGACCATACGGCTCCATTGGCAAATAGGATCGCCTCCAAGGCAGAAGACCGGTCATTGGCTGCGAACCAACCTTGGATCCTGACACTATCGGAACCTGTGCCATAGGTGATCAGGAGATCATTATTCACACGGGAAACCACCAGAGACTCAGGTAATATACCCGCGCCAAAGATAAGTTCATTGTCTTCACCAAGAGACCGCGTCAGCGGTTCGATGATCACATCGGCCCCACCGCCGAGGTTGATGAAATAGCGGTCATTCCCATCGCCGCCCGACAGAATATCATTTCCCGTCCCTCCGACGAAAAGATCAGCTCCGTCGTTGCCTTCAAGGGTGTCATTCCCCGTGCCACCGGCGATAAAATCAGCCCCGGCGCCGCCGCTGAGAACGTCATCTCCGCCAAGTCCGATAAGCAGGTCGTTTGCAGATGTTCCCACCGCGGTATTCCCTAACGAGTCCGGCCGGTTTCCGAAACGAAACGTGCCGCTGCCTTCGACCGATAAGAGCCAATGGGTAAGGAACAGCGCGTTGCCCAAGGGTGCAGACCAGTTCGCAATGCCGATTGACTCTTCAAATTGAGTCGCACCGGAGACAATTTTCACTGACAATTTTGTCTCCCCTTCCCGCGCGAAGTCGATCGCCGCCACGTTCGCAATTCCGCGGATTTGCAAGGTATTATCCAGCGTCGCATCTACAAACGGTTCGCTGATCAGGTCGTTTCCGTCGCCGACTTGCCAGATATAAAGATCGGCACCCGATTCGCCATTCAAGATGTCGTTGCCGGCATTACCCGCCAACGAATCCGCATCCGCGCCTCCATACAATGTATCATCTCCGGTTCCGCCATTCAGAATGTCGTTGCCAGCGTTGCCGAATAGCAAATCATTGTCCCCATCGCCTGACAGGCTGTCATTTCCCCCGTTGCCACTGAGCGTGTCTGTTCCACCTCCTCCCGAAAGAATGTCATTCGATGAGCTTCCCGATATAACATCGGCCCCGGGTGTCGCCAGAGTTGCGCCATTCCAAAGAGTCCCATCGGCAAATGCGATGACCCAAGCGTGACGATGAAGGATGTTGCCAGAAACCGCGGCAAACCATGAGCTAATGGTCGCAGAACCCAGGATCGCTCCGGATCCATCCCGCACGACAAATTTCAGGGAGGTGGCGCCGACCGTGAGAAGTTCGATATTAGCCGGTGTAATACCGGGCCCGAACACCAGCCTGTTTTCAACGCCCGGTGCGAACTCCCACGTGGAATCCACCACCTGGTCATTGCCATCGCCGATTTCCCATTGGTAGATGTCATTGCCCGCCTCGCCATAGAGAAAATCGTCATCCGGTCCTCCACCCAAGGTGTCGTTGTTTTCACCGCCATATAGAAAGTCCTGGCCGGTGCCACCGCGCAATAGGTCATCGCCGGTATTGCCGTAGAGGACATCGCTGTCTGCGCCGCCTTCCAAGGTGTCATTGCCAGTCCCACCGTTGATCGTATCGCTTCCCTCGTTACCGGCCAGCAAATCAGCGCCGCCGTTGCCGGTGATGGTATCGTTTCCACCCAAGCCCGCGATATAATCGTTTGCCTCGGTTCCAACCAAGGCGTCATCTCCGGTCGTTCCCAGCGTCCTGCCATCCCATACAGTGCCATCTGCGAAAATGATTTTCCAGACATGCGCGTGTCGAATCGTGCCGGTGACATTGGCATACCATGAAAAGATGGTTAATGAACCCACAGCCAACCCGCTTTGTCCTTTAACCGTGAGTTTCAGATTCGATCCGCTCTTTTCTGTCGTGACATCGCCGGGGACGATTCCTGGGCCAAGCACGAGGTGGTTTTCGACACCGGTATATTCGTTTGTGGAATCGATTAACAGGTCGTTTCCATCGCCCGTGTTCCACAGGTAGTTGTCATTTCCTCCGTCTCCATAAATCGCGTCATCTCCGCTCCCGCCCCGAAGAGTATCGTTGCCGGCTCCTCCAGCCAGCAGGTCACCGCCGGCTCCTCCGTCGAGGAAATCGTCACCGGCATTCCCGTTCAGCGAATCCCCGCCCCCATCACCGGCCAAGGCGTCATTTCCTGCATTGCCGGTGAGCGTATCGTTGCCATCCGATCCCGACAGGTTGTCGTTTCCCGATCCGCCCACGATCACGTCGTCTCCCGGCGTTGCCATGGTCTCTCCATCCCAGCTTGTCCCGTCTGAGAAAGTGATTCTCCATACCTGGCGATGTTGCGCTCCACCGGAGACATAGGAGTACCACGAGTTGATGGTCGCCGAACCTGCGGCAGCTCCCAGGGCATCCTTCACCGCAAGTTTCAATCCCGTTGAACCCGCTAGCGAAAGGGTAATGTTGGATTTTGTAATACCAGGTCCAAACACGAGCCGGTTATCAATTGCGGAGCCCGATTCATTGGTGGTATCGATAAGCTGGTCGTTGCCATCGCCTGGGTTCCATTGATAAGTATCATTCCCGACATCCCCATAACACAGATCATCTCCCGCACCGCCAACCAACAGGTCGGCACCATTGCCTCCATACAAGAGATCGTTTCCATTTCCGCCATAAAGATCGTCATCGCCATTGTCGCCGCTAAGGACATCGCCGCCATCCTCTCCGTAGACACCGTCATTTCCATCAGCGCCCGACAACTGGTCATCGCCCGCTCCGCCAAGGACGACATCCATGCCAGTTGCGCCCGTCAGGATGTCCGCGCCGGCAGCACCACGCAGGCGGAAGCACACCCCTCCAGAAGCCGTGTATCGATCGGCAACAGCCGTTCCATCCCAGGTGACGCCATCGAAGCGCAGGGACGCGCCGGGAAATACCGGTCCGTCGCCAAACTGAAATCCTTCGATTTGATAGTTGCCCGCGGACGATCCGAACCAGGACTCGATCCGTAATATATCCTCACCGCAAAATTCGATATAGAGATCGGCCTTGTCGCGGCTGAATGCCAAATCAGACACTCTCATTTCCCCGCTGAATACCACCCGGTCGGATTGTCCGGGAAGCGTGCCGGTTTCGCGAATGGTATCAAAGCCGTCGCCGGGATTATAATAATAGAGGTCGCCATAGTTTCCACCCACCAGGAGGTCATCACCCAAGCCGCCGGAAAATTGGTTATACGATGTGTCACCGGGTGCGAAGACCTCCGCGCCGATCAGTATATCATTGCCATCGTTTCCAAACAGCGTGTCGGATCCTGCTTCACCGCAAACAAGGTCATCCCCTCCGTTGCCGATCCCCATATCCGCCCCGGCGCCCAGCATCAGGCAATCGTTTCCCACGCCGCCTTCCAGCCATTCATCCAAGGGGCCGCCTTGATAGTCCCCGGCCTGTGAAATCATCGCCACGGCAAGGAACAGCGCGCAGCGGACTTTCATTTGGGGGGATGGAGGAAACTGCGCGGAACCCTTCCGCAGCTTCCTTAATCACCCCCAATCGAGATTTTGTGGCAAGGCAAAATCGGTTAGGGATTGAAGGCCGCAAAAATGCGGCCCACGTGCTCCCCGCAGAGCCTTTCTAACAAATACTGATAAATCAACGAATGCGGACAGCCATGTCCGGGATTGGGACTTTTCGTAAATGCGGATGCAATGACCGGCTCTGTCGTTGGTTAAGCTTTTCCAACAATCAGAGGATACAATTCGATATGCAAATCGGCACTTTCAATTGCGACGGTCATCCTTCTTCGCCCGATGAGCTGCGCAGGACGGAATAGGCCGACGCTACAGAAATCACGAGCAGCGCCCGGGCATGAGAATCGATTTCCGCGGGGCGGATTTCTTCCGGCGTTGGACTGCGGACAGGAGTTTCGCCCCGGCTTCGATCAGCTTGCCAGAGGCCACGAGGAACAGGAGGCCTTCCAGCAAATAGGCGAAAAGCCTGATCCGCGGAAAGATATTGTCGGGATCGCCAAGTCCTCCGGCATTGATGTTGGCCTTCAATTCCGAGGTGATCCACACTTGATGGCCGAGGATGATGGCAACGCTGAGAGCCAACAGCAGGCACGACCACATCAAGGGTCGGGTGTATGCTTGCATCGTGGTTCGGCACATCGGGGAGCTGGTGATTGTGGTCATGGCTGGGCGGGGAATTAGGGTATTTGATTGAGGACGCCGCCGTTTTTTCGGGTCTGGGGGTTGGGCGCTTATCGCAGTTGGCGTGCCCGGCCGGCGATTCCCGCAACCCCTTGCAATGGCAGGCATGGCGATCCGGGCCGCGCGCCGGGGGATTGCAAAAATCCCGTATCCGCAACCGGACTGCATTTTTTCGCAATGTCTCCGCCCCTCCCCACCACTCGCTTTGGCACTACGCCGCGGATGCTGGCCGAATTCGCTTTGGCAGAGAGCCTGCTAGGAGCAAAGGGTCAGGATTTTCAGCCTCCACCCCGATGACTGCCAAAAACCTTCTGCCGCTCGCCCTCGCTTTGGCCCTCCTGGATTCATGCAGCGATCAGTTGCACGGGCTTCGCGATCCCTCGAGCCAACGTGCAACCCAAGGCAACTCCGGGATGCGCGCGGGAAAAATGGGAATGAGTGTCGCGCGGGGAACCACTCTGAGCCTGTTGCGCCAACCAATCGCCACCGCCCGGGTTGGCGCCGTGGTATTGTGGGAACGACCCCGCGCATTGATCGCCGGCAATCTGCCTCATCCAGGGCGCTATTTGCCAAGCCCTGCCGAAGCCCCCGGCAGCGAGGCATTTGAACGGCTGCTCGATAAGAAACGCATTCCCTCGCCGGCAATGGCCAAGCTCACCTGGCTGGTTGATGGTAAAAAATTCTTTCCCGAGTTCGGTCGGCAGATCGCAGCGGCCAAGCAATCGGTGGACGTGCAAGTCTACATTTTCGACACGGATGAGATCGCTGTGCGCTACGCGGATCTGCTGAAGAAGCGCGCCAACGACGTCCCCGTGAGAGTTCTGTTCGATGACATGGGAAGCAGCGTTGCGGGATCATCCGCGCCGAAGACTCCTCCGTCGCCTGGTTTTCGCTACCCGTCGAGCATGTCGAAATATCTCCGCGAGGGAAATGTCCACGTGCGCAGCATGCTCAATCCCTTCCTCGTGTGCGATCACACCAAACTTCATGTTTTCGACCAACATGTTGCGCTGATGGGATGCACGAACATTGGCCGCGAATATTACAGCGAATGGCATGACTTGATGTTTCGTGTGGAAGGACCCGCTGTCGCGAAATTGCAGGAAGATTATAACAACACCTGGAACCGGGCGGACCCGAAAGGCCTCTTTGGTCTCTTCCGAAAAAAGTCAGTCGTTACGCCGCCGCCCGCCGTTTCGGGAATGATCCCCATCCGCATCATCCGGACCGATCCGGCGAAAGGCCGATATGAGATTCGCAAAAGCATGCTTCTCGGCATCAGGGCCGCGCGCAAACGGATCTGGATCGAGGATCCTTATGTGTCGAACGACGATATCACCGGGGCACTTGCGGATGCGGCGAAGAGGGGTGTCGATGTGCGATTGATTTATCCCGGCCAGAACGATTCGAAACTCATGGATGTCGGCAACCATGCCTTCGCGGACAAACTGCAAAAGGCAGGTGGCAGGGCATACAGATATCCCCGCATGAGCCATATGAAGGTGATGATCTGCGATGACTGGGCCTGCGTCGGTTCGGCCAATCTCGACACGCTCAGCATGCGGATCAACCGCGAGCTCAACATCACCTTCAACGACCGGGGTGAAATCAATCGTCTCATCCAACAGGTATTTGTCCCGGATTTCGCCAAATCGACACGGCACAAGTCTTCCTCCTCACCCGCCTCTCCCCTTGCGGAGGCGGTGGCGGATCAGCTTTGATTCCTCACTTAAGCAACCTCGCTGGATTACCCGCAACGGCGAGCCGACAATTTTGCCCTATTACTCAGGCCCCGATGGACCATATGGCATGTAACTGAAAAAACGGAGCCAATAGGCGACAACCTCCGTACCGGGTCGCATGAATGGCGTCATTGAAACGTTTCACCGCGTCGCCAAACAAGGTTCCGCAGGCTAGGCGGTCGCCGATCTTTCCAACACCACGAAGCGCTCTGGGATGGCTTCTTCTTCAGCGGCGCAGTGCCCACGCTGACACCCGCGGCCAGCAGCAGCCCTTCCAAGGCCTGGCTTCAACCGATCGCCAACGTCCAGCGATCCACCGACACCGCGCTGAAGGAGTTCATCGCCAATCCCACTACAAATCCGCTGGCCAACAGCCGCATGCGCTTGCTCAAGCGCGGCTACAAAGATGGCGATCTTTTGGCGCGGCTTACAGATCCCGCCGGCGGCACCCGCATCGCGTCGCATCTAACAGTTGATGGCGCTTTCAACATCAACTCCACCGAGGCCGTCCTGACCGCTGTTGGACGGGCCAGGCTTGAGGCCGCGGCCGTCATCGGAAATCAGCAACCGGAGTTCGGACATTTCATATCTCATCCAGAGGGTTACAGTCGTCGCTTCCGCGTGTTTTACAATGTTCTGAAGCGCTTCGCGGATGGCAAGAATCAAGTGATGGCGAGCTTGGGGGTGAATGGTGACAGCGGGCCATTCAAAGGAAAATCGAGCCGGCAGGCGATTTCCAAAGGAGTCAGGTAGCTCGTGGCGGAGTGCGCGATATAGGTGGAGAGGCCATCGAGGGTGTCGTGCCGCGGATTCACAGCCCACACGACATGGTCCAGCGCATCGACCGCTGTCACACTCTTGACCCGCACGGACAGGCGGCATAGTTTTAGACTTTCGGGATAGCAACAGATGAAGGGATTCCTAACGACCGTTGCAATATTCGTCTGGGGACTCGTAGCCGTTCTCTTAATCGCTCCATATGGGGATGGATTCATCGCCTACGCGAGCTATTGCATTCCGATCGCTGTATGCGGTGCCGGTTGGGCATGATATTCGCTGGCCGAGGAAAACCGTATCATTGGGCGAACCCTGCCAAACATTTCGATCGGCATTGGCTCTATTGTTACTTACTTTTTAATTACCACCGTTAGTTTCCGGAATGAGATCGCGGGAAGGGCGGTTGAAGGAACCGTCATCGACACTGAGCGATCTTCCAATCACCGATACCCCGTCGTGATTATCGCAGACGGCGGTGAGCCCGTTCGATGGGAGGGCGTAGCGGAAGAGTTCTTTCAGACTGCCCACAAGGATGATCATGTCGAGAAGCGCGCCGGTGCGGTGGTGGCGCTGCTGAATGGGAAAGCCACTCCGATTCTGGACCCATCCATCGAGGACATCATCAGAATGGGTATTCGCTAAGGAGTGTCTGAGCCGAGCAAGTTGGGTCCACTCTTATCGCGGCCCTCTTACGGCGTCAGAGCGCATTGTCGATCTGCCCACACCTCTGCTGACACCATTCCTCGACTTTTTCGCGGATCGCATCACGGATAGCCCGCACACCGATCAGACGCTCGCTCTCGGAGCCGGCCACTTTTGTCGGGTCCGGAAAGCTCCATTGATGTCGCTGGCAATATCCCGGGAAGATCGGACACCGCTCTCCGGTTTCCTGATCGCAGACCGCGACTACGTGCCCGAAATGCCGGCCCGCTTTGAACAGGTCGAAAACGCTTTTAGTAGCCTTTCCTGAAATATCGATCCCCACCTCATTCATTACGCGCACCACCAACGGATTCAGGGTGCCCGGTTCCAATCCCGCGCTCTCGGCAATGAAATCCTCGGGACAAACCGCGTTCAAAAACGCCTCGGCCATCTGGCTGCGGGCGCTGTTATGGACGCAGATAAACAGAACCTTCGATTTCATGATGGTGTGCAGCTTTTCAACGCATCAAGACGCCCCGCCGCATAAGCACCGAAGACTGCTCGAATCTCGTCACGGACCCGTCTGAACATCACCATTTGCTCTTCTTCGCTTCCGGCGGCGTGCGCAGGGTCATCGAATGGGAAATGATGTCGGTTCACTTGTCCCGGAAACATCGGGCAGACTTGATCGGCATTACCACAAACCGTAATGACTGTTTCCACGTTGTCCGCCAGAAACTCATCCAAATGTTTCGAACGGTGGTCGCTGATATCGATGCCGATTTCGCTCATCGCCCTAATCGCAAGGGAATGAACGTAGCCAGCAGGACGGGAGCCCGCGCTTTCAACTCCGACCTCGGCACGCAGGATGCCTTCAGCGAGGTGTGACCGACAACTGTTGCCGGGGCAAAGTATGAGAATGGCAGGTGCTTTCATGAAATGGGCATTCGCTTGGTAGAAGTGATGTTTTCAACCCTCTAACAGCATCCGGAGGGACCACAGCAGGGTGACTTTCCGATGCCAGGCAACCTGTCGAAGGAGGGCAGCCCGCAAAGTTCGGGCGCGAGACATTCGGTATATTTGTGCGCCAGCGCGAGTATAACCGCATCATCGGTCAGTTCGTGGCTTGCAATGGTGTATTGGGAAATAAGCCGGTCCTCGTATTCGATTTCCACTGGAACACTCTCGTCGGGCAGATAGACGCCCGCTTTGGCAAGTATCGATGCCATTTTGCCCGTTTCGATTCGATGATCGTAGTCAGGACCAACCCATACCTGTAGCTGACAAGTGATGGACTCGCGAAGCTTGCCGCCACAGTCGAGAAACGTCTTGTGAACTCTCCCGACTTCCGTGACGTGGAACGACTGAGGAATCGGTTCGCCGTCGGGTAACCGAAGCTGAAAATGAAGATTGGCGTACTCGCTCAGAAGGGATTTGAGTTCGGAAAGATTCATGGTTTGGCGTGTTCTCGTTTGCGGTGACGGGGAGTAAGTTTCTGTGGACCTGGACAGCAACTCTCCGCGCGTTGGGCAAGACGTTTGACCGCGCATGAGTCATCGTCTTTCCAGATTTTGCTTCCGGACCCTTCAAAGAACTGTTCGAGGTCGCGGACAACTTTCAGGTATCGGCCATCAATCCGGAAATAGCTCCATTTCCCGCATCTCTCGCTTTCAAGAAGCCCGGTCTTCCGGAGGATCTGCACGTGGCTGGAAATCGATGATTGGGGCATGTCCAGAATATCAGCGAGTTCGCAGATGCACATCGCATGGTCCATGACGAGGCGTACGATGCGCCACCGTGTGGTGTCGCTCAGAGCGTGGGCAAATGTGACCAGGTCACTCATAACGATAATGATCGTAACGACAAATCCAGCGATGACAACAGCAAACGGCCCCCTGAAGTGATCCAGGGGGCCGCGCTTGAATTTCGAAGAATCGGAACCTATCAATAGTGGTTTACGATCTCACCGGCCGTGGTGCGCTCGCAGTGCATCGGATCCAGACGGATCACCTTGCGGGTGGCGATTGAACATTTCTCCAAAGCACTAGGGAGCGGGAGAGGAGAACGGCGTTTCTACACCCGCCATTAAAGCGTGACGATTTTGTTTCATAAGATTTTTAGCCGGGGCCAGCCTAAGGGAGCATTCTTGGGTCATGGGATTATTTGGGTCACAACTCCGTTTCGCCTCTGGGTTGATCGTATGCCTATTGGCGCTAGCAAGCGCTAAACCTGTTTCCGCAGAAACCCCAAACTCTGGGGAAATGCTGCCGCTAACCAAGGCTCTGGCCGCATCAGCGTTCAAATCGTTTGCCGCAATCGTGGCTGCATCGGGTATCCAGAAAGAGCTTGGGGAAAGTGAATTCACATGCTTCGCCCCTACCGATGAGGCTCTCGCCGCCCTGCCCCCAAGCCAGCTTCAGGGTTTGCGGGACGACCCAAAAGGCGTGACCTCATTGCGCTGGATCAAGTATCACTTCATCAAGTCTGAAGCGTGCAGCAAATCCGATCTCGGAATCGTCCGGGAGATCATCACGTGGGCTGGCATTCCGAGCTATCTTTCCATCACACCGACAAAAATGGCGCTCAACGACGGGTCGAATATCGTGAAATTCGATCTCCCGGCAAAAAATGGAATTATCCACGGCATCTCGAAAGCGCTCGATCCGAGCAGCCAGGATCGCCAGGAAGGGCCGAGCAAGTGATCCCGCGCCGAACTTTCTGAGACTGTCACGATTTCGTCACGAAGCGCCACTTTCTGATGCCGGGTGACTAACTAGCGTTCGGCTCCGCCACCATTTGCCCGTGGCTGTGAGCGCTGACATGGCTTATTTTTCCCACAAAACCGCATCACTGCCAGGTCTCGCGACGGGCTACCACGCAAGAACGGATGCGAGCCCCCTTCTGCGGATCATCGCAGCTTGGCTGGTATTGGCGATGGCTCTTCAGCCCGGAGTTCTTCGATCTGCCACCCGCGAGGATGGCTTTCAGTCAACGGCAGGCGCCAATCCTTCTTTTGCCATTCAAAGTCCCCTCGTGTGGCAATCCGCCTATCGAGCTGAAGCCCGCGAGAGATTGATCAAGCCGGAAAAATCTCATGGATCCACTGACTTCCTCCAGGCTTGGCTGGAGGATACCCGGATTCCTTTGTTCGATTATCGCAAGTCAACCCCACAGCTTGTAATATCAGACCAGCCGCTCCTGCCACCGGATGGAATTCGGGTCGCCACTCCAGGCGGCACACCTATTGCTCCGATTCCTTCCGGATTCTGCGAACTTATAGGCGACATCTCGGACGCTGCCTCGCTGGACCCCATCGCGGGAGCCATCATCGAGGCCATCGGCACAGGTAAAACCACGGAAACGGATTCCAAAGGCCGGTTCAGACTCACAGGCCTGCCCCCGGGAACATACACGCTGGAAGGTAGCAAACTGGGGTACATTTCGGACTCAGGTTCCGTTACGGCCGTCCCTGGACAAGTTGCGGAACTGCGCCTGGGCCTTCGCATCAAGCCCGCCGATGATGGTTCCCAAGAATACACCCTTGAGGAGGAAACACTCATCGGTGAATATCAGGGTGAGATCGCCAGCAAACTCGGGCTCAACCTAGCGGCAGACATTCCAGTCCTCAGTTCAGGTATTAGTCGCGATGATTTTGCGAAAACCGCCGTCGGTGATGCCGGGGAAGCCATCGCCAAGGTTTCCGGCGCCAACATTGTCGATGGGAAATACGCTGTCGTCCGCGGACTGGCCGACCGCTATGTGACCACCACCTTCAACGGCGCACAGATCTCCTCTGCCGACCCCTCGCGCAAGGCTGTGCAACTGGATTTGTTTCCAACCAACGTGATCGAATCGATCAACGTGGCCAAAACCTACTCCCCTGAACTTTCTGCCGACTTCGGGGGTGCCGCGATCGACATCGTCACCCGCGCTTTTCCCGAGAAACAAGTGATCACCTTCAAAGCCAAGTTCGAACAGAATTCCAGTCTGGACAAGAAGATGTATGTCCATCCGGGACATTCGCTCGGTTTCTTCGGTGATACCGGGCCCGTTCTTTCATCCGTCCTTGAGACGAAGGATCCGGCAACCGGCGATCCCCTGTTTCTCCCCACACCCACCACGACTCCCGAGGATCTGAAGGACAAAATGACCAGCCTCCATCAATCGCAGAGCCTTTTGCCGGTTCTCGACGATTCGGAGGACGGTCACTCCTACAGCCTGACATTCGGACAAAGCTTCAAGCTCCCCAACGAAATGAAACTCGGGATCATGGCGGCCTTTGCCCAGTCCAGCGGTGACAGCGTCAACACTTCGGACATCAACAATCAGAACCGCAGCTACATAAGGGACGAATATGAAAGAGGAGTCGAACTTTCCGCCTTCGTTTCAGCAGCACTTCAGATCAACGAGCTGAATGACGTCCGGTTCACCTACTTCAACAAACATGCCGCCAAAGACACGGTGGCCCAAGGTCGGCGAATCACAGGGGGAAGCCAAGATTACGGCAACATCGTCAATTACTCAAACAACACCCTTGTTAGGGACACCTATGGGGCGGATGCCGTTTACTTCCGCGAATTCTGGGACATCGGGTCTGTCGCCCGCGATCTCGAGATCTTCCAGACAAAAGGAACCCATCGACTTTCCGAGGATGGGGCTCAATTCGACTGGGCCGTGACCAACAGCAGTTCCTCCGAATTGCGACCGCAATCGACGCATTTCGAGTACGGCCTGCTGGATTTTTCCGCCAAGGTGTTGGAACCTTACGTGACCGCCGCCAACGCCCGGCTCGACCAGGTGATCACGGAGAACGCAGCCTTTTTCGGACTCGATCCGGCGACCGCAACTTGGGCCAATTCGCGCAACGTCGTAGTGGCAGCCCTGGGTGAAGAGACCGCCGCCGCCATCGAGTCTAACAACGGCCTCCCCGTGGTGAATGACTCGCTGGCCCCCCTCAAAACCATTTTCCCGATTTCCGGCATCATTGGACAGAACGAACGCACCATCACCGCATTCCGCCGCACGGACAGCACCAAGGAGGAGGCCTCCCACAGCCAACTCGGTGTCACCATTCCGTTCCACTTCGGCGATCTAACCGACAATCATCTCTTTGAAATTGGGATCGGTGGCTCTCACCTAAAAAAAGCCAGGGCCGTAACGGCCCGGGTTTACGCTTTGGTCACGGCCGAGACTAATGGCAACTTCGCTTTTCCAAATAACCTGGGAGGCCTGGACAATGAACTGGCTGAAGATCCATCCGGCCTTTCCGATTTCTTCACCGGAGACATCAACACTGGCCCTTATTACAGCTACGGAGTCGGAGACGGCGGGGTCGAAAATATCAACACCATTTTGAACCAGGATGGCCTTTATATCAGCGGCCGCCTACAGCTCGGCGATTTCTTCATGTCTGGCGGACTCCGCGAGGAAAAGGAAAGCTACCAGATTGATGTCGCTTCATCTCCACTGGTGCCCTTTACCGATGCCCAGATCGACGCATTGGGATGGGAGAGGCGCAACGAACAAGAGGCCATCCTGCCATGCGTGACCACTGGCACTACAATTTTCGACAAATCGTTGGATGTGCTCTTCGGCTGGTCGGTGACCATCGCGCGGCCGACCTTCTGGGAGTTCCTGCCCACCACCTCCACCGACCAGTCATCTGGCATTGTGCGACGTGGAAACGTCAAACTCGACCACACCACCATCCACAACTTCGACCTCGCCGCCACGCTGAGACCTTCCGACAACATGACACTCCGCGCCAGTGTCTTCCACAAGAGCCTGGAGCGGCCCCTCGTTCAGGTCTTCACGAACGGCGGCATCATCTATCGCGACAGCGCCGTTGACGGCGCGGGTCAGGTCCTCGAATACGACGCCACCATCAACGGTGTGGAAATCGAAGCCGAGATCAGCAAGATCGGACCATTTTCACTGAGAGGGAACTTTACTTACATCGACGCGGTCCTGAACTACTACTTCGACGGTGGAGGCACCTTGTCGCCCGTCCAAAGCCAACTCCCGTTCCAGCCTTCGATCATCGCCAACGCGACACTTGGATACGAGTATGAACCCTGGCAGGTCAGCGCCTATCTCACTTACAACTTCAATGGTGAATACCCGACGATCCTGAAGTCCAGTGAGTCCGATTCCGAGGTCACCAGGCTTGCGAACAGCACCTTCGACCTCGTACTGGCCAAGAAGCTGGGAATCTATGATGTGGACTACACGATCCGCTGTGGTGTCAAAAACCTTCTCAATACCGAAGACACCTATAACTACAACGGTAAGGTTTATAGCAACGACGTGATTGGACGGACCTATTTCCTAGAGGCCGAAATCTTATTCTGAGTCTCCTGAGGCCATCCGGGTCCCAGACCATCCACCATGACGTTCTAGGCCTCGTGTCTAGCGGATTGAACGAACTGCTACACGGGTTTGGGAACGCGGAAGCAGAGCGAGAACCGTGGCAATACCGTCACACGATTCCACATCATTATCCGCTGGTGAAAGAGTCAGCTTGGCCTGACGAGGTTGATATTATCAACCCCTGAACTCCAGCAACGACTACCTTACCAATGAAACCAAAATACAGCCAATTCAAGGCACTCCTCGGACTCAGCAGCATAGCACTTTGCTGCTCCGCGGGCGCTGCCCAGATCGACGTTGTCACCACGCTCGCCCCTACCAATACGACCGCCAATAGCGGTGTTCGTGGAGTCCATGCCATCACATCCAACCAAACCTGGACTGCGAACAACGAATATTTCCTCACCGATCGCGTGTTCATCCCGACCGGCATCACCCTCACTATTCAGCCCGGCACCAAGATTTACGGCTCGATCAACGATCAGGGCACGAGTTCCAAGACCGACGATGCTGTGGGCTCGCTGATAGCAGCACGTGGCGGACGTTTGGTCGCTGAAGGCACCGCCGCCTCGCCAATCATCTTCACGACAGTCCGTGAATGGGAAGTGGCAAATAGCGTGGATTCGGCCTTCGATCCTGACACTGCCGTCGGACCAGCTCCGACAACCGCGGATGCCAGCCAATGGGGTGGCGTCGTACTTCTCGGCAATGCTTACGTCTGCCACCTTGATGCACTCACCGGCAATAACCTCGGAAATGCCGAAATCGAAGGTTTCGTGCCAAGCGGCACCCCTTCCGATGATGGCGACGGTTTCGCCGACGCGATCGAATACGGCTTCGACGCCGGTGTTCCCCGTGACGACGATGACGACAGCGGAGTTCTGCGCTATATCTCCATCCGTCATGGCGGTTACGAGTTCACCTCCGGACGTGAAATCAACGGCCTCACGCTCGGAGGAGTGGGAGCCGGCACGGTCATCGACCACATCGAGATTTTCGCTAACGCGGATGACGGAGTCGAGTTCTTCGGTGGCACGGTCAGTACCAGCTACCTCTGCCTTGCCTACAACCAGGACGACAACTTCGACTTCGACAGCGGCCACACCGGCAACCATCAGTTCCTATTCTCAATCATGAATCCGGGATTCGCGGACGGTGGATTCGAGCACGACGGTGTGGAAGGCACCACGGCGACGCAGGCTGCCTATGACGCCGCCTTCGCAACCAACGCTTCCGCAGCCACCCGTACCACCAAGGCCGGAGTAACGCTTTCCAAGCCGAAGTTCTACAACGCGACTGTCATTGGACCAGGTCGGACCAACACCTTCTCCACCATCGCTCAAGGCTTCGGCCAAGTGCTGAACGAAAAAGGCAACCACGGCTTCATCTTCGACGACTATTACAATGGCGAGATCTATAACTCGGTGATCGACGACTTTTCTCAGGATCTCGCTTTCTTCCGTGACGGCGACAAGTCCTATGGTTCGACAGCGCGCGTCGCCCACAACACCCTCGGCCGCTTTGGCTCCGCCGTGAACCCGCAAGCAGACACTGCTTCGGCTGCGGGCACGATCACCGCGACCGGAAACCTTACGGTTACGGTCACGGGCGCGCTAGTAGGTGGATCTCCGCTGACTGTCAACGTGGCCGTTGTCAATGGCGATACTCCCGAGGTCTGGGGAGGCAAGGTGCGCACCGCACTGCTCGCTGTGCCCTCGATCACTGCCAACTACAACGTTCTTTCCGTGACCCAACTCACGACCACAGGTACGTCTACAACGACACTGACCATTTCCACCAAGGTCAATGCGGCAAACGATACGACGCTCAACCTCGCATTGGCGAACGGTACTGCTACAGGGATCACCGCAGTGCCGACGAGCACCAATGCCGTCCTCGGAGGTGGCACTTCGAGCGTCACGGTCGGCACGCCTCTGACCTACATCAGCGGAGTGAACTCCCTGAACCTGTTCATGAGTTCGCTCGGAGCCCCGACGGATTCCAACTCAGCACCGAACGTTGATCCGCTCTACACGACCTACACCCGCAACGGCAGCAACATTCTGACCGCCATCGACCCGCGTCCGGCTTCCGGATCCCCGCTATTGAAGGCGAATGGTGCCACTTTGATCTCAGGTGCTCCTGTGCCGGTCAGCTTCCGGGGTGCTTTCGGAAGCGAAAACTGGGCCGCTGGCTGGACGAAGCTCTCCACAAGTGGCGTCCTTCAAGGTGGCACGGTTGCAGTGGCAGACGCCGATAGCGACGGGATCTCCGATGCCGTTGAAACCGCCAACAGTGCCCTCGGATTCAATTCCGCGGTCAGCGATGCCAACACCGTCCTGGGAACGCTCAAAACCACCGCGCAGTTCAATGCGAACTTCACGGCCGGTCAGAACAGCGTCACCAGCAACCCAGCTGCCTTCAGCCTCTACACCGCCGCGACGATCCTCGACGTTCGTTCGGTCGGCCAAGTGGTCGTCGCTGCTGGCCCGATCAATGTTGACCTGACGCTGCCTGTCGAGAAGTCCACCGGTCTCACAACCTGGGCTCCCGCCGGCAACCTGTTGCTCACGATTCCGAAGACCTCCGGCAAGGAGTTCTACCGCATTCACATCCCTCAGTAAGCCAATCGGCGATTCTGACAAAACTGTCACACGGGGGGCATCGGCAAAGGCCGGTGCCCCCTCTTTTGTAGCCCCGCAACGCCAACCATGCGACCTTTCATTCCCATTTTCATCGCGGCAACTACTTTGGCCGCCTGCGCCCAGGAGGCGAAACCCACACCGACCGAAGAACTGCGTGTTTCCGTCCGTGAATGGGTGGAAACCATGAGAAAAATCCAAGTCGAGGAAAACGACTGGAGCCGTGATCAGGAGGTTCTCCGCAACTACAAGGAAGGACTGGAACAGGAGATCGCCGACCTCAAGGAACAGATTGCCGCCGCCAAAGTCCGCAAGGAGGGGGCCGATCAGGCGACGCTCGAGAAAAGCACCGCCCGCGACAAGCTGTCCGCCGCCAAGCAGGAACTCGTCGACAGGCTTCATGGCATTGAGAAATTCGTTCTCCTGAAAACCCGCTTTTTCCCATCTCCGCTACTGAAGGACGCCAAGATGGTTCAAAGTATGGAGGACCTCCAACGGGCGCTCAAGCTCCCTGAAGACAAACGTGGAGATGATGTTTCAAAGCGACTGCTGAACATCAGCAACATCCTTTCCGAAGCCGAGAAATATCAGCAAACCGTCCATGTTGAGGACGAACTCAGGGCGGACAACTCAGGTGCCGAATTCAAGGTGCAGACCATCTACTTCGGACTCGCCTTCGCGTATTCAGTGGATGCCGCGGGAACCTTCGCGCTGGCTGGCAGTCCGTCGGAAAATGGCTGGGTGTTCAAGGAACAGAAGGAAATCGGCCCTGATATCAAGAAACTCATCGAAACCTCCGCCGGCAAACTGGATCCGGCATTCGTCAAACTTCCGCTTATCAAACCATGATTCCAACCACCCTGAAAGCCGCCTTGATCGGCTCGCTCTGCCTTACCTCCCTCATGGCCGGAAGTACCGTGGATGCCGCAAAAAATGATCTGCAGAAAGCCGTCACCGAACTCGACAGCACGCAGAAGGAATACGGCGATCTCCGACGCAACCTCTACAAGGAGATCAACCGCCTGGACGATGAGGCTCTCTCCCTGACCAAGGAACTCAAGGCGCTGGAGAAGGAAGATGCCCAGCGCGCAACCAATCTCAAGCTGCTCGAGCGTGATCTCGAAACCAAGAAGACGGATGTCAAATATGCCATCGACCTGCTAAACCAATACTCGAAAGCTTTCATCACCCGCCTTCATCCCGCCGAAGGCCAGCTCTATAATGACACCGTCCAGAAAATCGACCAAAAGGCACTCACCCTATCAGACGATCCCAAGGCGGAGGCCATCGAACGATTACAGGTACTGAAGATCGGCCTTGATCGTCTAGGATCTATCATCGGCGGGCATCGATTCACTGGCAAAGCCCTGAAAAATGGCAGCCAGTCTGTGCAAGGTACACTCTTTCTCGCCGGGCCCTCCGTGTTCTTCGCCTCTGCTGACAAGACCTTCGAAGGCGTTGCCACCTACGCTGCAACCGGCACGCCCTATCCTTCAGTGCTTTCGTTGAAGGACTCCAAAGGCATGATCGCCAAGACCCTCGCGGACTCCGCTGGCCCCCTCCCGATGGACTCCACTATGGGCAAGGCCCTAGAGGAGAAGAACGATCAGGTCGAAAGCGGCCACAGCAAGGCTATGGAACATCTTTCGCTGTTCGGCGACATTGCCAAAAACATGATGTTCGACGGTTGGATCGCCATTGGCGTTTGCTTCGTCATGGTTGCCCTCGGCTGGTCGGTCGCGGCGCGGAAAATGGTCTACCTCAATTCCATCAAAAAAGGCACGGACCTCTTCCTCACACAATGGGACAAGCTTTCATCCGATCTCACTTCCATCGATCACGCCGATGGCGACAGCGTCAAGAGCTTGGGTGGTAATACCGACCCCAAGACCCAGAAACTGGTCCAGCGCTCCCCTCTCTACAGCATCTATCATATCGGCTCCGAGGAGATCCGCCACAGACTCACCCGTGATGACAAGGGAGCGCAGACGACGACCCTTTCAAGCCGCTCCGTGCAGGCGATCCGCGCCTCTCTGGATGCCGGCCTGGTTCGGGAAAATCACAAGCTCACAGACGGGCTTGTCTATCTGACGATCAGCATCGCAGGTGGGCCCTATGTCGGACTCCTCGGAACTGTGGTTGGCGTCATGATCACCTTCGCCATCATTTCCAAACAAGGCCAGGTCGATGTCAATTCTATCGCTCCGGGTATTGCCTCCGCCCTGCTTGCCACGGTGGCAGGCCTCGTGGTGGCCATTCCAGCCCTGTTCATCTACAGCTACCTGAACGGGCGGATCAAAAACATCGTCGCTGAAATGCAGGTCTTCATCGACGAGTTCGTCGCCAAGGTCGCGGAGTTCTACCCCGTTTCAGAAACCGCTTCGACGACACCGAGTCTGCGGGGCTGAGGATTTCCACTTCACTCAAACAACCCAACCACATCCTTCAACATGGCATCCGCAGACGATAAAAATTTTGACGACATCAACGTCACCCCGATGGTGGACCTTTACTTGGTTCTGCTCCTGATCTTCATCATCATGACCACCGCAGGTGTCCAGGGGGTAAAAGTCGAGTTGCCGAGAGCGGGAGGAAAGACTTCGGCTCCGATGACGGCGTCCAAGCTACAGGCGATCACGGTGAGCCCCGAAGGCGGTATCTTCCTCAACACCACCGCCGTCACGCTCAATCAACTGGAAGACGAGCTAACCGCCCTCAAGGCCGCCAGTCCCGACCTTCCCGTGGTGGTGCGCGGCGACAAGGCCTCCCAGTATCAGGGCGTCATGCAGGTCCTCGAAGTGGTCGGGCGTGTCGGCATTGATAAGATCGGACTCGCCACGCAGACCAAATGACTTCCGGGATCGCCTAGATACCGCCCCGCATGTCCCGATTTTCCGCGGCAGACAAGAAGGAGAACAAACACCTGCTCATCAGCCTGATGTTGGGCACGGTGATCTTCGGTGGTGCGGTATCCCTCCTTTTCCACAACTCAGATGAAGAGGGAAAGAAGAAGAAAGACACAACCTCGATCGTGGACATCACCCTTCCGCCACCTCCACCGCCCCCCCCGGAGACCGATCCCGATCTAACGGAACCCGAGGAGACCGACATCAAGGAGGAGTCCAGTGAACCAGAAATCGCGCCCACCGCCGACATGGCTTCGGAGTCTTCGGAACTGGATCTCAACATCGACATCGGCGACCTCGCGGAAGGGACTGGCGGAGGTTTCGTGGTCAACGTCCCCCGCTTCGGCACACGCGGCGGGAAGGGCGGAGGCGGGGACGGTCTCGGCGGCGAGGAAGTGGACTCCCCCCCCACGCCGATCAGCAAACTGCCGCCGACCTATCCCACCGCCCTGCTCAGCAAGGGGGTAGGAGGCCGCGTGATGATCAGTTGCGTCATTGACGCCAGCGGGCAGGTCGCTAGCAGCACCATCAAGCAGTCCTCCGGTTATTCCGACCTGGACAAGGCCGCGCTCAGCGCCGTGGCCCGCTGGAAATTCAAACCAGCGGTCAAGGATGGCCGTCCGATCAAGTCCACCTGTTCCGTCCCTTTCAACTTCGAGGTCAAGAAAAGCTGACTCCGCCGCCTGGGCCTTCACCATTTTTTCAAATAACGCGTTCCGATATGTTTCCGAAATTCCTCCTGCCGATGATGGCAGTTCTCGCGGCAACCGCCCTGGCTGACCGCATCATCCCGCCTGCTAATCTTTTCAGCGACCCGGCGTTCATCAAGGACTTCGTCGGCAGCTACGGATTTCTCTCGGATGTGGAGCCGAAAGTCTCCGTCGATGAACAGGCAGCCCTGACAACAATTCGCGATCTCTTCGAGAAAAACCAGTTCAGCGCCGCCGAGCAAGAGGTCATCCGGTTTATCAAGGAGACGGAGAACCCGACTGATCCCAAGAAACTGCCGGCCGAGATCAGCCCGGCGATGATCTTCGTTCTCGGCAACCTGTATTTCCAAGCCGACCGCCCCGACGAGGCACGCCGGGCGTTTCTGGAGGCCATCAAGCGTTTCCCACGCTTCCGCCGCGCCCATACCAACCTCGCCTTCCTCTACATCTCGAAAAACCAAACCGACGAGGCGCTGCCCATGCTTCAGAAATCCATCGAGCTGGGTGAAACCACCGCGCGGGTCTATGGCATGCTCGGCTACTGCCATCTGGTGAAAAAAAACGCGGTGGCCTCCGAGAACGCCTACCGCCAGGCATATCTGTTGGATGCGAACTCACGTGACTGGAAGCTCGGTCTTTCCCAGTCCCTGCTCGCCCAGGACAAGTTCGCAGAGGCGGCCAGCCTGCTCGGTTCCCTCATCGAGGAGAACCCGGATGACAAGCAGCTCTGGCTCCAACAAACCAACGCTTATCTCGGAATGGAGCGCAAAGAGGATGCCGCGATCAATCTGGAGATTCTCCGTTTCAAGGGCCTTGCGGATGAGGCCAACCTGAATCTGTTAGGTAATCTCTACATGGACCGCAGCGAGCCTCAGCTGGCCCTCTTCGCCTACATGGCGGCCATCGACAAGGCAGTCACGCTCGATGTGCCGCGTGCTTTGAAATCCGCCAAGATCCTGACCGACTACGGATTTCCAGACAAGGCGGCAACCTTCGTCCAGAAGATCAGGGCTAAGCTTGGCACCGCCGTTCCCCCGGGACAGAAAACGATGCTCATGTTGACCGAGGTCCGCATTGCCCAGGCGCAAAAACAGCCGGCACGGGTCGGGGCGCTGTTGAACGATCTGATGCAGTCCGATCCTACCAACGGCGAAGTGCTTCTTGAACTTGGCAAGCACTTCGACCAACTCGCCAAGGACGAGGCGGATGAGGACAAGCGCGGCAAGCTGATCCAGGATGCCCGCACCAACTACCAGCTTGCCGTCCGATCGCCTGCTGTCGCCTACCATGCGAATTTGGGACTCGGCCAGATGTATGTCCGTGAAAAACGCTACGTCGAAGCTCTGCCGTTGCTCGAAACCGCCCTCAATCTAAAAAAGAGCGATAGCCTGGATCAATACACCAGCCGCGTCCGCCGGGCCGCTGACCGCCAGCGCCAAAAGGACGAGGCCAAGCAGACCGCCAAACCATGACTTTCCCCATGAACCGACTTGTGCTGCTCGCCACCGCCTTCACCGGGCTGGTTCACGCCAACGATGTGCTGGACGCTCTCGAGGGGAAAAAGAAATCCAGCGAAATCAACGTGCCTCCCGCACCCGGCCTCCCGGGAGCTCCCGCGCGGGATGCCGCCGGCGCACTGGTTTATCCTGAGATGGCCTACCCGCCCAGCCCGCTTGATGGCATCCGGGAAAAGTCTGTGGTCTATGAAAACGACTCAAACCCCTGGGTGCAGCGCATGGCGGTTACCGCCTACTTCGACCAACAGGCATCCTTCGGCAAGGCGGAGGTGGAGGAGGTCGGCCTCGTGCCCGGAAAGACCGTGGATCTCGACGGAACCTATACCCGGCGAGCCCGCCTCGGCGCGAGAATCCGGGCCTTCCGAAACACCGACATCGAGGCGAACTATGAGTTCGCCGGAGACACCGATGATCAGGGGATCGAACGCCTCAAGGTCCGCACCGAGTTCATGCCAGACACGACCGTGACCTTCGGAAAGTTCAGGCCGGACTTCGGAACCGAGTACACCACCGAGCCGGAAGACTCCCTTTATCCGGATCGGGCGATGCTCGCAAACATGATCGCGCCGGATACAACCTTGGGGCTTGCGCTTGCCTACCGCCGCAAGGGCTGGGAATTCGGACTCGGCTGGTTCTCGGGAGATTCCAACCGGAATATTCCCGGCATCGAGGGAGACGGGTCCCTTTTGATCAACATCAAGCGCACGCTCGTCGAAAAATCCGATTCGTCGCTCATGCGGGCCACCTGGCATTTCGATTATCTCCACAACTTCGACGGCAACTTCTCCGGCACCATCCCCCGCTTTGACATCGCGGGAAAACGAGCCGCGAACGGCAACCAACTGGTCGCGAACAATCCGATTTTTCACGACTTGGTCTCCACCGGCATCCTGCTGGATCGCGGCAGATTCTCCTTCATGGGCGACTTCATGCTCGCAAACGGCGACGGCAATGCCTACGGCGTGACGCTGGCACCCAGCTACTGGGCGATCCCTGGATGGCTTGATATCGTGGGCCGCTATCATTACGCGGTATCCGACGCCGCGGGAGGCCTTATCACCACCTTGGGAACATCCTCCGACCCCGCCTTCAACGACTCGCCCTTCTTCATCGGCGATGAATACAACTCGGTCTACCTGGGCACGAATATCCACCTTTACCGCGACCAGATCATCCTGAAGGGCGGCCTGGAATACGGACTGCTCACGGATCAACAGGGTGCGGGCTTCGATACCGAATTATTGATCTGGCACACCGGCGCGAGGATTTCGTTTTGAGCTCCCAGCACTATCAGTGCCTTGAAAAGCACAGCGAACCCCAACCGTCTCCACCTCAAGCCCAGAATATGCGCGGCAACTGAAGAACCACGCGGTCTCGTATTACTGGGGACGTGCATCGATCGAAACAGATCATCCCGACAAAATCCTCAGCTCCGCCGACAAGACCGAAACTCACCTCGCCCCCAAGCTGCGCGAAGTCGTCGATACCACAAAACGCGAGTTGTTCCTCGTCTCGCCCTACTTCGTTCCAGGAAAGGAAGGCGTCGCCCTCCTCGCCAGCGTGCACCAGCGTGGTGTCCGCGTGGTCGTGATCACCAATTCACTCGCTTCCACGGATGGGATTCCAGTCCACGCGGGATATCAACGCTACCGCAAGGCGCTGCTTCATGCGGGTATTGAACTTTACGAAATGAAGCCAACCGCTGGCGCAACACAGGGGTCGCGATCGGGCGGCATAGGTGGATCAACCGGAGGATCGAGTGGTGCGAGCTTGCACGCGAAGACCTTCACGTTCGATCGCCGTAGTGGTTTCATCGGCTCCTACAATCTCGATCCCCGCTCGAACAAACTAAATACCGAGATGGGGGTGCTCTTCGATGGTCCGGAGCTGGCGAAGCTTTTGCCCGAGACCATCGAGCGCGATCTTTTGCGCAAAGCCTATCGCGTCGAACTTGAGGGAAACCACCTCGTTTGGGTAACCCGCGAGGGTGAAAAGGAAGTCCGCTTCGATTCCGAGCCCGAAGCCGCTCTATGGAAACGCGCCAAGGTCCGGGTGCTTAGCTGGCTGCCCATCGAGAAGCTGCTTTGATTTCCTGTCAGCGACCATTTCCATCTATTTGCCTCGCGCGGAAATGCCGTCGGCGAAGTTGAGTTGGAGAGTGTCCCAGCCGCTGCCAATCAGCGCACGAGGTCGTAGCGGATGACGAAGTTCACGCGCTGGGCGTCACCCTCGGAGCCGTCGAGCGTCTCCTTGCTGCCATAGAGGTATTCAAGGCCCGTGCGAAAGGAAGGGGTCGGTTGCCACATGAGGTTCGCGCTGCCGTAGAGCGTGTGGTCGATCGCGAAGCCGCCGAGCGATCCGGGCGCATCGACCTGGATGTAACCACCGGCCAGCGTTGAGCGCCAGTGCTCGCTCCAGTGGTGGGTATAGCCGGCCATCGTGGCGAACACCGGGATCGCCTTGAGGTCCCCGCCGTCGAGCGCGGCGTCGAGATCTTCGCCGCTGAGATCGTTGATGTAACGCGCGATGCCCT
This sequence comes from Akkermansiaceae bacterium, assembly GCA_031371445.1. Taxonomy (GTDB): domain Bacteria; phylum Verrucomicrobiota; class Verrucomicrobiia; order Verrucomicrobiales; family Akkermansiaceae; genus Luteolibacter. Next base: position 23,963 of record JANMJQ010000161.1, read on the forward strand.
CGCCGTACGTAAGCTGCGCGGAGAGTTTGTCTTTCTCCAAAACATTCAGCGATCCGGAGAGGCTCACACCCCAACCGGAGACATCGTCGTCCGGTCCGTCATCAGCTTCATAGGCCAGGTCGCGGAAGATCGCCGTTGCTTGCACGTGGCCGAGCGGGCTTTCCCGGCGGATGCCCACAACGCCGTCGGGCACAGGACTTACCACCGAGGAGTCGGTCGCGAATTCGCTCGTGTCCGTATCGATCTTCGATTCCGGCAGCTCAATGCTGGCGAAGAACTGGGTCGTGCACGCACCTTCGCTGATCGGGTGCGTGTAGCGGAGTTGCGGCTGGCGGCGGTTCACGATGCCATTCGGGCCCTGGAAATCGACCACATCGGGAAAGGCGTCGACGTCCATGAATGCGGAGAACGTGTGGCCGATGAGGAAATTCCAAGCCTGCCCGTAAAAGTGGCGCGCACGAAATTTCAGCGCACTCGATGTCGAGTCGTCATAGAAATCGTATTCGCTGTAAACGCGCAACGTGTCTCCGAAAGCGACGGGGCGGCGCAATTCGAGGCTGAGGCGGGTGGCTTTCGCCTGCAAGGTGCTGCGAACGCCACCGTCCCATCCGGGTTCGCCAGGCACGGGGATCGTCGAGGGCACGAACTGATTCGGGTTGCCGTTGTTGCCGAAGTCCACGATGGCATCCACGCGGGCCGAGCCACCGATTTTGAGCAGCGTGTCAGTGCCCGGGATATTGAAGAAGCCGTTGAGTGCCGGATCCAGCGGCGCGTTGTTCGCGCGCGGCGCGGCTTGCTGGAGATCGCCAAACGTATCGGCGTCGCGCACCGTGCTGCGTTCCGCGTGCAAGGCGCTGCTTAGCTCCATGCCGATCGGCGCGCCCGAGGGTAGACCCTCGACCGGCCGTTTGGTTCCGGCAGGCGCTTCCGCGGATTTTATCGATGTCGTCGCCGCAGGCTTTGTCTTTGGGCGGGCTTGCTGATTTTCCAGAGCGGCGATGCGCGCGTTTTGCTCGGTGATGGTCTGCCGCATCTCGCGGACCATTGCTTTGAGTTCAGCGATGTCGCTGTCCTGTGCGGAAGCGAACGGCGCGGCAAAGAGCACCGTGAGAGCGACTAGGGATGGAAGGTACTCTGGTCTTTTCATGATTCAAAAAAGCAAAGATTGGGCTTTTTGGAGGAACCGGTTCTCGTCAGCAGAAGTTCGGCAAGGGCTTGGCGCGTTTCGGAGTTCATGGATGTGTGGTGTTGATATAGTGTTAGAATATTACTATGACAATTTGCAATACGATAACGCTGGTAATCGCGCTGGCCCTGACCACTGGCGCGGGTGCGGGAGAAATCGAAACGCATCGTGTTGCAGCGCCGCCGCCCGAAAAACTCTGTCGCGACTGTCACGGGAACCCGTGAAATGATTTTCAAGATCGAAGCCTTTTCAGCGGGTGATGTCCTTATTCGATTGATCCCGTATGTGCCCTGCTCTATTCCTAGCGCTCCATGGAATCCGAAATCGCAGGCTGGCTGAACATCGTGTTCCGGTTCGTGCACGTGCTCGCGGCGATCATGTGGATCGGAAATTCGCTGCTGTTCACGTGGATGGAGCTGAACCTCATTCTGCCGAAAAAGGAAGATGACGCGCCCGACGATCTGTTAGGCCACCTCAACATGCTTCACGGCGGCGGGGTTTTTCATTTGCAAAAGAAGCTGATCGATCCCGCGGCAATCCCGGTGCCATTGCATTGGTTCATGTGGCAATCCTACACCACCTGGATCAGCGGCGTACTTCTGCTCATCGCCACGTTTTATGTGAATGGTGGTTCCGCCTTGATGGATGCGACCAAAGCCACGCTCACTGGCTGGCAGGCGGTTGGCCTGAGTGCCGGCGGCATTGTCGGCTGGTGGTTGGTCTATAACACGATTTGGAACTCGAAACTGAAGGATGTTCCGAAGCTGGCGATCCCGCTGACGCTTGCGTTGCTCATCGCCTCCGCCTGGGGCTTCAACCAATGTTTCAATGGCCGCGCGGTGTTTTTGCAGATCGGCGCGATGATGGGCTCGTCGATGTCGGGCAACGTGTTTTTCCACATCATCCGCAACCAGAAGATATTCATGGCATCGCTGCTCGCAGGGCAGGAACACGATTTGAAATACGGCAAGCAGGCGAAGACCCGCTCGCTGCATAACCACTACATGACCTTTCCGGTGCTGTTCCTGATGTTGAGCGCGCACTTCCCGCAACTCGCGGGCGCGGATTGGAACATCGGCATTCTAACAGTCGTGATCGTCGCGCTGATGACGGTGAAGCACCTGATGAACTCGCGGTATTATTTCCGGCATTGGCTGGCATCCATCTTCGGCACTTTCGCCGCCGCGTGCCTGGCGATCTGGGCCTTCCTCTCGGCGCCGGTGAGCGCGAAGCCCGGCGAATCGCCCGATGTCGCGGCGGGCAAGGCCCTTTTCAACAGCCAGACCTGCGCGACCTGCCATGTCGCGGGCGGCTCGGCAATCGCGCCGGATTTGAAAGGCATTTTCAATTCGAAGCAGACTCTAACAGACGGATCAACCGTCACCGCAGACGAGGCTTACCTCCGCACATCGATCAAGCAGCCGCAGTTGCAGGTGGTGAAAGGCTTCGCACCTGCGATGCCGGCGCTGCCGTTGACGGACCAGCAGGTGGAACAGTTGGTGGCTTATTTGAAAACCTTGTAGGGGCGATCATTGGTCGCCTCGAATTACATTTCAGGCGGGGCGACCAGTGATCGCCCCTACGTTACTTCGGCAGGCCGCTGGCGATGCTGTCCCAGTGTTGCTTGAATGCGGGGCTCGACTGGGACAAGGCGTTGGCGGCGGCGAGGGCGCGGTCGCGGTCGCCTGCCAGCCAACTGTAGGCGATGGCACACTCGTGACGCCGGAGTGTTTCAAGTTCGTTCTTCGGGGTTTTCGCGAAGTAACGATGCAGGTCGATCAAGGCATCCGGCGAGAACTCCTCCCATTTGCAGGCGCGCTCCTTTCCCGCCGCATCGGAAGCGCGGATGGATCCGTCGGCAGCAAGCGAAAGTTTGGTCATGACCTCGCCGGATTTCAGCGGGAACTCACCGGTGACGGTTTCCCTGGCCAGATCCTTCGACAGATCTGTTAGAAAAACCGCGGATGCGCTGGTGACTGAAAGCAGCGAGTCTTTGGTAGCGCCCTTGGGATCCCCAGGCAGGTTCTTCACATACTCCACGGCTTCGGTAAAACGGCAATTGCTGGCGAACTCGGCGAGCTTAGCCATGACCGCGGCCGCATCGACGGGCTCCCCTGTGGTGCCGCCTGTGGATAGGTTGCCGGCTTTCGGAGCGGAAAGCAATTTCGCGCGCTTCGCGAGATCGAGCTGCCACGCGCGGACGTTGAAGCGGGCGCGGCCGCGGGTTTTGAGGTCGCCCAGGAGACCTTCCAGTTCCGCGACGGCCGCTTCGCAGCCGGAGGCGGTGGCGGGATAGTTTTTAAACACAGCACCTTCGAGGCGCGTGGCATCGTCCAGATAGTCCTGTGCCAATTTCTGATAGAGACCCAGCCATGAATCGTTGCCGGAGAGTTTGGCTTCGGCAACCGCTTTGAAATATCCCGACGCTTCCTCCAACATCCCCTGCTCCCAATCCTTCAAGCCGGCAAGCATCCACGCCATGACCCGCGGGGCCTCGGATTTCGACCGGTCCAAATCTTTCGATGGAATCACGACAAGCCGGTCGAGCTTCGCAAGAGTCTCCAGCAGATCGTTGGAAATCCGGGCCTCATCAGGGACCCCATGGGCATGCGCCACGGCAAGGGCCGCCAATTTTTTCGCGAACGACGATTCGCCTCCAAGATAGCTCGCAACCACCGCTTCGACACCCGCCCAGGTGCGCGTCGGCTCCTGCACATCAGGATTCTCGCGCAGCTTCGCAAAGCCGGAGGAGGCGGCTGCAAAATCATGCCTTTCAACCGCCGCGCGCGCCTCACGATAGCTCTTCGCAATCTCCGTGGCGGCGGCGGTGTTGGCCTCCGGGATTACGGGCATGTCGCGCGTGACGACCGGCTTCACCGGCTTGTCTTCCTTGTGCATCACCCACATCACACCACCAATCATGGCAGCCAGGAGCACCGCCGCGACACTTGCGATGATGAGCATTTCCGAGCGCTTCTTCTGTTCCCGCCGGCGCGCAACGCTCGCGGATGTTTCCATTGCCGCATGATCCCCGGAAGCCAGCCGTTTCAGCGCGCTGTTGAGCTTGGAAATCATTTCCTCATACGAGGAGAAGCGATCGTCCGGTTGGTAGGCCATCGCCTTCTCCACAATCCTGCAGGTCTCAACCGACAGCGATGGATCGGTCACACTCAGCGGCACCACTTTCTTCTTGGCCTCGCGGAGCAGATCGGTGGCCATCGTCTCCTCGCCGCAGGATGGCTTGCCGGATAGGGCGTGATACAGGGTCGCGCCGAAAGCATAGATGTCCGCGCGAAAATCCTCGGGAGCTCCTTCGATGGTTTCAGGCGGCACGTAGTACGGCGTGGCCCATACTTCCGTCGCCTGCGCGCTCCCGCCTTGCGTCACAAGCGCGAGTCCGAAATCGACGATCTTCGCATGGCCCTCCGCATCTAACAGAATATTGCCCGGCTTCACGTCGCGGTGAATGAGCCCCGCGGCATGAGCGGCTTTGAGACCCTCCGCGACTTCGATCGCGAGCGGCAGCATTTCGATTTCAGGAATCTTCCCGCGCTCACGGATCTGATGTTCGAAGTGCCCGCCGGGAACCAACTCCATGGCGATGTAAAAACGATCGAAGGCACGGCCGGTGGTCAGCACGCGCACCACGTTCGGGTGGCTGAAGGATGCGGTGATGCGGGCTTCCTCCTCGAAGGCTTCGATGCGCCGCTCGTCCGCCGAATATTCCTCGCTGAGGATTTTCAACGCCACCTCGCGGTCGAGGGTGTTGTCATGGGCGATGAAAACCATGCTCATGCCACCGATCGCATGACGGCTGACGAGCGTGTAGGGACCGAACTCGCGCTTGACCCGGGTGTGCTTGCCGCAGGCCGGGCATTCGACATTCGAAAACGGCGCCACCGCCGAAACATTCATCGACGCACCGCAGGCATGGCAGTAGGCGATGGTTTCCGGTCGTTGCGGCACGGGCATAAGTTAGCGCCCTGATACCCGCCTGAAAACTTGAAACTTGCAGCCACCTTCCCGTAACGGACTATCGGGCCGTGGAAATTGTGGTCGATGACGGTGTGGGCGAACGGATCGATGCCTTTCTCGCGGCCCGTCTAACAGACCTGTCGCGCTCGAGAATCCAGGTCCTGATCCGCGAGCAATACATCCAGGTCAACGGCCAGCCCGCCAAGCCGAGGGACGCTGTAAAGGCAGGGGACCGGATCAGCGTGGTGATTCCCGAAGCGGTGCCCCTGGATGCGGCCCCGCAGGAAATCGCGCTGCGGATCCTGTTCGAGGACGACGATCTGGTGGTACTCGACAAGGATGCCGGCATGGTGGTGCATCCCGCGCCCGGAAACCCCGATGGCACGCTGGTCAACGCGCTGCTGCATCATTGCCGGGGAAAATTGTCGGGGATCGGTGGCGTCGAACGTCCGGGGATCGTCCACCGCCTCGACAAAGACACCTCGGGCTGCCTCGTGGTTGCGAAATCCGATGCCGCCCACCAGTCGCTCGTGACGCAATTTTCCGAGCGCAGCACAATGGAAAAACTCTACCTCGCCGTCACCGAGGGCATCCCAAAACCCGCCAAGGACAGCGTTTTCACCCACATCGGACGCCACCCGGTGAACCGCCAGAAGATGGCCGTTGTCAATCCACCCGGCGGCAAGACAGCGATCACCGACTACGAAATCCTCGCCACCGACGCCGCAACGCGCACCGCGCTCGTGCTTTGCCACCTTCACACCGGCCGCACCCATCAGATCCGGGTCCACATGCACCACAAGGGCACTCCGCTGGTCGGCGACCCCATTTACGGCAAGGCAAGTCCGGTTTCCGCCCAAACCGGCCGCTTGATGCTCCACGCCTGGCGATTGTCCTTCCAACACCCGATTTCCGGCAAGCGGGTGAAATTCGAAGCCCCGATCCCTGCCGAGTTTCAGCCATGGCTGGAGGGAACAACATTGCCGGACTTGCGCGGATCGTAGCCTATAGCGAGCCCAAATTTTGCAATTTGCACGACCCTCAGGACGGAATTTTTACGCCAATTTCGAAATTTTTGGTAAACCGATTGGCGCTTTCCGGCATTTCCACTGTGAACCTGATTCCAGTGCTTTTCGCAAAATTGCGGAAGGCCCGGAACCAGGAAACCACTTGCAAAGACCCAAGCCCACTCTACGTTTGCGCCCGAAACCTCGGTCCGCACGAGAAGAAATTCCGTTCCTTCCATGAATTTGTCCAAATCGAATCCATCGCATTTGTCGTCTTTTTTGAAAAGTCTCGGCGCAGTTGCATTTTGCCTGACCGTCATGCTGGCCTTTTCCGATAATGCGAATGCGGTCGTCTATCAGTTTTACTGGAAGGATAATGCCAACAACGGCAACTGGGATTGGGGCGGTTCCCAATGGTATGGCACGAACGTCAACAACAACGTGGGTGCACCTACCTTCGACGGTGGCGCACAATTGTATTTCGAAAACACGGGCAATACCACGACCACCATCAACAACGCCGGCAGCGGCGGAGGTGCGCCATCCGGCTGGATCGCTTTGAACGGGGTGTTCACGCAAAACGCCTCAACCGGCAAGGTCTATACCATCAATTCCGGTGGTGGAATCAACGGCATCTATCTTTATAACAAGATCGAAACCTTGGCCATCGGTACCGCGGCCGGTCTCATCATTAATTCCCAGGTGCAACTGGGAGGCACCGCCGAAATCAACGCCGTTGCCGCAAATATCGGTCTCGGAAACCTTCTCCTCAATGGCAATACCCTCAATGCCTACGGCAACAAACAACTGAACATCACCGGGGTCATCAGCGGCGGAGGCACATTCAACATCAAGAACCAAGGTCTCACCGCCACTTACAGCGGGGCCGGTGCCAACACTTTCAGCGGTGGCACCACGGTGGAGAATTCCAGCACACTCGTGTTGAACAAGAGCGCGAACACTGCCGCCATCGCAGGCACCTTGACCATCAATTCCGGAGCTATCGTCCGCACCGACGCGGCCAATCAACTGAGCAACCAGCTTGTCACGGTCAATGGCACCCTCAATTTGAATAACAACAACCAATCCGCCGCCTTGGCGGGTTCTGGGACAGTCACCTTGGGCAGCGGAACTTTGACCATCAACAATACTGGCACCGATACCTTCTCCGGCGGAATTTCGGGAACCGGCGGACTGACCAAATCCGGGGCGGGAACGCAGATTCTCAGCAGCACGAACACCTACGGCGGAACGACCAGCGTCTCCCAGGGAATCTTGCAAGTGAACGGCAGCATCACCGGCACCGGAGCGGTCAACGTGGCCTCCGGCGCTACCTTGGGTGGCACAGGCAGCATCGCCGGTGCCATAAACGTAACCGGCGTCCTCGCTCCAGGCGCCTCCATCGAATCGTTGGGCACCGGCGCAGTCAGCTTCCTCGCGGGCTCAACCCTCGCCTACGAACTCAACTCCACGAGCTTGAACGGCGACCTCGTCGACTCCACCGGCACGCTCGACATCGCCAGCGGTGCCATTTTGACCTTGTCGCAAGTTGCGGCAGGCACGCTCTCCAACGGCTCCAAGCTCACCCTGATTGACTACATGGGTGGTTGGACGAGCGCCGAGCTGTTCACTTACAACGGCACTACCCTCAACGACGACTCGACCTTCACGCTTGGCGCCAACCAATGGTTCTTCAATTACAATGACAGCACCGGCGGTTCCAACTTCAGCGCGGACCAATCGGGCGCAACCAGCTTTGTCACGATGACGGTGATCCCGGAACCCGCCAGCGCGGCGCTCGGCCTGCTTGGCTCGCTACTCTTGCTGCGCCGCCGCCGCGTCTAACAGAATTTCGGTTTGTTAATGTCAAATGCCCGGTTGGCCTCGCGTCCGCCGGGCATTTTTTTGTTACTGCAAATTCATTTGGATTTCAGCCGCAAAGAGGCGCAAGAATGACGCAAAAATGGGATTTGGGATTTCATAATTCCGATGAACAGATCGTTCCGAGCGGCTTTGCTGATCCATGTGCCATGGCTTCTTATCAAAAAGATTCCCTCTTCATTTTTGCGCCCTTTTTGCGCCTTGTTGCGACTACAATTCAAATCTACTGCACATTCCGTAGTTTCTTTTGCTCCGCGATCCACGCCTTGTCCTTGTCGGACAAGTTGGACTCCTTTGTCTTCGCCCGTGTGCCATCGGGTTGGATCAGGATCAGTGTGCCATCCGAATAGGAAGCCAGCTTGGCGAAGATCTTGCGCTGGCCGCGATCCTGCCATTCACGATAACCTTTCTTTTCCATCCCCGCGCGCCATCCCTTGTAGGCTTCCGCTGAAACGGCTTCGGCATGCTTGAGCTGGCCCCACAGGAAAGCGGCATCACCCCGCTTGTAACCGCGATACCTTCCGACCACCTCACCACTCGAATTGAGCATGACCAGCGATGGATAACCCATGACCTTGTAACGCTTTTTGAGGGCATCCGAGTACTGCTTGAGATCGACCTCGCGCGTTAACTTCTCATCGAGGCTCAGCGATGGGTCGTCAGCGGCCGCACTGGCATCGACCCGCAGGCGGACCAGTTTTTCAGTCGCCCAATTCCCAAAATCGTTGGTGGAAAACAATTCCTGGCTCAGTGCCTTGCACATCGGACTGGATCTGGAATCGGTGAACCAGATCAACAGCGGCTTGCCTTCCCGCGCCGAACGTTGGCGGGCGACGGTTTCGCTTTCCTCCCATGGCCCGCGCGTGGGTGTGGCCAGGAGGGTGGCAAGTTCGGGGATCGGCGCATCCGGGTTGTCCGGGTCGGTGTAAACGATGTCTTCCTCGGGAGTGAGGCCAATGATTGGCTTGGTATTGCCACCCGGCGCTACCGGAGTGCCGCCGGAGTTGGTCTTGGCCCGGAGTTCGGGAGGGATTCCGCTGGGCCCGAACGGACTGTCCTCCTTTTTTTCCGGCTGCTTGTGGAGAAATGGCAGATGCGCGCAGGAACCCAATGCGGCGGCGATCGCCAGCGAACCCGACAACATCCACAAAGGGCGAAGCGCGCGTTTCATTTTTTCAATCTAACAGGTGTGCCGCAGTAGCTGCAGCGGAACCAACGGAACAACAGGATATGCAGGCACAGCGGAATGATATGCCCCATCAACGGCAGATGATGCGCCTTTGCATTTTTCAAACATATCTTTGGCACAAACAGTTTTTGGCTGCAGATCCGACAGTTTCCAGGCAGACCCCAGATCAAATAACCCACGCCGAACAACGGCACGCTGAACGGAAAGGCCAACAACCATACTGGCACCCATCCGAAACGCTCGGGCATGATATCGGAAAGCATCAACAGCGAGGTGGCCACAACTCCCAGCGGAAGCAACACCACCATCGCAAGAGTGAAGAAGGCCCCGGTTGCCAGGCTGACCGGATGACTGTGCAACACACCGCGAATGTAAAACCGGGACTGCGGATTGCGCCCCTTGTTGGTCTCCTCCCGCGGTCCCCGGATCAAGGCAACGCGGTCGTTCCCCTTCTCGGCTTTCACCGAAACCGGCCTCGAAGATCCGTTGGCCACCTCCTCGGTCGAACGCAATTTGGATGAATCGATTTTCTCCACCCGCATCCCCATGGACTCCGCTATCCGCACGTTGCCGTTGTTGGCTGCGACACGCGGTCCGGAACTCCTCACCGGCGCGGCACGGTCCTCGACGCGAACCTCGAGGTCGCCCGAATAGCGGTTCAATAAAATCGCCGGCGGGATGTCACCGACCGCGAGCTGCTGTTCCATGAGCAAGCGGGCCGGCAGCGGAATCGCGAAGGGGGCGTTCGCCAGCATCCCCACAACATCGGGTGACAGCTCGTAGTTGACCGGCATCGTCACCGCGACATTCGCATCGCTGGCGACACCTGTTAGATTTCGCGCGGCGTCGATCCATTTCTGGATGTTGCCGCGGACGGGGGCGCGTTTGGAAATCTGGAGAATCCGGTTGGCGCGCTCGAGTTCGGACGCAAGCTCGTCCACGCCGGCCTTCGACAGCGATTCGGCGTCGGCAAACCCGGCCGCTTCAAGCAGCTCAAGGGTCGCTTTGCCGATACCGGGAATACTGCCTAGGTCCGTCATATTCACCAACGCCGCCAGTCTAGTGAGCAAAATCGCCGTGGCAAGTGGTCATGCCAGCGCCCCCAGCATCTCGCCGAGTTGCACCGCTTTCGCCCGCCATTCCGCCAGCCGTGCGTTTTCCTGGGCAACCACCTCGGGCGGCGCGCGGTCCACGAAACTGGCATTGCCCAGCTTGCCCTCACATTTTTTGATCTCCAGCCGGACGCTCTCGAGCTCCTTGCTGAGACGCAGCCGCTCGGATTCGACATCGATCAAGCCTTCAAGCGGCAGGTAAACTTCCCCCACCGGAGTCACCGCCGCCGGAGTGCCTTTGGGAGCATCGTAGAAAGCATCCAGGGCGATATCCCCCGCCCCCACCAGCAAGGCAAGCGTTGGGATTTCCGGTGCCAGCCAATCGGCCGCGGCCTTGATCACGAAACGCACATCCTTGCGCGAACCGACTTTGTATTCGGCCTTGAGATTTCGCATCCGTCCCGCGGATTCATAGATGTCAGATGCAATAGCCTGGGCACCCGCGATTTTCTCCGCCGCCAAATCTGTTAGAAGTGGCTTCGCGGGCAGCTCTTTCCGCATCAGGAATTCGCCTTCGACCACATAGCCCATCCTCGCGGACAGCTCTTCCGTCACATGCGGCATATACGGGCTCAGCAATTGCAGGTAGCGGCCCATGATGGCATCGAAGACTCCCAACGACACGGCCTTCGCATCCGGCGGAGCGGTGTCGCGGAGGTCGAGCTTCACGGCTTCGAGAAACTTGTCGCAAAAATCGTTCCACAAAAACTCATACAAGCGGTGCGCGATCTCGCCGAAGCGATACTCGGCGTAAAGGCTTTCCAAATCGACGGCAAGTTCGTCGTACTTCGCCATCACATTGATATGATAAGGCTTCAATTCATCTGCCCTGAAAACTGAAAACTGAACACTAGCAACTTCCCCCCCCATCTGGCGCAGGCGGCAGGCATTATATAATTTGTTCGCGAAGTTGCGGCCTTCTTCGACCGATGACTCATCGAAACGCAAATCGCTTCCCGTCGGCGCGATCCGCATCAATCCGAAGCGCAAGCCGTCCGATCCGTATTTCTCCATCAACTCGACCGGGTCCGGCGAGTTGCCCAAGGACTTCGACATCTTGCGGCCCTTCAAGTCGCGGATGATCGCGGTGAAATAGACGTTCTTGAATGGGATTTCGCCTTCGAATTCAAAGGTCGCCATGATCATCCGCGCCACCCAGAAAAAGATGATGTCCGGGCCGGTGACAAGATCGTCGGTGGGATGGAATTTTTTCAGCGTCGCGCTTCGTTCGCCGACATCGGTCATCGTCGCGAAGGTCCACAGCCACGACGAGAACCAGGTGTCCATCACATCGTCATCGCGCGTCCAGTTTTGCGAATCGGACGGCGGCTGGACTCCAACGAATAGGTCTCCACGGGACAAATGGGACGTATCCAATGACTCGGCGTTTTTCAGTGCCTCAAGCTTGTCGTTGCGATACCAAACTGGAATCTGGTGTCCCCACCAAAGCTGGCGGCTGATGCACCAGTCCTGCAGGTTGTCCATCCAGTGCGCATAGGTCTTCGCCCAGCGTTCGGGACGGAATTTGATGTCGCCATTCGCCACCGCATTCGCCGCTTCCTTGACGCGTGGGTATTTCAAAAACCACTGCATCGAAATCCGCGGTTCGATCGGCACATGACCGCGCTCGGAATAGCCGACGTTGTTTTCGTACTCCTCGACTTTCAGCAACAAGCCCATCTCCTCCAGCTTCGCCGCGGCTTTCCTGCGCGCGACGAATCGATCCAAGCCATGCAGGTCCGGGCAATCGGGGCAATTCACATGACCGTCAGGCGTCAGCACATCGATGATCTCCAGGCCATGCCGCATCCCGATCTCGAAGTCGGCCTTGTCATGCGCGGGGGTGATCTTCAATGCCCCGGTGCCGAACTCCATATCGACATGCTCGTCGGCGATGACCGGTATTTCCGCATGCGGAAATGGACGATACACCTTGCGTCCGACATACTTCGTGAAGCGCGGGTCTTTCGGATTCACGGCCACGGCGCTGTCACCCATCAACGTTTCCGGACGGGTGGTTGAAATTTCCAGAAACTCACCGGGCGCGTCGGCGAGTTCGTATTTCATAAAGTATAACTTCGACCGCTGCGGAGTCATGATGACCTCCTCATCGGACAAAGCTGTTAGAGAAACCGGGCACCAGTTCACCATCCGCTTGCCGCGATAGATCATGCCCTTCTTGAACAACTCGACGAAGACATGGCTGACCCACTCGGTGTAGGGCTCATCCATCGTGAAGCGCTCGCGGCTCCAATCGCAGGAACATCCCAGCCGCTTGAGCTGGTTGATGATGATATCGCCGTGCTTCTCCTTGAAATCCCACACGCGTTTCAAAAACTCCTCGCGCCCCAGATCGCGGCGGCTCACGCCTTCCTTCTCGCGCAGCTCGCGCTCAACCTTTGCCTGCGTCGCGATCCCGGCATGGTCGGTCCCCGGCAGCCACAGCACTTCCTTCCCCTTCTGCCGCGCACGCCTCGCGAGGATGTCCTGCAAAGTCGCGTTCAAGACGTGCCCCAAATGCAAAATCCCCGTCACGTTCGGCGGTGGGATGACGATCGAATACGCTTCCTTGTCCGAAGCCGGATCGGCTTCAAAACATTTTCCCTCCAACCACGCGGCATACCACTTGGCCTCCACCGCCTGCGGTTCATAAGCTTTCGACAACTCGGACATTCGGGCGTCGGAATGCCACGGGACCGGAATTTTGTCCAGTGCGTGGCTGGGTCGTCCCGCCCCAGCTCTTCTTCCAACCGCACGCGGGCCCTCAGCCAAGCGATGAAGAAATAACCTGTATCGTCGGTCTGCGACCGTCGCTGGTTTAAGGTTATTGGATGAAACTCCACTCTACGTTCGATTCTCACAGCCCCGAATCAGACTTTTATTGCCAAAAAGTCAGACTTTGCTATCCTGCATTTATGAAAATCACTGTCGATCTTCCCGAAAATGAACTCCGCGACATCTGTCGGATCACCGGCATCGCCAAGAAGGGGCCTGCCATTCGCAAGCTGCTGGATGAGGCATTGGCTCTTCAACGCCGCGCTGAGATTTCGGGTAAATTCCTCTCCGGCGAGTGGGGCACTGACCTTGGCGGAATCGAAGCATCGAAAGCCGCCAGCAAAGGAAAATCTCTCACCTTCGCCGAGCAATGGCGCGACTGATCGAGTCCTCGTTGTGGGTGGATTTCACCCGCAGAAAATCTCCGGTGGCGCTCAAGCGACTCATCAAGCCGTGGATTCTGGATCCGTCCGCGACCCTGTGCGAACCGGTCATTTTTGAAATTCTCCGCCACGCAACCGAACAGGAACGCCCGCTGATCGAGGCGCAGTTCTCCACCTATCCCCTCCTCCCGACCCCGCCCAAGATCTGGCGGCAGGCAACCGAACTCGGGCAGAAATGCCGCCGCGAAGGATTCAACGCCGGATCGCTCGACCTTATCATTGCCGCCATCGCCATTCATCACGATGCCGAAATCATCACCTTCGATTCGGATTTCGCCACGATTGCAAACGCTTCCTCACTGCAGGTTCGGCTCCTTTCGCGAGAGGCTTTGTAGGAACCGAATCGGTGATTTTGATTCACCGGAATGTTGGTGCACGAGAACAAGGCGCAGCGAAAACGGCGCTTTATTTTTGAGAATGCTAACCGGGAATGGACGCCAATTGACGCGAATGGGAGAAGACTCAAGACAACAAGACGCAAGAGTCGCCCACCGGTCTCCCATCCCGCCCCAGAATCCACAATCCACTATCTCTTATTCGCGTTCATTCGCGTCAATTCGCGGTTGAAAATCCAGAATGAGGTGGCTTGGTGTGCTCCCCTTTTCCACTTGCGTGGAATGGGAAAATCAGGAATTTTTCCCGCCCGCGCTTCGCGGGACACGCCAACAAGTCGGGGCGTAGTGCAGTCTGGTAGTGCGCTTCGTTCGGGAGGCATAAGTGGCTGGTTTCCAGAGTTTTCTGGAGGCATCTGGAGTGATCAACTCATTGATTTTGAGGGATGAAATCGTTCTGTTAGATTTCCCGAGTTTGCCCATTTTTATCGCTCCACCGTATAACGAGACCGTGTAACGAAAACTTGGTTGGTAACGAAACGCGCCAGAAATTAATCAGAAATGGAGCCAGTTACCTCCCCCTTGCGAGAAGGGGGATTTGAAAAGCTGAGGTGATCATCACTTCAGATTCAGCATGACTTTCCACATGTCTTGTTTGTCCGCAGGTAAATTGAGGACGACGGACCTCAGTAGCGCTTCTTCCTCATCTGACAATGGCCGGTTGTTGGGAATGGCGAAGGCCCTCAATCCGGATTCAATTTCGTCGGGTGATTCCGCCGATTTCAGGAGATTCAACGCGGATTGCATTCCGCCGGTTGCGTATTGAACTTTTATCAACGTCGGGAAAAGCTTGGTCTTCTCCCCGTAGGTTTCGAGCAGTTTATAGAAATCGACAGCCGCTGGAAGTCTTTCCGGCTCTGTTAAAAGCAGACCTTTCAAATGCGACATGAAACTCAATTTCAATTTTTCGGAATCTAGTGTGTCATACAGCCCAAACAGATCTTTAGCCTCGGAAATCTCGTCTACCGCCTCCCTTACTGCAACCGGCTGAAGTCGTTCGATTTCTAGTCCGTTTATTTTGATGCCGATGAGGATGCCAACGTTTTTATTGCCGGTCGTGGCCGCGTTCGCCTTTATTTTCTGAATAGATTTCAGAATTGAGGGACCATCGCTCATCGCCGGTTCCAATTCGCCTGTAGCATCCGGACGGTTGCCAGCTTTTGTCTTCCCAGACGGCGACTGTGTTTCTTTATGCTGTTGCCCCCCCGGGGGCGTTTATCGCTGTCGCAAGGAGGAACTAGGATAACAAGGCAGAAGAGGCTCTTTACCCACGCGGAAAGCATTTTGCGTGAGACATTCGCGATCATAATGAAAAGCTGAAGGACTGAGACTGAAATCAGGGCCATGAGGCCCATGGAAACATTCCCAAACCTACAAACCACTGCGGCTGTCGCCAACAACAAAACACCAACTGCGTCGGCAGCAGACACGAGGCTTAACGCTCCGCCTTTGGGGGCTGCGCTTGCCTCTCTCTGAATGGTAGCGAGCCCGTTCTAGGCCTCATTCGGACCCGAACCGCTGCCGCGTTTGCATGACCTCCTCTGGTCGGCATTCCTGATACTGGCGCCCCCCGGGACCGAAACCCGGTTGCCACCCGTGCAGAACGGTATTCGCGACCACAGTTTGCATGATCCGCTTTCGTTCCCTAAAATCCCGGTTGCCTTTCCATCCGTAGGCATCCCGCAAAGCCCGCGCCACCGTCGCATGCAACGACTCTACTTGATCTGCGCAACCTTGGTCCAATCCCAGCACTTGCCGAAGCCAGCCCACAGCCGCCAACGCTTGAATCCCCGTGGTCGCTCCTTGGAAAGATACTTCGCAAGTTACGGCGTCCGCTCTTTGGGAATTTTCGAAACTTGAACCCTGGCCGACGATGAAAGACACTCGTTCATGAGCGTTGAATCTTGCCCGGATGCGGTGAAATCGCTGCAAGATGCCATCTATCGCGACAAGGTCTTGCGCGCGCGCGCGATGACATCCGCCGAGCGTCTGGACGAGGCCCTGGAATTGAGCAACGACATTTATGTTTGGATGCTCGATGGGGCGAAGGCGCAATGTGGCCTGCCCACCGATGAGGAAGGCTGGGCGGAGGTGCATAGCCGGCTCCAACGGCTTCGCCGGGTGCATGAAAACACGCTCTACAAACCGGTGGCCGCATGAATCTCTACGAACTGGCGGCTTGTGTGATCGAGGCACTGGATGCGGAGAACATCCCTTACATGGTCGTGGGTGCGCTTTCCAGCAGTGTGTTCGGCATTCCCCGCGCCACCAAGGATGTGGACATCGTGCTTCAGCTTCAAACACGCGAGGCGTTACAGCATCTGGAAGAAAGGCTCGCGCATGTGGTGGTGTTTGACCCGCAGGTCACCTTCGAAACCTTGACCGGCAGCGTGCGCCACATCCTGACGGCAAAGACCAAACCTCCATTCATTGTGGAGCTGTTCGAACTGGGTTTGGACCCGTTCGTGGTGGAACGGTTTTCGCGGCGCCGGGCCGAGTGGTCGGGCCAGATCAAGCGCCAGGTATTCCTGCCAACGGCGGAAGATGTGATCGTGCAAAAGCTGCGCTGGGGCAGACCCAAGGATTTAGAAGATGCAAGGGATGTGCTGGCGGTGCAGACCCCGGCCAAGCTGGACATGGACTACATCACGCGCTGGTGTGAACTCCATCAAACATCCGGGCGTTTGCAGGTGATGTTGGCAGAGATTGGACCTTTGTTATAGTTTCCCCTCCAAAAATCCACTTGTCCGCCGCCGCCAAATCAGGAAATTTTCCCGCCCCCGCGATTCGCGGGACAAGCCAACAAGTCGGGGCGTAGCGCAGTCTGGTAGCGCGCTTCGTTCGGGACGAAGAGGCCGTGGGTTCGAATCCCGCCGCCCCGACCAGTGGTTGGTAAAAGTGATTGGAGATAGGAGATTGGGGATTGAGGAAGAGACTTTTGAAATTCCTGACACCCCACTGGGCTGCGATTTCCCGGAAATGCAGCCTGCCCAATGACGCGTTGGCGGTGCATAATGTTTGACAAGCCGCACAAAAACGCCATCTATTGTCCATAGTATCAGACTTTATGGGACGAGAAACCAGCAAACTACTACCCAAGCAGGAGCGCCTCCTCGCCGCTTTGGGGGAGAATCTCAGACTGGCGCGGTTGCGGCGAAAGCTGAGTGCCGAACAGGTCGCGGAGCGGGCCGGGGTCAGCCGATCGACGCTTCATCTGATGGAAAATGGATCAGCCGGCACTTCGCTGGGCAAGCTCGTGCAGGTTTTGGCCGTGCTGGGACTGGAGCAAGATCTCGCTGCGGTCGGTATCGATGATGTTCTGGGCCGCAAGCTGGAAGACGCCCGTCTCACTGAAACCCGGCGACGGGCACCGAAAAAGAAACGCAAGGAATGAGCAGGGAAATCGAAGTATGGGCCGACTGGCAGGAAATCGGTTCGCCGATCCTGATGGGTCACCTGCGTTCCTCGCTGACCCGGGGAAAGGAGGTTTTTTCGTTCTCCTACGAGGGCGATTGGCTTGCAAGTGGTGCCGCGCGACAACTCGATCCGGATCTGCGACTCTTCGGTGGTCCCCAATATCTGAACTCGGGGGAACGGCCGAACTTCGGGTTGTTTCTAGACTCCTCCCCGGACCGATGGGGACGCCTCCTCATGCAACGGAGGGAGGCGGCCCTCGCACGCGAAGCCAATCGTCACAGCCATCGCCTGCAGGAAACCGATTACCTTCTCGGGGTCCATGATGAGCAGCGCTCGGGGGCCCTGAGATTCAAGGAACGCGAAATGGGCGATGCCTGGCTCAACAACGAATCCTCGATGCGGGCACCGCCGTGGACATCCCTGAGGGAACTCGAACATGCCAGTTGGAATATCCAGGACGCCTCCGCAAACGACGACCCACATTATCTCGAATGGCTCAACCTCTTGATCGCGCCGGGTTCGTCGATCGGTGGCGCCCGTCCGAAAGCCGGGGTTAGGGATCCCGATGGCGATCTTTGGATCGCGAAGTTCCCCGGACGCACCGATACCCGCGACATCGCCGCGTGGGAGATGCTTGCCCACCAACTCGCAGTCAAGGCGGGCCTGCGTGTCGCGGAAGCCGACCTGCAACAATTCGGAAGCGGTCATCGAACCTTCATGACCCGCCGCTTCGACCGTGTGCACGGGACCAACGGGACGCAACGGGTCCACTTCGCCTCAGCGATGACCCTGCTCGGGCACAGCGATGGAGACAATCATCTTGCGGGGGCAAGCTACCTGGAGATCGTTGAGTTTCTCACCCGCCAAGGAGCCGAACCCGTCAGCGATCTTGAGGAACTGTGGAGACGGATCGCCTTCTCCATTGCCGTTCACAACACCGACGATCATCTTCGCAACCACGGCTTCCTGCTCACGGAGAACGGTTGGCTTCTCGCTCCCGCTTACGACATCAATCCTGATCCCTCCGGTGCCGGACTGAGTCTCAACATCTCGGAAACCGACAATGCATTAAGCTACGACCTGGCCTTGGAAGTCGCTCCCTACTTCCGGCTCACGCAGCAGTCGGCGGAAGCAATTCTGCGACAGGTCAAGGATGCCGTGGGAACCTGGAAAGAACATGCAAGCGAGCTCGGGATCGCTCGCAGCGAGCAGGAAATCATGGCGGCTGCATTTGAGGTGTGAATGAGTGAATCGTCTGTAGTTCCATCGATCCAGATGGCTTCAGCCGGAGCCAGTCGCACACGTCGTTAAGACCCATGGCATGGGAGAGTTGGGCGAAGAGCATCGCCGCAAGGTGACTCGCCACGCTGAAGGTGCGGGCTTTGGCATCCACGCCCGTCTCACCGGCGTGACGGTTGATCATTCCGCGAGGAATGAAGTTGAGAATCTGCTTGAGGACGACCACATTGGCCCGGGTTGGTGTTTGTTTGTTCATTTCACCCTACCGAGTGGCAGGGATTTCAAATCAGCACCAGCCCGCTTTTCCTTCTTCAGTTATGCCAAGCTGTGGGATGCCTGTGAGACCAAATCCAGATTCTAGCCGGCAACAGGAACGCGGTTTTCTAATCCAAATCTTTCCATCAACTATCCACTAACAACTATCAACTATCAACTTTCTCATTCGCGTTCATTGGCATCCATTCGCGGTTGAAATCCAAAATAAGGGGACCCTGATGGGCTGCCGGAACCGGATTGACTTTCCGGCAATTTGCCGGAAAGTTTCTCCATGCGCGCCCCGTCGTCAAAGCACTCCGCGAAATCCACGACCGAGCGACTGGAAGCCCGGGTTCCTGTTGCGATCAAGGAGTTGATCGGGCGCGCGGCTTCCCTTGAGGGACTGAGCCTGACGGATTTCGTCATAGCCAGCTTGCAGAAGAGCGCCGCCAAGGTGGTGCGCGAGCACGAGATTCTGAACCTCAGCGTCAAGGACGGCGTGGCATTTGCCAAAATCATGCTCGCTCCGCCCAAACCCACCCGCAAACTCAGTCAGGCATTCGCCCGCCATCGCCAGAACGTCACCGTGAAATGAACGGTCTGCGTTCCGAAGCCTTGGGCGCATTGCACGACCGGGACGGATTTTTCTGTGGCGTTGCGGCCTTGGACGAATATCTGCGGCGGCAGGCTTCACAGGACATGAGGCGTCATGTGGCGGCGGTGTTTGTCATGGTCAGCGGGAATCAACCGCAGACCATCCTCGGCTACTACACGCTTGCTTCGTATGCGGTTGAGACCAGCGACCTGCCCGATGCGGTGGCCAAAAAATTGCCGCGCTATCCGACCACTCCCGCGACGCTGATCGGCCGGCTGGCGCGGGCTGCCGACCAACCGGGTTTGGAAAGCCTGCTGCTGGCCGATGCCCTCGGGCGGATTCTGGCAAACACGCGCGAGGTGGCTTCCGCTTTGGTCGTGGTGGATGCCAAGGACGACAGCGCGGCGGCCTTTTATCGGAAGCACGGCTTTATTCCTTTTGGCGGGCCCGCCCGGAAACTGTTTCTGCCCGTGAAGACGATCGCCGAAGCCGCACGAGCATCGGGACGATGAAGCACAAGAACAAGCACTCTCCCACATGGAGAAGAAAGGCGGAGCTGCTTTGGTGAAACACGACGCGAAAATGATGGGCAGTTGCGCAGGCAACCCTCGGTACAGTGCCGGGAGGGGCTTGGCCTTAGGATCGCCGGGGGGCGGCAAAAATTCCGGAATTTTTCGTGCCAAGTGGACGGAACAAATTTAAGTGTTGGATATGTCCGATCCAACTCCTGTCGGACGAGGAACAACATCGGTTCACCTACAAGCTCTTCAATGAAACATCTGGACCAAAAGAAAGGCTTCTTTGCCGCGTTAATCGTTTGCTCGATCATCATCTCAATTGCGCCCCCAGTCCGCGCCGCCACTTTCATCAACGGCAGCTTCGAGAGCCCTGGCGTCATTACCGAAGTCGATCTTTCCGCAAGCCCTGGCTTTGTCACCGGCTGGACCAACAGCGGCGCGGAATACTATGAAGGAGCCGGAAACAGCCACGGATGGAGCGCCCAGGACGGAACTTTCGGAATCAGCTTTGGACACAATGGCGGCATCGGCGGTGTCCTCATGCAAACCTTCGACACCAGCATCGGCGCTAACTACACCGTCTCATTTTTCGTCACGAGAATTCAGGGAGGAGTTTCCGCACAATCGGTAACCGCCCAAGCCCTCAATGCAACCACATCCGCCAATCTCGGTACCACATTGACGGCAATCCCGGTGGCCAACGCGGTTTGGACCGCTGGCAACTCGCTCAACTTTACAGCGACATCCACTTCGACAACCCTGAAATTCATCGATTCCACAGCCGCTGGCGGGGACTCAAATTGGGCGCTGGATCACGTGACGGTCGTGCCGGAACCGAGCTGCCTGCTTCTGCTAGCTTCCGCCTCGTTGCTCTGCTTCCGCCGGAAAATGCGGCTTTAATCGCCGGTTTTTCCGCTTTGCGGCCGTGGATCTCGAGATGGGAAATGGGGCGTTACCGCCGGGATGGGATTATCCCGCCCTCAAGCTTGTGGACGACTGCGAAGATGGGGCGACCGAAGATCGCCCCTCCTTAGGATTTCGCGGCCTTCGTCCGTGAATTTCCACCACGGCACCCGTTCGCCGGATTTGAAGAAATGTTCGGCGGCGAGGAGGGTATAGAAGACGCAGGGGTCGTGGCGCTGGCCCATGGCTGCGCCGAGCTCGAGGTAGACCTTGAGCGGCGAACGCCGGGCGAGGGCTTGCGGTGTTAGAATGCCGAGGCCGCGAAGGTCGTTGGCGATGCTTTTGCCGATGTTCGGAAGATCCTCAAGCCGCATTGGAATCGTGAGTGCCATGGCGAGGTCAGGATCGCCGATTTTGGGAAAAAGACACGCAAATGAGAAACCAGAACCCAGAGACCAGACCCCAGACAAGAATTTGGCGCCTTCTGCCTCTTTCTGGTCTCTGGTTTCTGGTCTCTGGATTCTCATTCACAATCAATGATTGCCAGCAGGCGCGGCAATTGCCATGGGTTGGTTTCCACCCTCATGAAACCGACTCTCCTCGTCCTCGCAGCCGGAATGGGCAGCCGTTACGGCGGCCTCAAGCAAATGGACCCGATGGGCCCGAATGGCGAAACGGTGCTCGATTACTCGGTCTTTGACGCGATCCGCGCCGGTTTCGCGCGGGTGGTGTTCATCATCCGCGAGGATTTTGCGGAGGCCTTCAAGCAAGGGGTGGGCGCGCGCTTCGCCGGTCGCATCCAGGTCGATTACGCGTTCCAACGACTTGACGATTTGCCGGACGGATTCACGGCCCCCGACGGCCGGGTCAAACCCTGGGGCACCGCCCACGCCGTCCGCGCCGCGCGCCAACTCGTCACCGAGCCCTTCGCGGTGATCAATGCGGACGATTTCTACGGCGCCCACGCGTATGCCCGCTGCGCGGAATTTCTCACTGCCCCGCACCCCGCCAACAAGCGCTCGCACTATGCGATGATCGGCTATCCGTTGATCAACACACTTTCCGACCACGGCGACGTGAACCGCGGTATTTGCACGCGTGACGAGAACAGCCTCCTCAGTACGGTTGAAGAATACGTGCAGATCGAGCGCGATGCCGATGGAGTGGTCCGCGGCAACTCGCTTGATGGAAGCCGCCGCGAGGTCTGCAAGTCGTCGCCGGTGTCGATGAACTTCTGGGCATTCAGCAATTGCTTCTTCGCCAACCTGGAAATCGAATTCACCCACTTCCTCGAAAATTTCGGCCGGCTCGAAAAATCGGAGTGCTATATACCGACGGTGGTCGATGCCCTGATCCGCGGAGGCAAGGCCGATTGCACGGTGCTCGATACGACGAGCCATTGGTTCGGCGTGACCTATCCGGACGATAAACCGCACGTCGTGGCATCGATCCGCGAGTTGATCGCAAAAGGCGAGTATCCAGCCTCCTTAACTTGAGGCACATGCAAGACCTTCGCGCGATCTCTTCGTTGTTCCTCATGCGGGCGGACTTTGTGGATGCGCGTCCATTCGGCTCGGGTCATATCAACGACACCTACTGCGCGACCTACAACCAGGCGGGTCTGCCGATTCGTTACATTCATCAGCGCATCAATCCCAACGTTTTTAAAAAGCCGATCCTGGTGATGGAGAACGTCGCCCGCGTCACGGCGCACGCGTTGCAACGGCTGTTGGATGAAGGAAATCCCGAAGCGCGGCGCCGCACGCTGACCTGCATCCCTGCCCTGACAGGCGAGCCCTACGCGCTCGATGAAGCAGGCCATGTCTGGCGGACCTATCCATTCATCGAAGGTGCGCGCGGCTATGATGAAATCGAAAACAACAGCCAGGCCTACGAAGCCGCGAAGGCGTTCGGTGCCTTTCAAAAGCTCACCGCCGATCTAACAGGTCCACGGTTGCATGAGACGATTCCGGATTTTCATAATACCCCCAAGCGTTTGCTCGCGCTCGAAGCTGCGATCGCCAACGACAGCGTCGGGCGCGTTGCCGAGGTCGCGGTGGAGATCGACTTCGCCCGCGCCCGCGCCGCGGATTGCCCGCGGGTCACGGACTTGATGGCCTCTGGGGAAATCCCCGAGCGGGTCACCCACAACGACACCAAGCTCAACAACGTGCTGCTCGACGAAGTGACCGCGGAGGGCGTGTGCGTGATCGACCTGGACACGACGATGCCCGGATCGGCCTTGTATGATTTCGGCGACATGGTGCGAACCGCCGCGCCGACGACGCGGGAAGATGACCCCGATCCCGCGCACATCGGCGTGCGACTGGATCGATTCGAAGCACTGGTCCAGGGCTACCTTTCTGCAGCGACCTTTTTGAATCAAGCCGAGTTGGAAAATCTCGCGTTCTCCGGCAAGCTACTCACGCTGGAATGCGGGATGCGATTTCTAACAGACTATTTGCAAGGCGACACCTATTTCAAAATCAAGCGTCCCGGCCACAACCTCGATCGCTGCCGCAATCAGTTTGCGTTCGTGAGAGCGTTGGAAGCGAAGATGGGGGAGATGGAAGAGATTGTGGATCGAGGATCAAGGATCGTAGATGATAAGAGATAGGGGATAAGGGATAGGAGATAAGAGATAAAGAGGATGATCTCATCTTCTATCCACCATCCACCATCTACAATCTACTATCCCCTATCTCTTACTTCGCTTTGCCCACAATGTGAAACCGCACCTTGAGTTCGGGATTCACAGTCATCACCGCCATGGCACGGATCAGGGGCAGGTTGAAGGCCTGGTAATTCATGGGCACGCTGCCATCGATGGTCACCCAGCCGCCTTCCTGTTTCACGGTGTAGTTGAAAGCCACGACCTTCGTGACGCCATGGATTGTCAGATTTCCCTGAGCGCTGCCCCCGCTGGATTTTTCGTCCCAGGATTTCGAAAACGAAAACGAGCCCTTGGGTTTGCCGCCACCGAGCCATGCGATCATTTCCTTGTCGCGTTTCGCTTCACCGGTTTTGAGGTCGGTGAAATCCCATGACAGTTCGAATCGCGTGGGCTTGTGGGTCGAATCATCGCCCGCGGCGGTGATCGTGTATTTTTCAAGGGTGCCGGTGAATTCGTGGCCGGTCGCCTTCACATCGACCTGAATGCGGCTGCGGGCGGGATCGATTTGGATCACGGCGGCAAGGGCGGGGCCGGCGCACAAAAGGAGAACCATCATCAGGAACTTTTTCATGACATGTGACAGCAAGCCACGGCGGCGGCGCGGCGCAACTCATTTCATTGGCGGCTGCGGCTTGATCATTGAATCGGGAAAGGCGAGAAACCCGCGATGACTTTCGATTTCGACACGCCGATCACCCGCCGCGGCACGGGTTGCATCAAATACGACCGCCGGCCGGAGCTCGATCCATTCTGGGTGGCCGACATGGATTTCGCATCGGCGCCGGCCATACTCGAAGCGATGCACAGGCGCGTGGATCACGGCGTTTTTGGTTACGCACATGCCCACGAAGGGCTGGACGATGCGATCCTCAGCTACCTGAAGGAACGCCGGAACGCGATCGTGCCGATCGAACACATCGTCCACCTCGGCGGCTTGGTGCCGGCGCTTTCGCTGACCGCGCGGGCTTATTGCAAAGCGGGTGAAGCGTTGATGACCTGCACGCCGGTGTATCCGCCGTTCCTTGGAGTGCATCACGACGCCGACCTCAAACTGATCACGGTCGATCACATTCACGCAGATGGCCGATGGACCTTCGATTGGGAGGCCATGGAAAAGTCCGTCACGCCCGACACCAAAGTCTTCCTGCTGTGCAATCCGCAGAACCCGCTCGGCCGCGTTTTTTCACGGGATGAAATTGTGAAGCTCGCTGAATTCTGCGAGGCGCATGACATCGTGCTGGTGTCGGATGAAATTCATTGCGACCTGATTTTCGACGAAGCCGCGACGCCGCATTTTTCCGCGCTGAATTTACCGGAACGCTTTTCTAACAGAACGGTGACGATGCTTTCTCCCAGCAAGACGTGGAATATCGCCGGTCTGGGTTATGCGTTCACTGTGATCCCGGATGGCTCGCTGCGCCGGCGCTTCATGTCGGCGCGCGGACACACGCTGACCGAGATCAACGCGCTTTCGTACTATGCCGCTGAAGCGGCGTATCGGCATGGCGAGCCGTGGCGCAAGGAACTGCTGGCTTATTTGAAATCGAACCGGGACACGCTGGTGGATTTCGTTGGGTCGAAATGTCCGGCGATCAAGGTCTTGCCCGGCGAGGCCACTTATCTCGCATGGCTCGATGCGAAGGAAATAAGCCCCGACAAGCCCGCCCACTACTTCGAGCAAAAGGCCGGGCTGTTCCTGTCGGAAGGCGCGTTCTTCGGTTGGCCCGGCTGGTTCCGCTTTAATTTCGGATGTCCGAGGGCGAGGATGCTGGAGGGCTTGGAGAAGATCGCCGGGGCTTAAGGAGCAACGACACTCCTGTCGTTACTTCATCGGCTCGAAGAAGGGAAAAGAGTGTCCCTGCTGCTGGAGGATGGACGCCTACGTCCATCCAGATTGATGGGACGTAGGCGTCCCATCTCCTCAACAAGAAACGACAGGAGTGTCGTTGCCCCTTAGTGGAGGCGTTCCGGCTTGTGGCCTAACAGATAGTCGGTCGCGGACATTTTGCGGGAGCCTTCGGCTTGGACTGTGGTGAGTTCAAGCGCGCCTTCGCCGCAGGCAATGACGAGGCGTCCATCGGTGACATCGATTTCACCGGCTGTTAGATCGCGTTCGAGAACGCGAGTTGGTGGAAAAACTTTCATGCGCTTCGAACGGCCATCGGCAAGGGTCGTGGTGAAGGTGCCGGGCCAAGGATCGTAAGCGCGGATGCGTCGTTCGAGGGCCTCCGCGGACATCGTCCAGTCCAGGCGACCGTCGTCGCGATCGAGCTTCGAAATATGCGTCGCATCATCCGCCCGTTGCGGAATCCTTTTTGCTGTTCCGTCGGCAATTTGTTCCAGGGTTTCCGCAAGTACGGCGGGCGCGAGCGCGGCGAGTTTGTCATGCAGGCTACCGCCGGTTTCATCGGGCGCGATGGGAATTTTCCGCGCCATGATGATATCGCCGGCGTCCAACTCGCGGACGACGTGCATGGCGGTGATGCCGGTTTCCGCATCACCCGCATCGATCGCCGCCTGGATGCAGGCCGCGCCGCGGAATTTCGGGAGCAGCGACGCATGCAAATTGATGATGGCCTTCGACGGAAGCGTCAGGATGCTTTTCCGGAGGATTTGCCCATAGGCCATCACGACGATCAACTCGGGCCGTAGAGCTGTTAGATCGGCGGCGGCGTCACTGGATTTTTCAGGCTGAAACACCGGTATCCCCGCTTCGAGGGCCATCACCTTGATCGCGGGAGGGGTTGGCGTCTGGTGGCGGCCAACAGGCTTGTCCGGCTGCGTCACGAGTGCCAGCGGCTTTGGCCCGTGTGCGATGAGATGGGCGAACGCGGGCAGGGCGATTTCGCCGGTGCCGAAAAAAACAAGCCGCATCGATTTTTCTGTTAGGCATTCTGCGCGGCCATCCGCTCGAAGGCCGGCAGTTTGGTGATGCAGGAAATCATGTCAGCCAATACCTTTACGGGCGGCTGGGTCGCGTCGATGTCGGTGATGATTTCATCCGCATAGAACTCGAGGATCGGTTTGGTTTCCGCTTCATAGGTCGCAATCCGCTGGTCGATCACCTTGTCGCTGGCGTCATCGATGCGGTTGCTTTTCAAGGCCCGTTTCCGCATGCGGCGCGCGAGTTCGTCGCGGTTCGGACATGACAGATGGAATACCTGATGGATCACCAGGTAGCGATCGAGAATTTGCGCCTGTTCGACATTCCGGGGAATCCCATCGAGAATGAGGAAATCGATATCCGGCTTATACATGTGGGTATCGGCGAGGTTGTCGATCTGCGCCTTCCATAGCTCGATCGTGATTTCGTCCGGCACCAATTCGCCGCGGCTGGAATAATGCACAAACTTCTGGCCGAGGGGCGTCCGGGTATCGAGCGAGCGGAAAATGTCGCCACAAGGCACATGGACGAAGCGGGGGATTTTGCCGAGGATTTGACCTTGCGTCCCCTTGCCGGAGCCGGGAGCGCCGAGAATGATGAAGGCCGGCCGCTTGATTTTTTTCGCTGGGGTTGACATCGGAAAAAGCAATTACACCTGTTATCGCCGGAGCCCGCAAGCACCGATCAATGCCGTCTGGAGGCTAGGAAAACGAGAAACGGCAGCAACAGCGCCACATCGGCAAACACCCGGACGACTTCTGATGAGAAGCGTTGGCGGATGCGGTTGAGGATATAAAGCAGGCCGGCGCCGGTGAGAATCGCATAGAAAAATGCCCGCGTGGAAAGCTCACGGTCCTGCGTCGCGAATACCAGCGAGAACCCTGCGAGAAGAAGCAGCGGCAGCGTCAGCGAGAGCTCGTTGGTAGCCTTGAGTTCCAGGTCCGCCGAGCGCGCGGCCTGCTCCCAAAGGTCGATCGCCGAGATGTTCAGGATGCACAGCACGGAAAAACAAATCAGCTCGCGGGATTTCAACCACTCCATGGTTTCGAAACCGGTATAAACGAATGCGATCATCGAAGTGCCATAGGCAAATGCGAAGCCGGCGATGATGTTCTTCGCATACGGCAATTCGTTGGGCTCCTGACTGCCGAAAACCGATAACGCGAAAAATGCGATCACCAGCACCCCGCCAATGATCGAATAGCCATAGATCGACACCGGCAGGCTCAACACCACCAGCACGAGCGCCGCGATGCTCCCGACTGTCAGCGCGATCTTGAAGAAGCGGCGATGCCTGCGATGGAATTCATGCCGCGCTTCGAGGTTCACGGATTCCTTTTGCAGGCTGCTATCGATGAGGCGATCGGCCGCATAGATGATCCAGACCACGAGCCCGAGAGAGATGTAAGCGGACCATGGCAGATAGTCCGCGCGCCAGGTTTTCGCGAACATATAGAGCCACGCGACCGCGACCAGCGGGGCGTCCAGGCTCAACAAGTTGGGAATGAGCCATAACGGCCTGCGTTGCTCGATTGGCACGACGCGCGGACCATTCCCGAGGGTTGCGGTGATGGCAAGCCCCAACACTCACGCCAAACCCACGGCCCGCCTCACGCGCGCCAGGACTTTGGCCGCTTCCTCACGAGCACGGAGAGCGCCGGCGGCGAGGACTTCATCGACATATCCCGGTTGCGCCACGACCTCGGCCCGCCGCGCGCGCATCGGCGCGAAGTAGTCCCAGTAGGCGTCGGCGAGACGTTTTTTGAAATCGCCATAGCCAATGCCACCGCGTTCGTGGTCAGCGATCATCGCGGCGTAATCGGCGGAGTTGGCGAACAATTTATAGAGCGCGATCACGGTCGAACCTTCGATGGGCTTCGGGTCCTCCACCGGCGTCGAGTCGGTGACGATTTTCATCACCAGCTTTTTCAGCGGCTTTTCCTCACCGAAAATCGGCAGCGTGTTGTGATAGCTTTTGCTCATTTTCCGGCCATCGAGACCGATGACCACCGCCGTGTCCTCGCGGATGATCGGCTCCGGCAAAACGGCCGTGCCCGCGCCGAAGTGTTCGTTCAGCGTCACCACCAGATCCCGCGTGACTTCGATGTGCTGCTTCTGATCCTTGCCGACCGGAACCTTGTTGGAATCATACAGCAAAATATCCGCGGCCATCAGAACGGGATAAGCGAACAGCGCATGGTTGGGAGCGATCCCCTGCGCGACCTTGTCCTTGTAGGAATGACATTTCGCCAGCCAACTCATCGGACAGACCGTCGACAAAATCCACGCCAACTCATTGACCTCGGGCACCGCGCTCTGGCGGAAAAACACGGCGCGTTTTGGATCGAGTCCGCAGGCCAGGAAATCGATGGCCAACTCCCGGATGTTTTCGCGGAGCGCCGCCGGATCCCCCGACGAGCTCATCGCATGGTAGTCGGCTATGAAATAAAAGGCTTCACCCTCCTCCTGAAGGCGCACGGCAGGCTCGATCGCGCCGAAATAATTGCCGACGTGAAGTTTGCCGCTCGGTTGGAGGCCGGTGAGGATGCGCATCGGCGCGGAGCATGAATTCCGGGGCCGCGCTTGGTCGAGAAGAAGTTGAGTGTTGATGGTTGAGTGTTGAGTGTCAGAGAAAGATGGCGAAGAAGCTGATGGTTGATGGGCCCGTCCGATTTTTCCGTCTTTTCCAACTCTCAACACTCAACCCTCAACCCTCAACTTCTTCCAAATGGGGGCTTGTGAAATTTTTCACAAAGCACGCTTGCCCGGCCGGATTTGAGTGGACATATTTCCGTTCGAGCACCGTCCGGCCCTTGCGGCAGAAGCGGTTGACCCCATTTTCCAAGCCATGAGCGACACACCTTCGGCGACTGCGGAACTGACCTTGCCGAAGGATATTGCAGCGCAAAAAGGCATGGTGAACGTCCAAATCGACGGGATTTGGCACCAATTCCCCAAAGGCACGCGGATGATCGAGGCCTGCCGCCAGGCGAAAATCACGGTTCCGCGCTATTGCTACCATCCCAAGCTGACCTCGCCCGGGAATTGCCGGATGTGCCTCGTCCAAATGGGCATGCCCCCCCGCCCCGCCCCCGGTCAGGAGCCGCAGCGCGACGAGAACGGCTATGAAAACATCGGCTGGATGCCGCGTCCGGTCATCGCCTGCGCCAATACCATCAGCGAAAACATGGGCATCCGCACCACTGGCGAGTTGGTGGAGAAATGCCGTGAGGGCGTGATGGAGTTCTTGCTCATTAATCACCCGCTCGACTGCCCGATCTGTGACCAGGCCGGCGAGTGCCGCCTGCAGGAGCAATCCGTCGAACATGGCCGCGGTGTTTCGCGCTTCGTCGACATGAAGGTGAAGAAGCCGAAGAATGTCGATATCGGCCCGCGCATCCGCCTCGACGACGAGCGCTGCATCATGTGCAGCCGCTGCATCCGCTTCATGGACGAAGTCGCTGGCGATCCCGTTCTCGGCTTCACCGACCGCGGCACGCACACCACTCTAACAGTTCATCCGGGCCGCTTGCTCGACTCGAACTACTCGCTCAACACCGCGGATATCTGCCCGGTTGGCGCGCTGACATCGAACGATTTCCGCTTCCAGATGCGGGTCTGGTTCCTCAAGGAAACGCAAAGCATCGACGTCAATTGCGGCACCGGCGCGAACATCATCATCTGGACCCGCGGCAACAAGATCCACCGCATCACCCCACGTCTGAACGATGACGTGAACTCGGCGTGGATGCCCGATTCGCACCGCCTGAATTTCCATTACATCGACAGCGATCGACGCCTCACCGAGCCGCTTGCAACGAATGTCGGCGAGCTGAATGCAAAGCACGTTCCGGTGCCGTGGACCCAGGCGCTTGCGGCCGCGGCTGAAACGTTGAAACAGTTTTCCGCGGATCAAATCGCCATCATCGCCTCGGGCCGGATGACGAATGAGGAGCTTTATCTAACAGGCCAGCTTGCCGCGAAATTAGAAACGTCACGGATCAGCCTGGTTCCAAGAGTTTCCGAAGCGGACGGCCTGCTGATCGCCGCGGATCGCAATCCAAACACAACGGGTGCGAAACTCGTGCTGAAAACGGCCGATCCCTGCGAGCAACTCGACGACATCCGTCGGGGCGTGCGCAACCGCTCGATCAAGGCGCTGCTCGTTTTCGGCGAAGACCTCCTCACCGACGCCGACTTCACGGGCGAAGACCTGCACCGCGTCGATTTCCTGCTGCAATCCTCCATCCTCGCGAATCCCACCGCGGATTTCGCCCACCTCGTTCTTCCTTCGGCGGCCTTCGCCGAAAAGCGTGGCTCGATGGTCAATCTAACAGGTCGTCTGCAGCGCCTCAACCGCGCCGTCGAGCCACCCGCCCTCGTCCGTGACGATTGGGAAATCCTGCGCGACCTGATCCATGCCATTTCCGGTAACCAATCGGGGCTGAACATGATCGAAGACGTCTTCCGCGCGATGGCGTCTGACGTCCCTGAGTTCAGTGCGATGAATCTCTCGAAGATCGGCGCGCAAGGAACTCAGGTTACGGAAACCGGCTATCAGATCCCGCTCCTGCAAAACGAACGGGCGCGGAAGGCGGCGGGTCTTATCAACGGATGATCATCTCCTAACATGGACTTCACGGCTCTCATTCCAATTATCATCATTCTCGTTAAGATCATTATCTTGACGTTCGTGGTGGTGCTGCCGCTCGTACCGTTGTCAGTCTATTTCGAGCGCCGCTTTTCTGCTATCATCCAGGATCGTGTGGGACCGAACCGGGTTGGCATTCCGCTGACATTGCTTGGGTTTAAGAAGGACTTTCATTTCTTTGGCCTCATCCAACCGATCG
Source organism: Akkermansiaceae bacterium (assembly GCA_031371445.1). Taxonomy (GTDB): domain Bacteria; phylum Verrucomicrobiota; class Verrucomicrobiia; order Verrucomicrobiales; family Akkermansiaceae; genus Luteolibacter. Next base: position 55,258 of record JANMJQ010000161.1, read on the forward strand.
CGGATGGAGTTAAACTGTTTTTAAAAGAAGACTTCACACCCAACCACGTCCGCAAGGCTTTCTATTGGATGGCTCCGGCGCTAACGGTGGTTCCTGCGTTGATCACGGTCTGCGTGGTTCCCTTCGGATCTCCAATCACGATTTTCGGACACACTGAAAAGCTCGTCATTGCCGATCTCGATATCGGTCCGCTGTTCGTGTTCTCCGTTGCTTCGCTGTCGGTCTATGGCATCACGCTTGCCGGCTGGGCTTCGAACTCGAAATTCCCCTTCATCGGCGGGGTGCGCTCCACGGCGCAAATGATTTCCTACGAAATCGCGCTGGGCCTTTCGATCATCCCGGTGCTGATGCATTACGGCGATTTGAATTTGAGCAAGATCGTCGATTACCAATCCCACAATGGCTGGCTGTTGCTGCCCTTCTGGAAAAATGATCACTTCGCCATTCCCGACCTGCAAACCGCGATGTTCTGGTTTCCGGCGGCTATCGCCTTCCTGATCTTCACCGTCTCCATTTTCGCGGAAACCAACCGCATGCCCTTCGACCTGCCGGAGTGCGAAACCGAACTCGTGGGTGGTTATCACACTGAATATTCATCGATGAAGTTCGCGATGTTCTTCATGGGCGAATACGCGGCCATGGTCATCGGCTCCGCATTGATCGTCACCCTCTTCCTCGGCGGCTGGTCGATCGGATTCACGGCGGACAACTGGGTAAAAAACCTGCACATCGGCGACTTCTATTTCGGCGGTCTGATTCATCTCGGATGCTTCCTGACCAAGTTGATCGGCTTCATTCTGTTCTTCATCCTCGTCCGCTGGACGGTGCCCCGTTTCCGCTATGACCAATTGATGAAGCTTGGCTGGGTGGTGTTCTTCGAAGCCGCGCTCGTCAATGTCTTCCTGGCGGCCCTCATCATCGCCGCGCCCGAACTTGCTGGCACCATCATCGCGGTTGGCGCACTGATCTTGCTTGCCCTGACTGTTTCCGTCGTTTGGGTGGCCAAAGTTTCCGAAGAGAAACCCAAGCTCCTCCGCGCCTGATTTATTCCGCACTCCGAATTCCGAATTCCGCACTTCTCCATATGCCCGTCGTTAAACTCCAGCGCCCGAAACTGAACTTCGGCGAGAAGATTTACTTCGGCGCGCTCGTGAAGGGGTTTTTCCTGACCATGACCCACGCGGTCAAATCGCTGTTAGGAAAATCCGCGGGAGCGGACAGCCTCGCCTCTTCCGGCTTGGGTGTGACCATGCAGTTTCCGGAACAACGCTGGGACTCGCACATGCCCGAATACTACCGCGGTGCACCCGCCTTGGTCACCGACGAGCAAGGCCGCGAGCGTTGCGTCTCATGCCAGCTTTGCGAATTCATCTGCCCGCCGAAAGCCATCACCATCCTGCCCGCCGAAATTCCCGAAGGCGATCGCTGGGAAAAAGTTGAGAAACGTCCGCGCGCCTTCGATATCGACATGATCCGCTGCATCTATTGCGGCATGTGCGAAGAAGTCTGCCCCGAGCAGGCGATCTTCCTCCGCAAGGACTACCTCATCACCGGCCTCAAGCGCGCCGACATGGTGCACGACAAGGAAAAGCTCTACCAAATCGGCGGCGTCCGCGTCGGTCTTGTCAACAAGTGGAATGAATTGAAATGAGTTTGTTAGTTTTCAGTGTTCAGTTTTCAGGAAGATCCACAGCGGGTCGTCTTGGAAGTTCTTCGCTGAAAACTGAAAACTGAACACTAACAACCTCACCCATGCCTTCTCCCCTTTTCTGGTTCTTCTCCACCATCATGCTGATCGGTGGAATTGCCGTCGTGGCATTCAGAAACCCGGTGTCGAGCGCTCTGTCGGTGGTTACCTGCTTCGTCGGCCTTGCAGGGCTCTTCATTGGTCTCAGCGCCTTCTTCGTGGGAGTGATCCAAATCCTCGTCTATACCGGCGCGGTGATGGTGCTGTTTTTGTTCATCATCATGCTGCTTGATTTGAAGGAAGGGCCCAAGCGCAAGAATCCCGTCGGCCCGATTGCAGCGGCCATCGCGTTGGTGGCGGGTTTCATCATTCAACTCGTCGGCGTCTTGTCGCGATCACCCGACGCAAGCGCGCCTGCACTGAATCTCGCCACGCTAAGCAAAGCCGCTGAGGTTTTTCCGAAGGACGGAAAAATCCAACTAGCCCTGATGGATGGCAAACTCCCGGACGTGCATCTCATCGGGAGATTGCTTTTCACCGAATACAACTTCCCGCTGCAAATCCTCGGCGTCCTCCTGCTCGTGGCAACCGTCGGAGTCGTCGTCCTTTCCAAACGCCAGACAGACTAAAGTTAAACGTTAGAAGTTATTCGTTAAAAGTAGACACACCGCCATTGCTCCGCTTTTCCCCTCTTGCCCAATAACTTTTAACAAATAACCCTTAACTAAACCATGGCCACCCTCAACGATTACCTGCTGGTCTCCGGCCTCCTCTTCGCCATCGGCCTTGGCGGAGCGGTCCTGCGCCGGAACATCATCATCGTCTTCATGTGCCTCGAGCTGATGCTCAGCGCCGCAAACCTGAGTCTGGTTGCTTTTTCCCGGTTTCATCCGAACAGCGACGGCCTGCCTAACTACGACGGTCAGATGCTCGTGTTCTTCGTGATCACCGTCGCCGCGGCCGAAGTGGCGGTGGGGCTTGCGATCATCGTCGCCCTCTACCGCGCGCGGCAAACCATCCACACCGACGAATTAACCTCGCTCAAAGGCTAACTCCGCATCCGCATGCCTTGGATCCTACTATTTCTCCCACTCGCCGTCGCCGCGGCGAACCAACTCGTCTTCCGCAAGACGGGGCTTGCACCGATTTTGTCAGTGGCCTCGTCCATCGCCACCTTTGCGATCGCGGTGATGTTGTTGGGACGCAGCGGAACCATGTCGTTCCCATGGGCAACGATCGGCGATTTCTCGATCAACATCGGCATCAAGCTGGATCCGCTTTCGACGGGCATGATGATTGTCGTCACCGGCGTGGGGATGTTGGTCCATATCTTTTCGCTCGCCTACATGAAGGACGACGGAGCGAAGGCACGTTACTTCACCGGACTCTCGCTATTCATGTTCTCGATGACCGGCATCGTGCTGTCGGATAACTTCATCATGACCTTCATCTTCTGGGAGTTGGTCGGACTCAGTTCCTATCTGCTCATCGGTCACTGGTATGAAAAAGTCAGCGCGGCGGATGCGGCGAAAAAGGCGTTCCTGTGCAACCGCGTCGGCGACTTCGGTTTCATGGTCGGCATCCTCATGCTGTGGGGAATCACCGGCCATCTCGCGTTCGACGGCATGAGTGCGGGGCTCGAAGCCTTCCGTACGGCCAATCCAGCGATCTTCGGAGGCGTGTTGTCCGCCACGGTGTTGTGCATCTTTTGTGGAGCCGTTGGAAAATCCGCACAGCTTCCCCTGCATGTGTGGTTGCCGGATGCGATGGAAGGTCCGACGCCTGTTTCCGCATTGATCCATGCCGCGACCATGGTTGCCGCCGGCGTGTATATGTTATTCCGGGTGCAAGTGTCCCTGGGCTTCGAACATTTTGAAACGCTTCAAGCCAGCCAGGTCATCGCCTGGACCGGCGGCTTGACCTCGCTGATGGCGGCGCTGATGGCGACCCAGCAGGATGACATCAAACGCGTTCTCGCTTACTCGACCCTTTCGCAACTCGGTTACATGGTGATGGCTGTCGGCTTGGTTCACGGCGAAGCGGGCATGTTCCACCTCTTCACCCACGCGTGGTTCAAGGCACTGCTGTTCCTCGGTTCCGGCGCGGTGATTTATGCCTGCCATCATGAGCAGGATATTTGGAAGATGGGTGGCTTGCTGAAAAAAATGCCCATCACCGGGCTGACTTTCCTCATCGGAACCGCCGCCCTGATGGCTGTGCCTTACGTCACCTCCGGCTTCTATTCAAAGGAAGAGATCCTTGCCGCCGCTTTTGAGAAGAACAAGGCATTGTTCGGCATCGCTGTTTTCGTCGCCTTCCTGACGACCTTCTACATGAGCCGCGCCTTCATCGTGACATTCCTGGGCAAGCACCGCTCGGAAAATGCCGAGCACGCCCATGAAGTCGGCCCCTTGATGTTCATGCCGCTCGTGATCCTCGCCGGCATGGCGATCGGATCAGCATGGCTCACGGGCCCACTCAGCGCCATGGATCCACGGTTTCATGAGCATGGCCATCATGAAGGCCATTATATCATTCTCGGCGCCTCCATCGGCTCCCTTGTTCTCGGACTCCTCGCTGGCTTCGTGTTATACAACGGCAAGGACAAGGACCCCGTCTCCATCCCCCTCTTCCGTAACCGTTTCTACTTCGATTCCTTCTACGACAACATCCTCGTCCGCTACTTCCAGAATGCTTTCGCGGCGATCATCCACTTCTTCGACGAGCTATTCATCAACGGCCTGATGGTCGGCGGCCTCAGCCGTGGCGCGGAATCGTTGGGAAATGGCTTCCGCAAATTGCAATCGGGCAGCCTGCAGGGATATGCCATCGCGGTTGGCGTCGGTGTGCTGCTGGTCGTTTACTTCACCGCTTTCCCTTTTTAATAATGCTTGCGCTCATCGTCATTCTTCCGCTCGCCGCTTTCGTTGCGATCCTGCTGGGCGCGCCCGCACGGCTGACCGCCATCGCCGCGTCGGCGGCGAACCTGGTGCTGGGAATCGTCGCCGCGTTCACATGGAGAAACTCCCCTGACACGTGGTCATGGTCGATGCCCGTCCTCGACAAGCCCGCGCTCAATTTGTCCTTCGGTTTCACCCCAGACGGCATGAGTGCCGTGATGATTTTGCTTTCGGTGATCGTGACCATGGCCGCCGTGCTCTCCGGCAAGGCACCCGAAGGTCGTGAGAAGCTTTATTTTGGATCCTCGCTGTTGATATCCGCCGGTGCCTTGGGGGCCTTCGCCGCAACCGATTTGTTTTTCTTTTATGCCTTCCACGAGTTGGCTCTGATTCCGACCTTCCTCATGATCGGCATCCTTGGCCGCGGCGACCGGCGTGAAGCCGCATGGAAAATCACCATCTATCTGGGTCTCGGTTCTCTTGTCCTGCTCGCCGGCCTTGTTTGGTTGGCCAACCTGACTGGCACTTTCGAGATCGCAAAAATGATCGAGCGCGCACGGGCTGTCGATACAGGTTCGCAGAAGGGCATCGCCGCTTTGTTGATCGTTGGCTTCGGCACCTTGGTTTCGTTGTTCCCCTTTCATTCGTGGGCAGCACCCGCCTATGCCAGCGCGCCTGCGCCCGTCGGCATGTTGCACGCGGGTGTGTTGAAAAAGTTCGGCCTCTATGGCTTGCTCAGGATCGCGATCCCATTAGTGCCGGATGGTTTACAATTTTGGCTCACCCCTTTGTTGGTTCTTCTTCTGGGGAACATTCTATGGGTGGGTTATGTCACTGTTTCGCAAAAGCGGCTGGACCTGATGCTCGGAAACTCCTCGGTGATGCACATGGGCTATATCTTCCTGGCCATCGCCGCCCTCATTGCCTTTCCGCAAAATCCCCTCGCCCAATCAGCGGCCGTGGTGCTGATGTTCGCACACGGTATTTCCATCGCCTTGTTGTTCGGGCTCGCGGATAGTATCGAACGCAAAACAGGCTCACTCGACATCGCCGATCTTGGTGGCCTTGCGAAACCCGCACCCGCCCTGGCCTTCATCTTCGGAATCGCCGCCATGGCATCCATCGGCCTGCCCGGCCTCGCCAACTTCTCCGGGGAAATCCTCGTCTTCCTCTCCGCGTTCAAGAGCTACAACGGCACCGCTGGTTTGGGTCCGGTGCAGATCGCCTGCATCCTTTCAATCTGGGGTGTCGTGGTTTCCGCGCTGTATATGCTCCGCGCCTACCGGAACATCTTCCAAGGCCCCACAGTGCCGGCAACGGCCTCCGCACCCGACCTGACTTTCGCCGATCGCCTTCCGGCGCTGCTGCTGGTCATCGCACTCTTCGCGGTGGGTCTCTATCCGAATTTGCTGCTGAACCTTCTCCGATAAGTTAAAAGTTATTCGTTAAAAGTTATTCGTGAATCACCCCAATAACTCATAACCCATAACAAATAACCTCATTCCATTCCACCATGCCCGCCTTTTACCTCGAAGCCCTGACCGTCTGCCTTGGCATCGTCTTGTTGATCGCCGAAGCGTTTTCAGGTGCCAAGAGCAAGGCATGGGTCGGCGTCTCGGCGGTGATCGGCCTCGTTGTCATCCTTGTCCTGTGTGCAGGTGCGGTTGGCCCCGCGGATGCTCCCGACTACAAATGGGCGGCATGGCCCTTGTGGCGTTTCTACAATTTCGATCCCATCGCGAGGTTCTACAAACTGTTTTCACTGACCTGCACGATTCTGGTTATCCCGATGGCCATCGACTATCGCAAGGTCCTCGCGCGATTCACTGAAACACCGGATTCCGAAGCAGGCACGGGTGAGTATTACTGCCTGCCCGTGTTCGCCTGTGCGGGCATGATGTGGCTGGCATCGGCCAAGGATTTGGCGGGAGCCTTCGTTGCGATGGAACTTGTCACCATCACTTTTTACATCCTCGTCGCCTACATGCGCCGCAACGTCGGTTCGTTGGAAGCTGGCGTTAAATATCTTATCCTCGGCGCGCTCAGCACCGGCTTCCTCGTCTATGGCATCGCATGGATTTATGGCAGCACCGGCACCATGGGCCTGGACCAAATCGCCACAAAGCTGATCCCCCACTCCGTGAACCCCATCGCGGGCGCTCCCATTTACTATTCCTCGCTGAATCTAACACCCCTGCTGTTTGGCGTCGCCCTTGTCATGATCGGACTTGGTTTCAAAATGGGCGTGGTTCCGATGCAAATCTGGATTCCCGACGTCTATCAGGGCGCGCCAACACCGACGACGGCTTTTCTGTCTGTCGGGTCCAAAGCCGCGGGATTCATTCTGGCGATCCGTTTTCTCACACCGTTTTTGTCGAGCGAACTCACGCGGGGGCCGGTGATGTCCCTCTTGCTGATCCTCGCCTGTGCCACTCTGTTGTTCGGAAATCTGGCCGCTATCCCGCAAACGAACTTCAAGCGTTTGCTCGCCTATTCATCGATCGCCCACGCTGGCTTCCTCATTCTCGCGCTCGCTGCATGGACTCCCGAAACCGCTGACTCGCAAGGTTCGGTCAAGTCGGTGTCGTTTTATCTGGCGACTTACCTGCTGATGACCCTTGGCGTGTTCTTTGTCCTCTCGCAGATCCGCATCCAACGCGACGGCGAGCGTATCGTCGATTTCAACGGACTCGGGAAAACCAACCCCCAACTCGCGGTGGCACTGACCATCCTGCTTGCGGCCCTCGCCGGCGTGCCCGCGACGGCCGGCTTCATCGGCAAGTTCCTGGTCTTCTCCCTCGCTGTAAATGCAGGCCTCTGGGTGGGCGTCGCGTTGGCCACCATCGGGGCCGCCGCCGGCTTCTATTACTATTTCAACGTCCTGAAGGCCATTTGGTGGTCGGCACCCGCCACGGAGACGCCCATAGAGCTGCCTGTCATCAGCAAGGTTTGTATCATCGCACTCACTGCAGCGGTCCTGATCCTCGGGATCTATCCGCAGCCGATTTGGTGCCTGTTGAAATAATCGCACGCGGGCCTTGCGGGAAAAGGCTTCACGAACGATGGCTGTCTGCTAGAAATCCGCCACTCCGATGAAACGCCTTGCCCTTTTTTCACTCATCGTCGCCCTACCTGCGATTTCCTGCCTCACGAGCTGCGGCCTTGAAAAGGTGACTACGGGCGGCACCGAGCCCACCGCCTTTTTGAAATCCACGCACACGGATACTTCGAAACACATTGAGAGGCTTCCCTTCGAACATTCATGGCGCGATCCCAAGGTGGATATCACAAAATACAAGAACATCGTCGTGCGTTCGGTCACCACGTCTTATCTGAAACGCGATCTCTGGGGGGAAAGCAAGAGCGCCTATGTGCCAACCCGCAGCCGCTACCTGCGCCGCTCCGAAGCCCTTGCCAACCATTTCGACAAGTCGCTGCAGAAGGCGTTCTCATCGCCGGTTTGCATCTATTACAAGACCACGGACGCCTCGCAGCCGAACACTCTGATCCTCGAAGTCGCCCTGACGGAAGTCCGCTTCGGGGGCGGAACCGCGCCTCCCGCCAAACCGGGTGCGGAGCCCACCGCGCCGGTCATCAGCACCGGCCTGCCTGTCTGCGCCTTCGAAGCACGCGTTCGCGATGCCCACACCGGCAAGTTGATCTCGACCGCATCCGACCGCCGCTCGCCGGAAATCAAGGTGTTCAAGCCGGAGAAATCGATCTCCTCGCGGCCGAACGAGCGAATCTGCGATGAATGGTCGAAGCAATTGATGGAAGCAGCCAACATCGAGCTGTTTCCCAAGGTGAAGCGAAGCTGGTTAAGCTTGTTTTGATCAATTGTTTTAATTCAGCGGTCCCAATGTCCCTCTTCCGCGCACGGACTTTCGCAGGCTGCCTGCTCGCCGCGACACTGTGCGTTTCTTGCGGCAATTTCCCGGCCTCTTGGAGTCCATCGACTCCTTCGCTTGATGGAAAGACCCTCGTCGATGCGGAGGCATTGCTGAAACACGCCAACACCAAGGGCGCCAATCATGATGTCGCCGCAGTCTATCAGCTTCGCGCCGCCGAGATCGCATGGAACGTGCTGGATACGGATGGCGGTTCGGTCAGCAACATGGGTTCGCTTTCCGATAATCAGCGGCACGCGTTGCAAATCATCAATACGGCGACCGAGAAGGTGGCGGTGAACTTTATTGGTTCAAATGCGAAGGGTGACAGGCAATTCAGCTATGGCGGATATACCTATCAGGTCGATGCGGGCATCTCGCGGAAAGAAGGGATCTACCCGCTGGCCGAATTGGAGTCGGCGAAACCCGCGCGCGAGGTCAAGCACAAGCTTTGCGAGCATTGGCATATCGAAGACGGGGTGGGAGTGCCTTCGGCCCCCAAATGGAAGCGTCCCACCGACCGCAAGATGCAACGCTTCGTCACCAGCCGTGGATATCTCGAACCGATCACGGCGGTGTTGTCGTTCGATCACGCGTCCCCGAGGGGAGGCGGTCGGCGGGTTTTCCTCACAGGTTACGATCCGACCTATGTGTCGAAGGTAAAGCTCGGCCAAACCGAATATCCTCTCGCCGCGGATTTCACCGCTCCGATCGTTGAGCAAACCAATGACATCAACGAGATCACCATCGCGCTCAGAGGTTTGGTTCACCCGGGAAATTTCGATTCGAGATTGATTATGCTCGAGCCTTACAACCCCAAGCGGATCCCGGTCCTGCTGGTGCACGGGCTAAACTCCCATCCCCGGATGTGGCGCGATGTGATCAACGATTTGCGCGCGGACCCCAAACTCCGCGGACGTTATCAATACATGATATTTTATTATCCCACCGGTTGGCCGATTTCCTACTCATCGATGCGGCTGCGGGAAGAACTGGCCGCGTGGGAAGGCGTGGTGGGAAAACCGAAAAAGATGGTCCTTATCGGTCACAGCATGGGGGGGCTGCTTTCGCGGATGCAGGTGATCACGCCAGGCCGGACGTTGTGGGACGCGGTATGGCAAAAAGGCGCCGATAATCTCTTTGACCAGATGGGGCGGGAAAATTTGGTGAAGCGCGCTCTCTTGTTTTCCGCCAATCCCGACATCGGCCGGGAAATCTATATCTGCACCCCCCACCGCGGCAGCAAGCTGGCGGATCTTTCCCTCACCAGTCTGTTGATCAAGGTCCTGAAACTGCCCAGCAACATCACGAAGGCATTCATCGACCTGCCCGCGAACCTTGTCTCACGCGGCCAGCTCACCAGCATCGGCGGCCTGTCTCCGAAAAATCCGCTCTACCGCGGCCTGGAAAAAGTGCCCATCAAAGTGCCGCATCACACCATCATCGGCGACCGCGGAAAAGGAAATACGCCGGATAGCAGCGACGGAGTGGTCCCTTACTGGAGCTCGCATCTCGACAGCGCGGAGTCGGAACTGATCGTTCCCGATGGCCACGGGGCTTATGACGATCCCCAGGCCATTGCCGAGATGCGCCGCATCCTGATTTTGAACGCGCACATTCCTGACTGACACCAAGGGAAGCGCGGCCTCCACTCGATCCATGCTTGTGTCCGGGGCAATCGAAACGAGAATATCTCCATCGGAGGAAAGCACCTTGCCGATGATCCACCCGCAACCCCGTCGTCCCCATGTTAAAGCAAGAAAAGATCGACCTCTTTCGGGTGAAGCCTGGAACGAAAGTGAAGCTGAAGAATTACTCGACCGACAGCGTGGATGACAATCCGGTCGCTGGCGAAGGTGAACAAATGGCCAAGGAAAGCGCCACCGCGCTGCTGGAGGAAAACCGCGCGAACCTCGATGCGGCGCAGGAGTTGTTATATGCGAGCGACACCCGGGCCGTGCTTCTTATTTTCCAAGCCATGGACGCGGCCGGCAAAGACGGCACCATCCGGCATGTGATGTCGGGAGTGAATCCCCAGGGATGCCAGGTTTTCAGTTTCAAACAACCTTCCGTCGAAGAACTGGATCACGACTTTCTCTGGCGCTATGCGAAGTCCCTTCCCGAATGCGGGCGGATTGGCATTTTCAACCGTTCCTACTATGAGGATGTGCTCGTGGTGAAGGTTCATCCGGAATACATCCCAACGCCGAAATTTGGAACTCCCGACAAACGTTTCTGGGAAAAGCGTTACCAGGATATCAATAGTTTCGAAAAGCATCTGGCGAGGAACGGCACCTTGATCTTGAAATTCTTTTTGCACATGTCGAAAGAAGAACAACGCAAACGCTTTCTCACGAGAATCGACGACCCGAACAAGCAATGGAAATTTTCAGAAGGCGATCTGGCCGAGCGCGAGCATTGGAAGGACTATCAGCACGTGTATGAGGACGCCATCAGCGCGACCAGCACCAAAAAATCCCCTTGGTATATCATCCCCGCCGATCACAAGCACGTGGCCCGCGCGTTGGTGTCGGACATCATCGTATCCGCAATCAACGGGATGAATTTGCAGTATCCCAAAATTTCATCCGAGCAGCGGGACAAGCTCGCCATCGCCAAGTCAAAATTGGAAGCGGAAGGCCGGCGCCCTGCTGGAAATGCCAGCCAGCCGGCGGCGGATTCCCCATCGCTTGGTTGAGGATTTCCGCCAGTTCGCTTTCGGGACGAGTTACCAATGAGCACCGAACCCACCATGCCGGGCTTGGCTGAGCTGCTCGCGCAGCGGGATTTCGCCGCAATAAAGGTTGAGCTTTCCAACCTGCAGCCGCCTGATGCGGCGGAAGCAATGGACGGACTGTCTCCCGCCGAACAAGCCGTGTTGTTCCGGTTGCTTTCCACGGACAAAGCTGCCGACTTGTTTGAATATCTTCCAGCCGAAGCGCAGGAAGCGCTGCTGCATGCCATGGGCAACGAGGAGGCTGCCAAAATTCTGGAAGCCATGGCGCATGACGACCGCACGGCGTTGCTCGAAGAGTTGCCAACCCAAGTCTGTGCGCGGTTGATCGGATTTTTATCCCACGACGAACGCGTTGTGGCGCTGAAGCTGTTGGATTATCCCGAGGACAGTATCGGCCGGTTGATGACGTCGGAGTATCTCACTATCCTCGACGACTGGACGGCAAGCCGCGTGCTTCAGCATATCCGCACCCACGGCCGCGACCGCGAGACGCTCAATGTGCTCTATGTGGTGGAGCAGGACGGAAAGTTGCTAGACGATGTCCGCATCCGCGAGTTCCTGCTTTGCCCACTCGACAAAACGGTGAGCGAGCTCCGCGACGGCATTTTCACCGCCCTGCACGCCACCGACGACCAGGAAACCGCAGTGGCGGCATTCCGGAAATATGACCGTACAGTGTTGCCCGTCGTCGATCGCCACGGTGGCCTCGTCGGCATCGTTACCGTGGATGACATCCTCGACGTGGCCGAAGAAGAAGCCACTGAGGATATCCACAAAATCGGGGGTATGGAACAGCTCGACGAACCCTACATGGATATTTCGTTTGGCAAGCTCATGAAAAAGCGCGCCACCTGGTTGGTCGTCTTGTTCGTTGGCGAGCTGTTCACCGCCACCGCGATGAAGCATTACGAAGATGAAATCGCGAAAGTGATCGTGCTGAACGCATTCGTGCCGCTGATCCTTTCCAGCGGTGGCAACAGCGGTTCACAGGCAGCCACGCTAATTATCCGCGCCATGGGCATCGGCGAAGTGACCCTCAAGGATTGGTGGCGGGTGATGCGCCGGGAAATTTTTTCCGGATGCTCGCTCGGATTGATCCTCGCGATCGTAGGAGCGGTTCGCATCATGATCTGGGCATCGATTTTCCCGAATATTTATGGGAGGCACTGGCCGCTCATCGCGCTCACGGTGGGAATTTCCCTTATCGGCGTGGTGTTGTGGGGCACCCTTTCCGGTTCGATGCTACCCTTCCTGCTCAAACGGCTGGGACTGGACCCAGCCACCTCGTCGGCACCATTCGTGGCCACGCTGGTGGATGTCACCGGGCTAGTCATTTACTTTACCGTTGCCGGTGTCATTCTTCACGGCATCCTTTTGTAAGATTGCCTTATGAAATGTTGACCCCACATTTGGTCTTTCCGCTGCTCCATTCCGCTTCCCCAATTAGAAATTCATATGAAAAATTCCCCTCCCATCATCCGCTGCCTTTGCGTCGCGGTTGCCATGTTTCTGATGCCTTCCGGATTGGCGAATGCCGCAGTCAAGGTTGTCTCATGGAACCTCGAGTGGTTTCCCGGCCACCGACCCACCGCCTCCGCAGCCGAGGCCGATGAGCACATGAAGCAGGCCCAGGCGGCGCTCAAGGAAATCAATCCCGATATCTTCATCGGCATCGAAGTGCGCGACTGGGCTTCCTTCAACGAACTCGTATCGGTCGTTCCCGGACTGACAACCCACGTGGTCAGCAACTTCATCGATCCCGAAACCGCGGTGATCCGTCCCCAGCAGATCGGCATCGCCTCCAAGTTGAAATGCATTGGAGCCGACTCGGAGCCATGGAAGGCCAATGTTCCACTCACCCCGCGCGGCTTTTCATTTGCCGCGCTTGAACAGAAGGACGGAACCTTGCTGATGGTTTATGGCAACCATTTCAAAAGCAACCGGGGCACCGGCACCGATGAGGCCGCCAAGCAAGTCGCTGACATGCGCAACGACCAGGCCAAGCAACTGCTGGCACATCAGCCTATCATCGAAAAGGCCTTCGAAGGCAAAAAGATCTCGGGCTGGATCGCCGCCGGAGATTTCAATACGAATACGGACAACCAGTTCCCTCTCTGCCATGCCGTGGAATTACTGACTGCGGGCGGCTTCCGGAATACATGGGAAGGTATTGACAAGGAAAAGCGTCTCACCTGGCGGGGTGACAAGACTGGGAAATTCCAACCCACCACCTTCGACTACATCTTCACCAAAGGCCTCGGCGATCTAACAGACGCGATGATCGATTCACCGCGCGAGGTGAGCGACCACCATGCCATTACGGTGCCGCTTCCTTAATCCAGCAGCCAGGATCACGTCCATGTTCAAGGTCCGCCGCTCCGCTCCCGGCTCCGCGCCGGCAACGTTGGTTCCGTATCTGGTGAACGGCAAGGCGGTCCCGCCGGTCATTCAACTGATCGAATACGACGGAGACCATCTTGCGGAACGGAAAATAACCAATCTCCGCGAACTGGCTGCCTGTCCCGACAACGGCAAGGTTAACTGGATCAACATCGACGGTCTTGGCGATGTTGAAGCCATCAAGACCATCGGCGAGATCTTCCATCTTCATCCGCTCGCATTGGAAGACGCCCTGAACGTCGGCCAGCGTCCCAAATCGGAGATATTTCCAAACTATCTCTTCATGATCGCCCAGATGGTCTATCATGACAAGGTTTCCAATATCTGCGGCGAACAAGTTAGCATTTTCCTGGGCGAAAATTTCCTCATCACCATTCAGGAAGAAGGCGAATACGATGTTTTCGATCCCGTCCGCGAGCGCATCCGTGGAGGCAGGGGCGCGATCCGAAAATCGAAAGCCGACTATCTCGCCTACGCGTTGTTGGATTCCATCATCGACCATTATTACCCCGTCCTCGAAGAACTGGGAAACCACATCGAGGAACTGGAAGACCAACTACTGATCAAGCCGTCGCGGGAAATGGTTCTCACCCTCCACGGGTACAAGCGCAACCTCACCCAACTGCGCCGCTTCGTCTGGCCACTGCGCGATGTCGTTAACTCGCTGCTTCACGATTCCACCACTTTCGTCAGCGCGGAAACCAAGGTTTACCTGCGGGACTGTTACGATCACACCATCCAGTTGATGGACCTCGTCGAGACCTACCGGGAAATCACCGCAGGGCTGATGGAACTTTACCATTCCAGCGTCGGCCTCCGCACCAATGACGTGATGCGCGTGCTGACGGTGATCACTTCGATTTTCATCCCGCTTACCTTCATTGTGGGCGTTTATGGCATGAACTTCGCCCCGGAAACACCCGATGGCCGGAAGCTGCCGCTCAACATGCCGGAGCTCTACCAACCCCATGCTTATATTTGGGTGATGGGGACCATGGCGGCGATCGCGATCATCCAGTTGATCGCCTTCAGGAAAATGAAGTGGCTGTGAGCGCACGGCTTAAGGAGCCACGACACTCCTGTCGTGTCTTTGAACGAAGAGGTTGAGAGTTGATGGTTGAGTGTTGAGTGTTGAGAGTCAGACCCTAAAGAGCCCCGACACTCCTGTCGTGGCTTTTTCGATTTGCCAAGCGGTCATGCCCCCGTGCGGAGAATTGCGCGTGTTCTCGAAATGCCCGATTCATCTACATCTACACCGATTCCAATCAGTATTGTTGAAATGCAAGACCTGACCCCTTTGCGTTGGCCCAACGTTAAAGCGCACCGAATCGGGCGCGGATGAAAGGAGAATGATTCATGAGATTGAAAAGCTTATGCCCGATTCGGTGGATTGCCTTGTTGGGCTCTTATGAGGCGTGTGAGATCACTTCACGCTGGATTCTAGCACCCACGGCTCTCTCGGCCACTTCCAAATCATGCTCAGATTGCAGCCCAATCCAGAATGCGGCGGAGGTGCCGAAGAACTTCGCGAGCCGCAATGCCGTCTCTGCGGTCAAGCTGCGCCGGCACTTCGTGATCTCCGTAAGGCGCGAAGCTGGAATGCCGGTCGCACGGGATACCGATGCAAGGCTCAGTCCCATCGGCTTGATGAATTCCTCGTGCAGGATCTCACCAGGATGAATCAGTGGTAGGTATTTGGATGCGCTCATAATCTTAATGGTAGTCGATAATCTTCACTTCGTGCTTCGAGCCATCCTCCCATCGGAAAACGACTCTCCATTGTTGGTTGATCCGAATGCTCCAGAACCCAGCCAGCTTCCCCTTCAACTGTTCAAGTCGATTGCCTGGGGGAACCTGAAGATCCTCAACGATTCGTGCCTGATTGATCATCCGCAGCTTGCGCCGGGCCCGCTCCTGGATATCCCCAGGCAGGCCACGGACCCGTAAGCCGCGGTAAATGCTCTCAGTCGCTGAATCGCCGAAACTTTCGATCACCACCCGAAAATACCACCGCCTCGTATTACGTCAAGCGTAATTACGCGTGGCGAAATTGTTTCCGCCCAACGTACATTTTAACGCGCTCAAACCCCGCGTTTCGCGGGGTGAAGAGTCGCGTTCAAAAACTGGTTGGCCTCTTATTTCCTGTTTTCGTTGTTTGTTCCTGCTGGCTGTGGTTTTGAATAGTAGTAAACACAGTGCCGATATGGCACCGGAGTATCACTGAGAGTCTTGATGGTCGAGGGATCCGTGAGGTAGGTCAGTACCCACTTGCAGGATTGCTTGAACGATATGGTGTCCCTCTCCCTGCAGCGCAGGATAGCGATTCGAGAGCCGCTCGGTTTCAGATCCTCCTGCTTAATGATGGCCGCGAAGTTGTCCGATTGAATACCCTTGAATCCCCACGAATAGCCATACACGTCCTCCGTTCCGAGATAGTTCAGGGTCGGGGTTCTATCGCCATCGAGATAGACTTCCTGGTTGCCTTCGCAGATTACCTCTCCGTGGGGGCTCTTGGCTGATTCATACTGCATCCAATGAGCAACGATGGTGGCTGGCCGGTTCAGTTCAAACAAGGTCAGTGGTTTATCGGGATTAATATTCCCGCTTTTGTAGTCGATATACAAATAGGCGCAGTTCTCCGGCAGGCTCGACAGCTCTTCCCATTGCACATCCACATAGCCCAGCAAGTCTGCATCAGAAGAGTTTGTCACCATGATGGTAATGTGCTTTCGGAAAGGCATTTGGAGCCGGAAATTGTGCGACTCTTTGACCTTGGAGAAATAGATGGTATTATAGTACGCACTCTCACACTGAATATCGGCAAAGAAATCCATATAGGGCATCTTAATGGAAGGTTTGGTTTCACCATCATAGAATACACTCACCATGACGGATTTCGCTGCATCGGAATTGAATCCCGTTCCCATGGCAGTTCCCAGTGCGCTGCTGTGGATCATGGTCACAATTCCAGGCCCATTGGCATCAATGATGTTCAGGGTTGTCTTAGCCTTGAGTTGCGGCATCTGAGCCCAGAATGAAGGAACAACATGAGTCTTCTCGTTCCTGACCTGCGGCAGGTTCACTGCCGGTGATTGCATATCGGCGCCCAAAGTTTGCTGGACGATCAAGAATCCGAATAGAGTGGTTATAATAATGTTTCTACTCATTTCTTCAGTTTAATATGTGTTTTTCTTGTTTTTCGTCCAACGTTTGAGCGCATCCACGGCGAGATGGAAGCTCGAATTCAATTTGAGGGCTTATCGCCGTTGGATGGCGCGGCTTCTTTGGTGATCGTTAGCTGCAACGGCTTTGATCCATTGCGAACCAAGACTTGCGGGCGGTCCGCAGAACAGAGGACGGTGCCGGATATTGTGACATCATGATATTCGTAATTCGTAGAGTTCTGGCTGGTTTGCGTGGCGACCTTGATCCGCGCTCCCACGGAATAAGACACTCTGTAGCCGGTCTCGGTCTCGGAGACGACATACTGGCAGGTTAACATTGTGTCATCGTTGACGACCTGATCGGCAGTGAAACTCGGGCCGATCCCAGAAAGGGAGAGGTCAATGTCAGCGCCAGTCGTGGTAGTTCCGTGAAGTCTAATTGTGATATTCTTCTGAAGGGATTCTGCTTCTGCTGGAGTTTGTGCTGTGCCGCTGGACACTCTAGGCTGAGGGACAACGCGATGGGGTGCGTCTTGCGCTATCAGGGGCAATGCCAGGAAACATGAGGCTGCGAGTAGTGTGAATTTCATAGGTGAATGTATGTCGATGGTGGATTGTTGTGTATGTATTCTGCTGAGACCTCAAAGCGCGTGAACCTCTTAATGGGTTGGCTCGTAGTCTCATTACACTAGTAAAGCCGCAGCGTTGTTTTCGTGTCTCTTGCCGTTAAATGTGGTGGCCCGGCCAGACTCACAGAGCGAAGCGAACAAGGGAGCTTATCCGCCGTTGCCACCCACGACGTGTTCGGCTTGTTGGTTCTCCGGTATTGCGCAAGTAGGGGGCTCATGGTGATTCAGGGGGGCTAAATCGCTGTAGCACACGGCGGAAAATCAAAAAGACCAGGCCAAGTGAAAAGATGCCAACTCCAGCTCGCATGATAGATGCCGCAATACCGGACTGTCGATCATAGTTGGCTTGGAGGACTGGCGTTGGATCCTGATAAGGTATCCCGGCAAACATGACATCGTAAATAAATCCTCCAATCAAGAGGAGGATGCCAATTGAGATCAAATAGAGATGCCAGTTTTTCTTCATCTTTTGATTCTGCCGAACAGTGTTTATAAGCCGACCGGCATATCAGACATGGCTGATATTGGTCAGCGGTTAGCGTCTGCTAGATAAGCCCGGATGTTCTTCAAAGGCAAAGAAATAGGATGGAATGTGGGACTTGATGCATTCGCGGATTTTTCTTCGGATTCCTGAAATATCAGGATCGCTCCGGCTTTCCAATATCTAACAGCCTGGAACTCTGCTGGCGGCTGTTTGCGGGAATGATCGACAAGCGGGCGACGACCCACGCGTTCCGGCATTCGTTTGCGACGCATCTGCTGGAAGGAGGAACGGACCTGCGGACCATCCAGACGTTGTTGGGACATGCGGATGTGAGGACCACGGAGATTTACACGCATGTCGCGAAGGGCGTGGGGGCGCTGGGAGTGAGGAGTCCACTGGATCGGTTGGGATATCAGGCAGAATGTGGTGCGCTCCACAGCGGATAGCGAGGCCTATGGGATTGATGATTTTTGATTTTTGAATTTGGAAGAAGAGAGCGCTTATGGAACGGCTGATCCGTCAAATCACATATCAACAATCATCAATCGACCTCCCAGTCTGATATCGAAAAGCAGCCGACCCACGCCTTGCCTCAACGGTCACAGGAGCCCACACTCGCGCCCCAGATGCCCCTTGTCCGCCACTGCCACTTCACTGCGATCGATTTCGAATCTGCGGGCGCGACACGTGGGAAAACCGACAGCCCCGTGCAGGTCGGGCTCGCTTCGTGGTCGGTCGATGACGGGCATCACAGTTCGTTCGTTTCTTATCTGCAAACGGACCAACCGATCCAGTGGTCGGCGCGCAAAATTCACGGCATCGGACCCGCGCAATTGAAAGAAGCGCCGCCGCTGCTCGGGCTTTGGCCGGAGCTCAAAAGCCGCCTCGCCGGCGCGGCGGTGGTCGCCCATGGCAAGGGCACCGAAAAGCGCTTCCTGCGGGCCTTTCCCGGGCACGGCTTCGG
>JANMJQ010000163.1:0-7164 GCA_031371445.1 Akkermansiaceae bacterium
CTGCACCATGAACTGCCGGAGCTGGCGCGGCGTGCGGTACTGGCCCAAGTCGGATTTGGCCTGCTTTTGAAGTTTCAGGAGTTGGTATTCGAAGATGTCGCCCTTTACGTCCGGACCAAGCTTAGCGAATTGGAAGGTGTCTAGGATATCGACGACCTCCTTGAAAACGTGTGGGTCCTCGAACTGGAAGCGCGCATCGGCGAAGAAGGTTGCGACAGACGGAGCTTCCCGGACAAGCGAGGCCATGTAAGGAAAAACTTCATCGCTTACGAAGTCTAGCAGATCGCGCCCGGACTTAAACCGCCACTCCGACCACCGGTAGCGTTTTGCCTGGGCCGGGAAAAGCGTGGGCCGGTCCAATGTGATGCCAAGCAGTTCTGCCTGCGTGTGTTGGTTTTCCGCCTCGTCGAGGAGTTTCAGATAGAGCAGGTAGGAAAGTTGCTCGACGTAGGTGATGGGGTTGGCAAGGCCACCGGACCACATCACGTTGGTGATGGTATCGAGTTTCTGGCGGATATCGGAATTCATGGAAGAGTGGTGGGATCAGGCGGTGTGGAAGCCGATTTCGCGTTTGGGCGGAGCCTGGGCGTCGGTGTCCGCTGAGATGAGTTGTTTGATGGCGTCAAAGACCAGTTGGAAATGTTGATCGTGCTCGGCGTATTTTGCTTCGAGGGCTTCGATTTTTTCCGCGAGCAGGGCGTTCGAGTCCATCAGGCGGCGGAGCTGGACGAAGGTGCGCATGATGGCGATGTTCACCTCCACGGCACGGGGCGAATGCAGGACGCTGGAAAGCATGGCGACGCCCTGCTCGGTGAAGGCGTAGGGGAGGGTGCGGCGTTTTGCGGTCACAGATTGTGACCGCAAAACATAGCCTTGCGGATTTGCGGTCACAGATTGTGACCGCAAATTATCCCATTCCGTCTGACTTAGCTGGAACATGAAATCGGCAGGAAACCGGTCGGTGTTACGCTGGACCGCTTGGTTTAGAGCCTTTGTCCCCACGCCGTAAAGTTCCGCGAGGTCTGAGTCGAGAATGACCTTCTCATGGCGGAGGGGGAAGACGAGGGGGGCGATATTTTCGGGAACGAGGAGTCCGCCGACAATGGCGGCAGCTTTCCTTTTCGTGGGGACTTTCTTTTTCGCGGGCATGGGGTCAGGCGGAGGCGGGAGTGTCGAAAACTTGGGAATTCAGTTCGGCGACGATTTCCTTGATGTCCGGGCCGAAGAGTTGCTGCGCCTTTTCCGGGGCATTCGAGTGGATCAGCGGCGGCTCGAAAAGTTCGGAAAGCTCAATGTGGCCATTGGCGAGGCCGCGGGACTTGAGCAGCGAGAGGAAACCGGCCTGCTCGGGCGTGAACTGGTGGGAAACGAGCCAGGCACGGAAGTTGTCGTCGATCTGTTCCTCACGGGATTTCACCACGATCAGCCCAAGAGCGGCACGGATGAAGTCGATGATGGTTCCGGCTGGTGTCTTGTAGGCATGGCGGAGGTTTTCCTCGTTGAAGTAGTTGACGTTTTCGTTGAGGCGGAGGGAGAGCGCATCCTGTTCCTCGTCGGTGAGGTCTTCGCCGATTTTGATTTTCGCGATGACTGGATCGGAAGTTTGCGCGGCGGTGATGGTTTGTTCCCAGCGCGAACGATATTCCGCTTTTTCGATGCGGATTTCATCTGGTCCGACTTCGACATAGGTGACCCGCTCACGCCAACGGTCATCGCGGTCGAGTTCGATCAATTCGCCACCACCAGGGCCGGGACGCGGTCCTCCTCCACCGCCGATGCCCGAACCGGTGAATGGATGGTCGTCGGCATCGCCGAAGTATTCGTGGTTCTTGAAGAAGTCGTAGATGACGAAGCCCTTCTTCTGGATGTGAGGAGCGGTGCGGGTGCCGCGTCCGCGCATTTGCTGATAGAGAATCGGCGAACGCACGCGGCGACACATCACGAGATGGAGAACTTCACGGCAGTCGAAGCCGGTATCAAGCATGCCTACGGAGACGGCGACTCGTGGATAGGACTCGCGCTTGAAGCGGCGGATCAGGCCCTCGGCATCGGCCACGTCCGAAGTGATGATTTCCGCATACTGGCCCTTTGCTTCCGGGTGGAGGTCGTTGAGGATTTTCGCAAGCCGGGTAGCATGGTTTTTCGTAATAGCGAAGACTATAGCCTTGCCGGGGCCGTCCTTGTCGCTGAGGCCGGGAGCGAGGGTTTTGAAATTTTCGTGAGCGAGGCGGTCGAACTCGCGCATCATCAGTTCATTCGTGGCCGGGTTGGTCCAACGGCGTTCGAATTCGGTCGGGTTGTATTCCTCGCCGTTTTCCTCGAAACTTTCGGCAAGAAGCTCGGTGATGCCTTCCGCGAATTTATAGCGGACAAGAAATTGGTTCTCGAAGGCGTCTTCAATCGGATAGGAGAAATCCGGTTGCTGGTTCTCGCAATGGTAGAACTGATAGGTGTTCCGCTCAATGTATTGGGCGGGCGTGGCCGTTAGGCCGATGTGAAAGGCATCGAAATGCTCAAGTGCCGGCCGCCATGCGCCGTAGATTGAACGATGCGCCTCATCCGCCACCACCACATCGAAGTAGCCGGCGGTAAACGACGAGTAACGGCTCATCATTGTCTGAAGCAAACAGACGGTGATCTGCTTGTGCTGGGGCGCGGTGCCCGCCTTAAGCCAATAGCTGGAATAGCTGGGAAGGAGATCCTGGATGGTTTCCAGAGCCTGCTTGGCGAGGGACTCCCGATCGACGAGGAAAAGGATGCGTTCGGCATGGCCGGCCTCCAGCAATCGCTTTATGTAAAGGACCGTGAGATCGGTTTTACCGGTTCCGGTCGGCAGCTCGATGAGAAAACGCCGTTTCCTAAGCAGCAACGCCGAGTCCAAGGCCCGCATGCAGTCGGATTGGTAAGGGCGCAAAAAACGGATTTCTCCCGCTCGGATGTAGTCTTCGGCAATCGGCAGGGTGGCCAAGTCCTGCCGATTTTTTCGCTGGTTGATAAGACGCTCTAAATCGCGCTGGGAAAAGAACGACGCCACCGGCCGTGCGTCGGCCTCCTGATAGTCCCAATAATAGATGGCGGAGCCATTGGATAAAAAGATGAACGGCGCGTCCATCGACTTGGCATAGGGGAGGGCCTGATTTTTTGCCCGATAGGGATCGATGGCATTTTTCTTCGCCTCAATGACGGCGAGGGGCTTGCCGTCGGAGGCGTGAAGCACGTAGTCCGCTTTCTTCGGCGGGGCGATCACGCCTGAAAGAGTTGAGGGGGTAATCACCTTACCGGCCGCGTCTCTAACATCGGAAGCAATCGAAATTGGCACCTCGGTCCGGACCTGTTGCTTGTCCGCGGGATCCCAACCCGCCTCCCGGAGTAGCTGGTCTATATTGATCCGGGCGTCAGCTTCGGAGTGATTTGGCATTGGGGATGGGACCAAAGGAGTAACAAGAACGGTTCCGGGGTGCAATCGCGGCTTTCTAAGACAAACCCCGCACCTGCTCATGGCTCGAAGAATGACAGCTTTTCCCCGGCTTGCAATTTGGGAGATCATATCCACTATGACTTAATAGTCATGGCAAGAACCCATCTCAAACTCAAGGGGCTTTCCTTGGATCGGTTAGAAACCCTGTCCGCGATCGTCTCGAATGGCAGCATTGCGAGGGCCGCGGGTGGAGATGCCAACCGACAAAGCCAGTTCAGCCGGCAGGTGGCCGAATTGGAAACTTGGTTCGGGGTCGAGTTACTCGATCGCTCAGCGTCTCCTAACAAGCCGACCGAGGCCGCCCTGCAAATCGCGCGTGAGGTGGAGAATTTCATGAGGAATATGGATTCCGTGAGGGAGAACGCGGGAAGTGGCCGGCGCACTGTGGTTTTCGGGGCCGGCGAGAGAATGATCCGCAGTTACCTCATCCCATGGGCGGCGAAAATTAAGAAAGACGACCTGCGACTCATTTTCCGGAATTTGACCTCCACCGCCACCCGCGCGGAACTTTTGGCAAAGCGTATCGATTTCGGAATCCTCCGAAGGGAAAACTGTCCCACGGGATTGGTGACCGTCGCTATGAAGGCGATACCGATGTGCCTGTTGCTCCCCACATCCGAGGCGAAATCGCGCTCTGTTTGGACGTTGCAAGATTTGATCGGATTTCCGCTGGTGTTGGCAGAGGGGGAAGGCCGATTCAACAGATTCCTCTATGAAAAGGCCCTCGATGCTCTCGTAGAGATCGACGCGATGGTGCAATGCAGCACATGGACACAGGTTATTGACGCGATGCGGGAATTGAACGTCGGTGGGTTCTTGCCAAAGGATCTTGAGAAGCAATTCCCAAAAGGGTTTGAGAATGTTCGCTTTCCACAACTGTCGGAATATTCAGACGAATACGTGATCGCATGGTCATCTTCGGAGGCTGAGAAGAGGCCGGAGATTGCGCGACTAGCGAAACGCTTAAGAGGGAAATGAACTGGAAGGACAGGAGGCAAAATGAATGCATTCGCTCGCCGATAAAACCGCGATAAACGCTGAAGCCCGGAGAGATCGTTTCCCTGCCTTTTGCCTCGCAACCCCCTTTTGTCTAGCCGTTCAAAGCCAGATTCAGTGGCGGGCGTCTCTGTGCGGTTTCTCACTCCCGCCGCCACCCCGGGGAACCTGGGTGGCTGGATTGGTTTGAGAACTTCCGTCCCAATGAACGCAATTCACCGCATATTGACCGTCGCTCCGGAACTTGTCTCAGACGTGCGCCAGCAGGTCGCGGCTCGGAATGAAGAGTTAGGCGTCATTTTTTGTCGCCGCTCTTCTCGATCTTCACGTTTTCCATTGTTAAACCAACGACGTTTTCAAGAAGGTCATCCTTCGCGACATTACCGAACGTGCAGTTGATGAGGTGGACATCCCGGATCGGTGATTTTTCAAATCCTACCAACGAGAGCACGCGCGGGCTGGAGCGGCTGCTGAGATTCTCGACGACGATGTTGCAGACGACCGGCATGAAGGGTCCGTTTTCGGCTTCTTCGTAGCGGAAGTTGATCGAGATCACGGCATCAGCGACTTGGCCGACCTGGATGTTTCGCATGTAGATGTTTTCGATCACGCCGCCGCGCATGGCGTTGGTTTTGAGCCGCAGCGCGCGTTCCAGATGAGGGCTGTCCATTTGGCAATCCTCGGCAAACAGGTTGCGGCAATTTCCGGAGATTTCACTGCCGATGGTGACACCGCCGTGGCCGTCTTTCATCACGCATTTGCGCACGATGATGTTTTCCGATGCCACTGCGATTCGCCGGCCGTCGTTGTTGCGGCCCGATTTGATAGCGATGCAATCATCACCGGTCGTGAAGCTGCAACCTTCGATGAGAACATCGCGGCAACTCTCGGGATCGCAGCCATCGTTGTTAGGACCGAGGCTCACGATGTTCAAATCACGCACGGTCACATTGGAGCACAACACCGGATGGATTTCCCACATCGGCGAGCGGAGAACGGTCAGCCCTTCAATGAGCACATTCTTGCAACGATAAGGCTGCACGAAATTTGGCCGCAAATAATGTCCGGCACCGAAAACGCGTTCCTTTACCGGCACGCTTTGGTTGTTCATGTCATCGAGACGCTTGCGGTCGGCGGTTGCCAACGCGGGACTCTGCGCATCTTTGCTTTTCCGCACCCAGCCCCACCAGTTCGTGTCGGCAGCCTGGCCGTCGAGGGTGCCTTTGCCGGTGACCGCGATGTTCTCCTGCCCGAACGCGTAGATGAAGGGCGAGTAGTTCATCAACTCCATGCCTTCAAAGCGCGTGAACACCGTCGGATACTGCGCGGGATCGGTGGAAAATTTTAGCGTCGCGCCGTCACTGACATGGAGGTTCACGTTACTCTTCAATTCAATCGCACCCGTCAAAAACCCGCCTTTGGGAATGACGACACGGCCACCACCCGCATCATGACACGCGGCGATAGCTTTGCGAATCGCTTCTGTCGAATCGCTCACGCCACCATTGACCGCACCGAAATCGAGGATCGAGAAATCGCGTGCGGCAAAGCTTGGCGGAACAATGCGCGCCAGAATTTCCGGCACTTGATCCCAACCGGATGCGGCGTTTGGCGCAGTGGCGGAATTCGCGGCGCCCTCGTTCAGTTGAGCCAGTTCCAAACCTGTTAGAATGAACGGCCCGACACCTTTGAGGTCGTTTTCCACAATCGGCTCGCTGATGTAATAGCCGAAAGTTCCGTCCCGTTTTTCCGGCTGTCCGAGGCCTGCGACCTTGCAGCATTGGGTGAGATTGATATCGCCGCCCTCACCTTTGCGGATGAGATGGTGGAGAATGCCATCGTAGGCTTTGCGCGCGGGCCCGAGAAATTCGCGGGGCAGCGTCCCGTCATGCACGCCTTTGGCCAGCGAATAGGCGAACATTGCGGAAGCAGTGCCTTCCAGGTAATTGCCTTGCCGGTCGCCTTGGTCAAGAACCTGCCACCAGACGCCGGTCTTCGCGTCCTGCCATTTCACGATGCCGTCAGCGGTCTTCTTCCAAATTTCTAACAGCTCCGCGCGCGCGGGATGATCTTTTGGAAAATACTCCAGCGTCTCGACCAGCGCCATCGCCCACCAACCTTCGGCGCGTCCCCAGAAGCTTGCCGAAGTGCCGGTCTGTTTGTTAGCCCAGCTTTGCGATTTCGCTTCATCCCAACCGTGATAGTAGAGACCGGTTGCAGGATCGTAGAGGTGTTGGTCAATCAGCCGGAATTGTTTCGCGATATCGTCCCAAGCCGGGTCGTTTTTTCCCGTGCCGAATGACTGCGTGTATTGCGCGTAAAACGGCTCGCCCATGTAAAGGCCGTCGAGCCACATCTGGTTCGTGTATTTTTTCTTATGCCAGAAACCGCCCTCGCTCGTGCGCGGTTGCGTGTCCAGTTGCGCACGCAGGGTGGCTGCCGCTTTTTTATAACGCTCGTCACTGCTGCGCTTGTAGAGGTCGAGAACCGTCCGGCCGGGTGCAAGGTTGTCGATGTTGAAATCTTCTTGCGAGTAACCATTGATGGTGCCGTCCGCCTTGATCCATGTACCCGTGGATTTTTCCACAAAGTCCGCATACTTCGGATCGCCTGTGGCGGCTGAAAATTTCAGCAATGCGAGCAGCGTGACATGGAGTGCATAATCCCATTTGCCGCCCTCCTTGTAATTC
>JANMJQ010000169.1:0-3942 GCA_031371445.1 Akkermansiaceae bacterium
CGTCCATTCGCGGTTGATAATCCAAGAGAAACACCGGGCGGGAAGCTCTTTTCGACTTGGCATGGCGGGATCGGCGCGGGAGTATTGTTGGAATGGCAACGGCGATCACGGAATATCTGGGGCTACGCGTGAAAGTGGACGATATCGTCTACATGCCCAGTTTGGACGCGCCGCCGGAAAAGCCGTATCCCTTCGTGTATTTCATTTCGATCCACAACGATTCGGCGGTGCCCGTCACGATCCGCGGGCGGAAATGGGTGGTTCAGGAAGACGAGGGCGAGGTCACGGTGGTTGAAGGCGATGGGATCGTCGGGCAAACGCCGGTGATCGAACCCGGCGGACATTTTTCCTACAACAGCTATCACGTCGTCGCCCGTGCGGCCAAAGTGTCAGGCGCGTTTTTCGGCGAAACGGCAACCGGCGAATGGGTGTTCTCGCGCATTCCCGAGTTCCGGCTGGTGCCGCCGAATAGTTGAGGGTTGAGAGTTGAGTGTTGAGAGTCGGAAACAGAGAGGTCCAATTCTTCTCTGACTCTCAACACTCAACCATCAACACTCAACCTCTTCAAAAGAGCACGTCATCCATGCGCACATCATGCGGTTCAGAAAACGTGTCCGGCACCATTTGTTCTTTGAAACAAAGCCCGACTTTCAGCGCATCGGGACGTGCTTTTTCGAGGAGCCTGTCATAAAATCCACGGCCGCGTCCGAGACGCCCACCTTGTTTGTCGAAGGCGAGGCCCGGGCAGATGAAGGCGTCGATTTCGCGAAGCGGCACTTCTGTTAGATGGGCGGCGGGTTCGAGGATGCCGAAGGAGCCGGCCTGCAAACAGCGATCGGTGTTCTCAAGAGCATGGTAGGTCAGGTGCTCGCCATCCACTTTTGGATAGACCCAACGGCGTTCCGGATGCCGGAGCAAGGCGGCGGCGGGATCGACCTCGCCGGGGAGCGGGGAATAGACTGCGATCGTTTTGAGGTCGGGATGGCCAATGAGCCAGGCATCCAGCGCGGTGCAGGCAGGCGCGGAATCATGGCCGCCGCCCCGGAGCAGTCGGCGCATCGATTCGCGAAGCTGCGATTTTGGGGAAGTCGGATCGGGAATTGCCACTTGCCAAGGGTCGGTCTTCTTCGATGCTTATCGCCGATGAGGGGTCTTTGGCAAGCGGCGGCGTTGTTCGCGACGGTGATCGCGTGTTCCGCGGCTGAGAACAATGGCTTTGCATGGGAGCCACCGCGGAGCGAGGCCGGGGTTTATACGGCGGATCTGGGAATGCTCGATGCCGAGCGGGACGAGTATGCGACCAACATGGCGTCCTATGCCTCAAATCAGGTCATCACCGCCAAAGCATCGCCGGATTCGCTGAAAGCAGCGCGGCGCTTGCTGGGAGTCGCTTTGCAGATTTCGCCGCGCAACAAACGGGCTGTAGTGGTTTGTTTCCAGCTTGCGAAAGGTGTGATGCCGGAAGCGCAGGCGGGCGAATACGGAGCGCAGGCCTTCGCACGGCTGTTGTTGAGCCGCGGGCAGTTGCTGGCCAAACAGGGCGGCGACCAGAACCTGCGCCTGGCGCGTTGTTTCATCCAACTGGCGGCGGAAATCGACCCGAAGAACGAGGACGCCGTCTATGCCGCGGAGATCCAGCGCCTCGATCATGGCGAGCTCGATTGGTCGTCGGTCACCGACACTCCTGCGAAAAAACCGTGAACATGCGGTGTTAGACCCTTGTTCGCTGTGCGCGAAATGGACTTTCGCGGAATCCTGAGAAGCGATCGGAATTTCCCTGAAATCTCCCGCTTGCCAGCGCCGACGATCCACTTACGCTTTGAGAAGAATCTCACATGAAAATCTGGCTAGACGGTGAATTGGTGGATGAATCCCAAGCGAAGGTTTCGGTCTTCGATCATGGATTGTTATACGGTGATGGTGTTTTCGAAGGCATCCGGTTTTACAACAACCGCATCTTCCGGCTGGAGGAGCACATCGACCGGCTGTTCGATTCGGCGCGGGCGATCATCCTCGATCTGCCGTGGACGCGTGAGGAAGTGATCAAATTCACCTGCGAAACCGTCGCTGCCAACGGGCTCACGGATGGTTACATCCGCCTTGTCGTCACGCGTGGCCCCGGGGAGCTCGGCCTCAATCCGTATCTTTGCCCGAAGCCGTCCATGTTCATCATCGCCTCGACGATCAAGTTGTATCCCGACGAAACTTATAAGAACGGCTTGTCGATCATCACCTGCGCGACCCGCCGGCCCGCACCCGCCGCGTTGATGCCGCAGGTGAAGTCGTTGAACTATTTGAACAACATCATGGCGAAGGTGGAGGCGATCCAGGCCAACGCTTTGGAAGCCGTCATGCTCAACGAACAAGGCTACGTCGCCGAATGCACCGGCGACAATTTGTTCCTCGTGAAAAAAGGCCAGTTGCTGACGCCATTCATCAGCGACGGCGCGCTGGACGGGATCACCCGCGGAGTCATTATCGAGATCGCCGCGCAGCTTGGCGTGCCTTTCAAGGAGTGCTCCTTGACACGCTATGATATCTTTACCGCTGACGAATGTTTTCTAACAGGAACCGCGGCCGAAGTGATTCCGGTGGTCGCGCTCGACCGGCGGATCATCGGCAGCGGCAAGCCCGGCGAGTTGACCGCGAGATTTCTCAAGGCGTTTCACGAACTGGCGATGACCACTGGCACCCCCTATGCTTGATTATAGGAAAGAACCCGGACGATGAAGTGTGACTTTTGCAGCAAGAAGGCGACCGTCTTCCTCACCCAACTGGTGGAGGGACAGATGAAGAAGGTCTGTCTGTGCGATGCCTGCGCCCAGGAGCGCGGAGTGACCGATCCCACCGGATTTTCCCTGGCTGACTTGCTGCTCGGCGGCCTTCCCGGCGGACCGGGCACCACCACCGGCGTGTCCGGCGGCCATGCTCCAAGCGGCGGCCGGCGTTGCCCGACATGCGGCTTCACGATGGACGATTTGAAACGCGTGCGCCGTTTCGGCTGCGGCGATTGCTATGCGACATTTTCCGAAGAAGTCGGTCAAATGGTCCGCGGAATGCACAAAGGCATCACCCACATCGGCAAGGTGCCAAAAGGATTGATGGCCCAGCAATACCGGAACCAGCGTATCGAGGAATTGCGCTCGCGTCTCGATCAGGCGATCGCGTCCGAAAGCTACGAGGAAGCGGCTGGCATCCGCGACGAGATCCGGAACCTGGACGAGGTGAAACACTGAATCCATGATGCGCTTCAACACACTCATCAAGCACCCCGCCGACTGGATGGCGGGCGGGCAGGAAGGTCATGGCGCGGTGCTGACCTCGCGGATCCGCCTGGCGCGAAATCTCCGGCACCATCCATTTCCCGGTTGGGCAAAACGCGACCAACGCGCCGCCGCACTCGATCTGATGCGGCCGGCGGTTGAAGCGCTGCCTGCCATGAAAGGCGCGTTTTCGCATGAACTCGGCGACCTGACATCCGTCCAAAAGCAGGTCCTCGTCGAGCGCCACCTGATTTCACGCGAACATGCCGCCCGCGGCGACGGCTCGGCGGCGGTGATCGAGCGGCGCCAGACCTTCAGCCTGATGTTGAACGAAGAGGACCACCTCCGGATGCAGGCGATCCGGCCCGGCCTGCAGTTGACCGCGGCCTTTGCGGCTTTGTCGGATCTCGATACCGAATTGGAGGGCGCGCTGGATTTCGCCTTCGACTCCAGCCTCGGCTACCTGACAACCTGCCCGACCAACCTCGGAACCGGCCTGCGCGCTTCGGCGATGTTGCACCTGCCGGCTCTAGTGCTGAGCGATCAGATCGGCCAGGTGCTCCAGGCCGTGAACAAGATCGGTCTGGCGGTCCGCGGATTGTATGGCGAAGGCACCGAATCGCTCGGTAACCTTTATCAAATTTCCAACCAATCGACGCTCGGCGAGAGCGAGGAAACG
>JANMJQ010000178.1:0-4934 GCA_031371445.1 Akkermansiaceae bacterium
CAGCCATGGCATGCGCCAGCGGCTCGCACTGGCCCAGGCCTTGTTGCCCGAGCCCGAAGTGCTTCTGTTAGATGAACCCACCGACGGCCTCGATCCCGAAGGCATCGTGTGGTTCCGCGATTTCATCCTCAACCTCCGCAAGGACCGCGGAACGACCGTTCTCTTCAACTCACACCTCCTGGCCGAAGTCGAACTTATGTGTGATCGCGTTGCCATTTTGCGCGAAGGCAAACGCGTCTTCGAAGGCAGCATCAGCGGCCTGCAAAACGAAGCGCCGGTTTTCGAAGTCGATTTCGAACCCTGGGACACTGCCGCGGCCATCGTCCAGGCAAGCGGCGGGGAAATCCTCGGCCCGGGTCGCATCGGCCTTCCCCACGGCACCGATCCCGCCGCCATCGTCGAGGCCTTGGTCCGGGCTGGCATCCGCGTCCGGGCCTTCTCCCCCGTGCGGAGATCTCTCGAAGATTTATACATGGAAATCCTTGATGGCGCGGGAAGTCCCAACTAGCGGGCACAGTCCCTTGACATCCGTATATTTATGGCATATACATCAATGCGGGTATGATCGATTGGACCGACATCACCGGAATCCAGTGGGACGACGCGAACACCGCCAAAAACCACGACAAACACGGAATCGGCTGTCCGGAGACCGAATCGGTCTTTCTCGCCGCCGACCTGCGCGTTTTGGAAGACCTGAAACATTCCACGCCCGCCGAAATCCGCTGGCACGCTTTCGGCAGCTCCAGCCACCAGCGACCGCTCGCCATCACCTTCACCATCCGCCACCCGCTCATCCGCATCATCTCCGCCCGCCCCATGAACTCCCGCGAAAGGAAATCCTATGTCTACTAGAAAAACCACGTCCCTCCGGGTTCCCACGGAACCCGCCAACAGCACCAATCATCTCGACCTCTCCAAGGCCGTGCGCGTCTCGCTGCCGAATTTGAAACTCTCCACCGAGACCATTTCCCTGCGCATGCCCGCCACCCTGCTCGAAACCATCAAGATCGAGGCCAACAAACGCGACGTGCCCTACCAATCCCTCATCAAAATAGCTCTTGCCGATCAGTTTCAGCAACACCCGGCAGGTTCGTGATCACCGAAAACTGAACGTAGGAAGACGTTATGGGTTATTTGTTAAAAGTTATATGTGAAGAGAGGTCCCCCTCTGAAATAACAAATAACAAATAACTTCTAACTGCTCCCCTCCCCATGCTTTTCGTCCAACAACTCCGCGGGGAACTCCGCAAGCTCTTCGCGCGGCCGCGGACATGGATGGGCTATGGGGCGTTTGTGACGATGGAAGCGGTGATTCTGCTGGTTTACAAATTGCCGCGCAGCCAGACCTACATGCGGGGATTGATGGAGCGCAACGGCCTTGAGTTCGCGACCTTCTACAGTTCGCTCACGATCACCTTCACGATCATGTTGCTGAGCATGTTTCTGTTAGGATCGATCTATTTCGCCCTGGTGGCTGGGGACATCGTCGCCAAGGAAAACGAGGACGGCAACCTGCGGCTCGTGTTCGCGCGTCCGATCAGCCGGCTGCGCTTGCTCGTCGTGAAATACACCGCCGTCTCGTTATACACGTTTTCGTTCGTGTTCTTCGTCGGCATCACAGGCTATGCGATGGCGGTCGCCGCTGTCGGTCCGGGTGGTGGATTGTTCGTGATGGAACAAAAAATGAAGGTCTTCGCCGCCTATGCCGATTGGTGGGAAGGCGCCGGCCGCCTGGCGCTGTCCGCGGTGGGAATCGGCCTCAGCATGATCACGCTGTCATCGATCGCTTTCATGTTCTCGTGTTTCAAAATCAAGCCCGCCGCGGCCACGATCATCACGCTCACGATTCTGTTCGTGGACATGATTTTGCAGAACTTCCCATTCTTCAAACCCTACGAGGGTTACTTTGTGACCTACCGCATGAGCGCGTGGGTCTATGTCATGGAATACCACATCTCATGGCCGAAGATTATCGAGTCCTACGCGTTTCTTTTCGGCCTCAACGCGACCTTGTTCACGCTCGGCTGGCTATCGTTCCAGACGCGCGACTTTAAAACGTGAGCGCCTGACCACTGACTCCGCCGAAGACACGACAAGAGTGTCGTTGCTCCTTATCCCCTATCTCCGATCTCCTATCTCTTTGATATTCCCCCCTCTTTCAGCAACAACGCCCGCTTCCTTTCCACTCCCCATCGGTACCCCGAAAGATTTCCATCCGATCTAACAACCCGATGGCAGGGGATGACGACAGCGAGATGGTTGGCGGCACAGGCGCCGGCAACGGCACGGACAGCGCGGGACGAGCCAATTTTTTCGGCGATTTGCGCGTAGCTGTTAGTTGATCCGGCGGGGATTTCACGCAGCGCTTGCCAAACCCGTTGCTGGAACGCGGTGCCCCGGATGTCGAGCGGCAGATGAAACGCTTGGGCGGGTTCTTCCACGAGGCCGATCACTTGCGCGACGACGCGTTCATAGGAGGCATCGCCACCCACCAGTTCGGCCCGTGGAAAGCGGCGCTGCAATTCGCGGACGAGTTCAGTCGGATCATTATCGAGCATGATGCAGCAAACACCGTTTTCAGAAGAGGCGACGGCGATCGAACCCAATGAACATTTGCCAACAGCAAAGCGGATGCTTTCACCCTTGTCGCCTTTGCGGAAGGCACGGGGAGTCATCACTAGCAGCTCGGAAGATTTTTCGCAGACGATTGACATGATGAAAACGTAGCAGTGTTTTCCAACGTGGACACTCCGATTCTTGCGGTTTTACGGGAGCGTGGTTGAGGAGATGGGACGCCTACGTCCCATCATAAGAACGGACGTAGGCGTCCGTTCTCCTTATGTTGCCGCCGGCAAACTCAGCACAAAACACGCGCCTTGCTTGGAGTCCACACAGTCCAGTCCGCCACCGAGCGACTTGGCGAGGCGCCGGGAAAGCGCGAGTCCCAGGCCCACGCCAGGACGGCTTTCCGCGGCTTCGAGGGCGGATTTGTGGAAGGCCCGGAAAATCCGCCGGCGTTCGGATGGAGGAATACCCGGGCCATGATCGGTGACGATGATTTCCAGGTTCCGGCCGGCGGCCTTGATGTGAATTGCCACCTGCGCCGGATTTCCGCCTGGCGCATATTTGGCCGCGTTGTCGATCAGGTTGAAAAGGACATGCTCGACCGCCGCGGCATCGACCTTCACCCGGGACGCGGCGGCAGGACCTGTTAGATCCATTTCCAATTGCAAGCCGGCGGTGGCAAGGCGGGATTCGAGGCGTTCGCGCATCGGCTCTAACAGATTTGCGATTGCCGTTTCGCGCAATGCCGAGCGGGCGCTGCCGCGTTCGATTTTTGAAAAGGACAACACGTTTTCCACGAGGTGCGACAGCCGGTCTGCCTCGCGTGAGAGGACTTTCAAATAGTCGCCGCGCTTTTCCGGTTTCACCGCACCACTTTCCAGCATGTCAGAGTAGAGCCGGAAGGTCGTGAGGGGAGTGCGCAACTCGTGGGTGACTGCGGACACGAACGATGCACGGCGTTCGCTCAACCGCATCACGCCGTGGACCAGAAATGCAGCCGTCAGCAGCGCAAGCAGAACGGCGCTCCAGCCGACGAGCAGCGGCGCGTTGATCATGCCCGCCGCCGCGGGCAGTGTTTCGTTGCGTGAGAGGCGGAAGGGGAATGACACCAGGACCAGCGGGTCTTCGGCGGAGCCGTTGGTGGCCGCAAGATCGGACGCCGGCAGGAGGTCGCGCACTTCGGCAAGCAAGCGTGTCTTCAAACCCTGCGGATCAAGCCACACGCCTTGGATTCCTTTTTCCACTTGGCCGGAAACCGATGCCGTGAGTTGCCGCAGGAGAAACAATTCGCCGCCGATCCATACCGCGCGCATCGTACCTAGATCGGTGATGGTCTTGGATGGTCCCAGTCCCGGTGGAGGCACTTCGAATTGCTGCGAGGCGCCGACGTCATAGGAATTTGCGACGGTTTCTTCGATGGTTTTCGCGCGCTGGGCTTTCTCGCTGCCGTTGAAGTTCGCCTGGTAGTCTTCCTGGGAGCGGGCCTGTGAGCCGCCTTTGGTTTGGCGTAGGATCACGTTCTCCGACTTCTTCTCGGGTTCGTCCTTGGGCACCGCCTTCCAGGCGTTCTCGCTCGCATCCGCGGCACACTTGAGAAGCAGCCATTCATCACCGGGCAGCGGCGTTGTTCCTAACAGATTTCTCAAGGTAACGAGTTGCGCGGCGGTTGTGGCATTGCCTTTCGCTTCCGGGGAAATCAAGGGTCCTTTTTCGCGCATTTCAAAATGCAGCTTCACCACCGCATCTTTTGCCGGAGGAAATGCCGCAACATCGCCCTCGTAGTCCGCGGGTGGATGGCGGTTCTCGCTGGCGACGATGGCGGCGCCAACCGAGTCCATGCGCCACAGCGCGAGGCGGGTGCGCTCTTCCAAATCGGCGCGCGCCTCCGCCTGGCCCCGCTCTTTTTCGGATGCCAATACCCCGCGCGTGAGCCATGTCATCGCGCCAAGCACCAGCACCCCGCACAAGGCGAGGGCTGCCCACACGAGGAGGGCGCGCGAGATTTTCATGAGCTTGGATCCAGGTTGAAACGATAACCCTTGCCGCGGATGGTCGCCAGCAGCGATTGGTCCTTGTCACCGAGCTTGGAGCGCAAATGCATGATGTGCATGTCAATGGTCCGCGTCTCGGTGCGGTCCGGATCAAGGCCCCACAGGTTGCGCAGGATCTCCTCCCGGCTGACGATGCGGCCACCCGAATCCAACAGGTAGCGCAGTAGTTCGCACTCGCGTTCCGACAACTCCTCGCGGCGACCGTCGTTGAAAGTGATGCTGCTTGCGTTGAAATCGACGCTGCCGCCCGGCAAATCACGACGATTGCTCGGCGCCACGCGTTCACAGGTCCGGCGGAGCACGGCATCGACGCGG
>JANMJQ010000229.1:0-12248 GCA_031371445.1 Akkermansiaceae bacterium
GGCGGTTTACCACGTAATGGCGCGTGGAGACGGCGGAAAGTCGGTGTTTGAGGATGACAAGGATCGGTATGGTTGGGTGGATTTGTTGGAACGAGCCTGCGAACGGTTTGGTTGGCGGGTGCATGCCTGGGTGTTGATGGGAAACCACTTCCATGTATTGATCGAAACGCCGGAGCCGAATCTGGTGGCGGGGATGAAATGGTTTCTGGGCGTCTATTCACAGGGTTGGAACCGGCGCCGGCAGCGGCACGGGCATGTGTTTCAAGGCCGCTACAAGGCGGTGGTGGTGAATGGTGAGGAGCGGGATGGGAGCTATTTCAAGATTGTGGCGGATTACATCCATCTCAATCCGGTACGCGCTGAATGGGTGGGAGGAACAACTGCCAAAAAACTGAGGAGTTGGCGGTGGAGTAGTTTTCCGTCTTACGCGGGAGGCAAGGTGCCGGCTTGGTTGGAAACCGGTCGGGTTTTGCGGGCGTTCCAACTCTCGGAGGACCGGCGTGGCGGCAAGGCTTATGGCGGGTATCTGGAGGCGAGGGCGAAGGACCCCAAGTCGGTGATCAACGATGCCGCCCTTGGGGAATTGCGGCGTGGGTGGGTGCTGGGCGAGAAGGGTTTCGTGGAAACCGTGCTGGCGGCGCTGGGCGGTCAGGAGTTGGCGGAGAAGAAGAGGAAGGGAAGCGTGGGTGGTGCGGCGGTGAAGGCGCACGATGAGACGGAGGCGGATCGCATCGCCACGGCGTCCCTGGCTTTGCTGGGCTTGCCTGACGATGCGGAAAAACTCGTGGGCCGTGGCCGGTGGTTGCAGGAAAAGGCGGTGATCGCCGCAGTGATTCGCAAGCGGACCGGCGTGGGCAATCGGTGGATCGCACGGCGATTGGGCATGGGCCAGGAAAGCAGTGTGATTCGGGCCGTCCGAATGACCAAAGATGACGGAAGTGACGCACGGAAAATGCAGGATCTGGAAAATCAACTTACGGCCGATTACCGGGACTGACCCTGTCGCTACGACCGATTGCCGGGACTGACCCTGTCGCCTGCCCCTGTCGCTCGGAGGTTGCGGATGAATTTCGCAAGGCTGCGAATTTTGACACATTTTTGACATTGGGCCGCAGCTCATTCGCTAGGGTGGTGGCGTCATGAAAATACACACACTGCTCGTCACCATATTCGCCATCGCCTTCGCAAATGCCCAAGACAAAGGGGCCGATCCCTTTGTGGCTGGGAAGGCTGCTCCGGAAGCGACAGTCATTCCCCAGATATCAGGCGGGGACGAGGATTCAGAAAGCTCAGACCCAGTGAACATGTCATTCTGCTACGAGGATTTCTCCCTGCCGCTGGCCCAAGCAGCAGCTCTGCAGCGGGAGGGGCTTTCGGGTGCCCAGCTCTATGCGAAGGTCATCGCTGCCGTTAGCAAGGATTCCGTCCGTCAGGAAACCTTCTGCGTGCTGACTACAAAATCCCAACAGAAGTGCACCAATGAGAACGGCAGTGAACTGATCTATCCGACGGCGTTTGAACCTGCGCAACTTTCGGACGCGGTCACCACCGGCGTCCCGGGGACTGACAAGGATGGGAAGGCAACTCCGGCGGGGCCTTTACCCGTGCCTGGTCCGGTGGCCATTGCGAGGACCCCCGCGACTCCCACCGCCTTTGAAACCCGTAACTTGGGCTTTACTTTCGAGATGGAGCCGACGTTTAGCGATCATCAGCATATTGACCTCCGCGCGGTGGTGGAGCATGTGGACTTCGCGGGACGTAGCGCTTGGGGTCAAGAATTCAGCACGATTGAAATGCCGAATTTTGAAGCCCACCGTATTAATATCTCAGTCATGTTAAAAGTCGGCGAACCCTTCTTGCTCGGCACCATCAATCGCCCCCCTGTTTCGACTCTGGATCCAGACTCGGCAAACCGGGTTTGGTTTGCTTTCATCACGGCGAAGTTGACGAAATAGCGATGCGAGCCGCCTTGGTCACCCTGCTTCCCATGCTTGCCGCCGCCGTTCTTATGATGGTCGGCGGCGAGCGCATGGCGCGCCGTGAGGAGGAGGCTCGCACCCCGTTCGACCGGCCGCGGCTGCTGGATTTAGATGACGCTTTCCGCACCGAACTCTCCCGCCTTGATGCGGTTTATTTAGGACATCTCTCGGATCTGGAGACCGCCGCACTTGCGGATAAGCCCGATTCAGTCGCCGCCGAGGCCTTGAAAATCCCCGGAGTGAGCTTGATCCGGCTGTTTCGCAAGAATGGCAAGAGCCTCAGTATTCAGCCTGATTGGAAACTATTGAACCTGCCCGAAATCGAACTCAGCAACGGCAAGCGTCCGCTGAATTCTGAAAAAGCGGTGGTGCTGGCAGCCTCAATGCTGGACGAGCCGCTGCCGTCGAAGGGCAAGTGGATCGGCACCACTGATGCCAGATATCTCGTCCACTGTCGCCAGCCCGAGCCGGACACACTGGCGGTATTCTTGATTGAGCGTGCCAGCGTCAGCGAGCGGATTGCGAGTCATCTCAGCACATGGCTGAAAACTCCCCTAACACCGATCTGTGAGGCAGGCGGTCGACTTCTGATCGATCAGCCCAAGGGGGGTGATCCTTTCATCGCGCTAGGCTCCGAGCAACATGGCCCTGCTGCTTCGATCATCCCGATCCGCACGAATTTCGGCGATTGGCAAATCCGGACATGGGACGGGCTGGTGGTGAGCCGGTCGCACGATCCCGCGACGCTGGCCCTTGCCACCACGCTGGCGGCTCTCCTCACCGGCTCCGGGGTGGTCCTCATGCTCCAACAGAAGCGTGCACTGAAGCTCGCCGCTGAGCGCGTTTCCTTCGTCAACCGGGTTTCTCACGAGTTCGGTGCGCCGCTGACGAATCTCTCGCTCAATCTTGATCTTGCCACCGACTTTCTAACTAACCGCCCGGAGGAAGCTCGCCGCCGACTCGGTCTGGTGGCAGAGGAAATCGAGCGGCTATCGCGGTTGGTGGCGAACGTTTTGACCTTTTCCCGCCGTGAGCGCGACACGCTGGAATTGAAACCGGTGTCTTGCGTGCCCGAAGAGGTGATCCAGCGAGTGATCGAGAGTTTCCGGCCATCGCTAGAACGCCGCGGGATTGGCATCGAGGTGGCGTTTTCCGCCAACGAGCCGGTTCGGATCGATCCAGACGCGCTCAGCCAGATCACCGGGAATCTTCTTTCCAACGTCGAGAAATACGCGGCCACTGGAAGATGGCTCGGACTGGAGTGTCGGGTGGTGGCGGGTTTCCTGATTCTGAAGGTGCGGGATCGCGGTGAAGGCATCCCTGCTGCCGCCCGCCAGCGGGTGTTCATTCCATTCGAACGCGTGCTTCAGACCACCAATGAAGGAGCCAGCGGCACCGGGCTCGGCCTTTCGATCGGCCGCGATCTGGCACGACGCATGGGCGGCGATCTCGAATTGTTGGACAGTGAAGTGGGTGCCTGCTTTCAACTCCGCATCCCGGTACCGCCCGCGCTGACTCTCGTTTCCAAC
The DNA here is from genome assembly GCA_031371445.1 of Akkermansiaceae bacterium. Lineage (GTDB taxonomy): Bacteria > Verrucomicrobiota > Verrucomicrobiia > Verrucomicrobiales > Akkermansiaceae > Luteolibacter. The sequence continues at coordinate 3,509 of JANMJQ010000229.1, forward strand.
CCTGACGCCGCATGAAGATCCTCATCGCCGAAGACGATCCACTGACGCTGGATGCGCTGGCTACCTGCATCGAAAGCGAGGGCTTCACGGTGCTGCGTGCGTCGGATGGCCGGGAAGCCGTGGAGCTGTGGCGCAGCGGTAAGCCGGACCTGCTCTGCCTGGACATCATGATGCCGCATGTCGATGGCTATGAGGTCTGCCGACGTGTGCGGGCCAGTGATCGGACGCTGCCGATCCTGTTTCTCTCCGCGAAGAACCAGGAGATCGATGTGGTGGTGGGGCTGGATCTCGGGGCAGATGATTTCATTCGGAAGCCCTACACTCGCAGTGAGGTGATGGCCCGCATCCGCGCGGCGCTCCGGCGCAGTGCGCCGCGTGAGGCGGGCGACAGTTTCCTCTTGGGCGATCTGACAGTTCGCCCGCGTGCCTTGCTCGCGGAGCGTGAGAGTAAGAGCATCGAGCTAACGCCGCGCGAGGTTTCGATGCTGTGCCTCCTCCACGTTCACAAAGGTGAGGCGGTCTCACGGGATGCTTTTCTCGATACCTGCTGGGGACTCGATTATTTCCCTGATTCCCGGACGCTCGATCAGCACATCCTACTGCTCCGGAAAAAAATCGAGAATGACCCGGCAAATCCCGCCATCATCCAAACGGTCCGCGCCGTCGGCTACCGACTGGGTGGGCCCATGCGAAGCGGGTGCTGAATAGAAGTGAATGGGGTCATTGCTCTCGGTTTCACATAAGTGACGGAGGAAGGGAACATCGGACATTGAACATCGAAGGGGGAGAAAATGGGACTCAGTGCTTGCTGGGGAGCCGGAGGACTTTGAGGTCGGGAATGGTGTCAAAGTGTGGGTCGCGATGCACAAGGATGAGACCCGCCGCGTCCGCGACTCCGGCGATGAGAGCATCGGCCAAGGGCAAGCGGCCTGGTGCGGCATTTCGCAAACGAATCGCTGCAAGGCAGGATTCGGTGTCCACGGGAAGGAGGGTCGTCAGGCTGACGGTGTATTGCAGAAACACGTTTTCCCGCTCTTCGACCTCGGACACCAGCTCGCGGAGCCTGGTATCGAACTCGACCCAGGAAGGAGCCGCAAGAGCCACGACGCTTGGCCCTTGAGCAAGCAGGCTATCCACTTCGTCAGCACCCGGTTCATCCAAATAATGGGCTAGAAGTGCGGAGGTATCGAGTAAATGGGTCATTTGAGGTGGGTGGAGCGGATGGATTCCTCAGCAGATCGCTCCGCGAGCAAGGCGGCGCTGGGGTCTTGTCCCGGTTTGAGGAATCGCTTTCCGGCTCCGCGCAGGCTGGCGGCGATGACGGACGGCTCTGGCAGGACGATGCAGCGGATTTCATCGGGCTTGGAAGATAGCTGCCAGTCGATTCTGGACCCGCTCTTGAGGCCGATGCGATTGGCGATCGCTGCCGGGATTGTGATTTGATTTTTTCCTGTGACTGTTGTAATCATGGGAAAACCATATTCCATGATTATCGATCAATCAAGGATAACCATGGATTCCATGGAGATCTCGATCTGTTGCTGCGGCGCGCGGCCATTCCAGTCCTTTGATTTCCACTACTTGAACAACGCCATCACCGGGCGGTGGTCTGAGGCATCGATCCATTCAGCGTCGTCGATGATCCGTGACGCGTTGAAGTCGGTTTCCTTTTTCATGGCTTTGCTGATCATCACGAAATCGAAGCGCGAATAGACGTCGTTGATCGCCCAGAAATGCGTCCATGTTTCCTGGTGCGAGTCCTTCACCGGGACGGCTGTTAGATAGGTCGGATCGTTGTATTTGCCCGTGATGGTTTTGATCGGTGCCATCGATCGGGTTTCGTTGAAGTCGCCGTAAACGATGAGACGGGCTTCGGGATCGGTGGTGAAAATGGAATCCACATGTCGGCGCAGCAGGCGTGCCTCATTGAGACGGATGGCTTCCTGATCGCCTTGTTCGCTGTCGCGTTTCGATTTCAAATGCACCCCGACAAAGCGGTAGGACTTGCCTCTCGCATCGATGGATGCATCGAGGATGCCACGGTTGATTCCGAAGGTTTGGCCGTTGAGCTGGTATTCGGTTTCCGCGGGCTTGGCCGTGGATTTGATGGGAAATTTCGAAAGCAGTCCGAGATGCCTGACAAGATCGGAGCCACCGGTGTAGTGGGAGTTCGGCAGATCCAGGCCGGCCGCCTTGAGCATTTCCTGGATCTCCGCCAAGTCCGCGGCGGTTCCTATTTCACAGAAGCCGATCACATCTGGGGCGTTGCGGGTGAGGATGCCAATGACGGCGTTTTTCTCTTTGTCCGGCTTGGGCGCACCTTTGAGGGTCTTGCCTTCGACGAAGCGATCCATCGTCAGCCAGTTCTCCACATTGTAGGTGATGAAACGAAGCCCTGCCGTTGTAGGTTCCGCAGGGGGTGGCGCGACTGCGGGCGGGGTGGTAACTGCGGGCTCAGCGGGGGCTTCATCCGCGGCGGCTTCGGGAGTTGCTTCCTCAGGCGCGGGGAGCGCGGCAGGCGATGCGACTTCGGAGATTTGGGGCGTATCCCAATCCGGAGTGCCGCTCTTTTTCCCGCAGGAAGTGGCGGCCAGCAGCGCGAGAGCGCAAAAAATCGCTTGAACCAGCAGCGTGGCGGACATTCTGAAACGGGCATCCGACCCTGCCCGAACCATCACGATTCGCGAGGTTCTTTGCCGGGGACTTCCCGGACCACCACATCACTTTCGTCCAGCGGGCGCTCGGTCACCGTCTTGGGCTTCGGGGTTTCCTTGCGGGTTTCGGTCTCGGAGCGGGTGATTTCGTGTTCGAATTCATCCCGGGCCTTCTTGAATTCACCCATGCTTTTGCCAATTCCGCGGGCAAGCTCCGGCAACTTCTTCGCCCCGAAGAGCAACAAGATTATGATGAAAATCACAATCATTTCCTGCATTCCAAAAGATCCCATAATGTGTTGGTGTGTGGGGAAAGCTTACCGCCCTTCCGCCGGGCCGCAAAGCATTTACCATGAAATTATCGGGTATCCGGACCCGGAGGCGGCGGGGGCTGTGCGGGAGGCCTCACGGTCCGCGGATCGGACTGCTTCTTGAGAAACAGGACGAAAACAACAATCCCCGCAACGGGCAGCAGGAGAAGTCCGAGGACGATCCCGATCACGATCAATTCAGGCATTCCGAATCCTTCCATGGTTTTTTGAGGTGTTTAGAGAATGATACCGCCCTTACGCGGCGAATTTCTACGATATTTCTAGTGGCAAACGGGGCAGGCGTTCAACGACGTGAAAAAGTCGTTGCCCTTGTTGTCAACGAGGATGAAGGCCGGGAAATTTTCGACGGTGATTTTCCAAACCGCTTCCATGCCCAGTTCCGGGAATGCGACCACCTCCTGCGAGCGGATGTGATCCTGCGCCAGCAAGGCCGCCGGCCCCCCCGCTGAGCCGAGATAGAAGCCGCCGTGTTTTTGACAGGCGTCGGTGACTTGTTTGGAGCGATTGCCCTTGGCGAGCATCACCATCGAACCGCCATGGGATTGGAACAAATCCACGTAGCTGTCCATGCGTCCCGCAGTCGTCGGTCCGAATGAACCGGATGGCATGCCTGGAGGAGTCTTTGCGGGGCCCGCATAATAGACTGGATACTTCTTGAAATATTCGGGCAGCGATCCGCTGTCATCGAGTATCTCCTTCAACTTCGCATGGGCGATGTCGCGCGCGACGATGATGGTTCCTGTTAGAGCAAGCGCGGTGGTGACCGGGTATTTGGAAAGCGTTTCCAATGTCGCTTCCATGCCGAGGTCAAGATTGATCTGCACACCTTTGAATTTCCAATCGCGGTATTTTTCGGGGATGAAACGGCCGGGTTTTTTCTCCAATTTCTCGAGAAAAATGCCGTCTTTCGTGATCTTTGCCTTTGCCTGCCGGTCTGCTGAGCACGAAACACCGATGCCAACCGGGCACGATGCGCCATGCCGAGGAAGACGGATCACGCGGACATCGAGCGCGAAATATTTTCCACCGAACTGCGCGCCGATGCCGACTTGGCGCGAAAGTTCTAACAGCTCCTGCTCCAGCTCAACATCGCGGAAGGCACGCCCCAGTTCATTGCCGGATGTGGGCAGCTCGTCGTAGTAGCGCGTTGAAGCCATCTTCACCGTCTTCAAACACATCTCCGCCGAAGTGCCGCCGATGACAAACGCAAGATGGTATGGCGGACATGCGGCGGTTCCGAGCGATGCCATTTTTTCAAGGCAGAATTCCTTGAGGCGTTTGGGATTCAGGAGGGCCTTTGTTTCCTGATAGAGAAATGTCTTGTTCGCCGAACCGCCGCCCTTGCTGACGAAGAGGAATTTGTAAGCGTCGCCTTCCGTCGCGTAGAGATCGATTTGCGCTGGCAGATTGGTCTTGGTGTTGACCTCGTCATACATCGTCAGGGGTGCGGTTTGCGAGTAACGGAGGTTTTCCCTGGTGTAAGTTTGATGGATTCCCTTGGAGAGAAACTCCGCGTCGTCGCAGCCGGTCCAAACCCGTTGGCCCTTCTTGCCGATGATCGTCGCGGTGCCGGTGTCCTGGCAAAATGGCAGGATTCCATGCGAGGCGATCTCCGCGTTTTTCAACAACATCAGCGCGACCATCCGGTCATTTTCCGAAGCCTCCGGATCATCGAGAATCGCCGCGACCTGCGCGAGGTGGGAAGGGCGGAGAGTGAAATTGATGGCTTTGATCGCTTCCGCGGCGAGGAAAGTGAGGGCTTCGGGTGCGATTTTTAATACTGGTTTACCTTCAAATTCGCTAATCTCGACATGATCTGCGGTTAGCAATTCATACTCAGTCGGGTCGGGACCGAGCAGAAATGGATCCTGATAAACGAATGGGGTTTCGGCCATGCCGGGGCTTTGTAGGCATACCGGCGGGCTCCGTGCAATCCGGGTGTAACTGAAAGTGGTGGACAGTGGGGTTTCGCTCCTTGGAGTGCTACAGCCGGCTATAGCTTTCGGTCCGGCAGTAGGCTGCACGCAGTCCAGGGCCTTTGGCAATTCAAAGGCTTGCCGTGCAGGAAAGAGAGGATTAAACGCGGTCGTCATGGCCAAGAAACCTGTAGTGCTGATTATCCGCGACGGCTGGGGAGTGAATCCGGGAGGGATGGAAACCGCGGTGGCGGATGGCAACGCGACCTTGCTCGCGAAGACCCCTTTTCATGAGGAACTGGCCGCCAAATACCCGCGCTGCTTTCTCAGTGCATCTGGCCTCGATGTCGGACTGCCACCCGGCCAGATGGGCAACTCGGAAGTGGGCCATCTCAATCTCGGCGCGGGCCGGATCGTTTATCAGGATCTCACGCGCATCAACAAGGCCATCGATGAGGGAATGCTGGCGAAAAACCCGGTCTTTGCGGCGACCATGGAAAAGGCGAAAAGCTCGCGGCTCCATCTGATCGGCTTGGTGTCCGACGGTGGCGTGCACAGTCATCAGGACCAACTCATAGCGATGGTGAAATTGGCCAAGGCGGCTGGCGTTGATGACATCTACATTCATGCGATCACCGACGGTCGCGACACCTCGCCGACCGGCGGTGAAGGTTTTCTTGCGAAGGTCGAAGATGAGGCTGCAAAATGTGGGGCCCACGTCGCGACGGTAATAGGACGCTACTTCGCGATGGACCGCGACAAGCGCTGGGACCGCGTGAAGCTCGCCTGGGATGCCATCGTGTTGGGCAAAGGCGAACAGCGTGACGTGTTGGCCAGCGAAGCGGTGGCGGATTACTATCGCTTGGACAAGACCGACGAATTCATGCCGCCGATGACTTTTGTCGACCATGGGAAGCAACGGGTGCGCGACGGCGACGTTGTGTTGTTCTTCAATTTCCGCGCCGACCGCGCGCGTGAACTTTCCGAGGCTTTCCTTTATCCCGGCTTCTCTGGATTCGATCGCGAGGTCACACCGGCTGTGCATTTTGTCACCCTCACCCAATATGATGAGAAGTATGGTTGTCCCGAAATTTTCTCATCCGAGACGCTCGACAAAGTCCTCGGCGAAGTGGTGGCAGACGCCGGGCTGAATCAAATGCGGATTGCGGAAACGGAAAAGTATCCGCACGTGACTTACTTCTTCAATGGGGGAGTCGAAGTTGCGTATCAGGGAGAGGACCGTGTGATCATTCCTTCGCCGAAGGATGTGCCGACCTACGATTTCAAACCCGAGATGAGCGCCGCACAGGTGACCGAGACCGTGGTCGCGAAGCTGAAGGACTATGACATGGTGATCCTCAATTTCGCCAATCCTGACATGGTGGGACACACCGGCGTTGTCGAAGCCGCGATCAAGGCCTGCGAGGTTATCGATGCTGATGTGAAAGCCGTCGTTGAAGAAACACTGCGCCTCGGCGGCAAGCTTCTCATCACCGCCGACCATGGAAACTGCGAATACATGCGCAATCCCGATGGTTCACCCAACACAGCGCATACGACGAACCTAGTACATCTTTACTACGTCGCCGCGGATGCGTCGGAGCATGCCATGAAAGATGGCATCCTCGCGGATGTTGCGCCGACGCTGTTGCAAATGTTAGGCCTACCACAGCCTGCGGAGATGACGGGCAAGAGCTTGCTGGTGAAACGGTAAGGAGGGGCGACACTCCTGTCGCCCTCTTCACCACCGTGCATCAAAGACCGAGTAAATCCCGCAGGGCGAATTTGACCGCGGTCATTTGACCACTCGAAAGTTCACCCATGCGCCGGGTGAGTTTGTGATGATCGAAGCTGGCGAGCCCCTGCACGTTCACGGCCGAGGGTTTCGGGAGCCAGCGGGGTTTGCCCAGATCGACCTCGCCCCGCATGCCGCGAATCTGCGAGGTGAGGGGAGCGACGACGGTGAGAGCCCGCGCGTCGTTACAGTCTGGAAATGCCAATACCAAAACCGGACGGCTTTTTTCCACCATCCCGAGATCGACATACCAGACCTCGCCCGCTTTCGGTTCAGTAGGCACCAAAGGCCTCCTGCCATTGGGCGGCTTGTTCTTGCGAGTTCAAAATCCGTGGGTTCACAGACACATCGAAAGGCAGGCCCTGGCGCAGTTCGATTTGAGCGAGGAGCATGTTGAACGCGTCACCCGGCTTCATGCCCAGACGTGCCAGGATTTTCTCCGCCTTGCGCAAACGGGCGGCGGGAACGCGTGCGCGGAACAGCTCTGTTTGATCGGAAGCCATGCTCAAAAGTGCTCAAAAATGCTCATTTGTCAACTCGCTCGGATCACGGGTAGCGTGGAACGGAGATGCGTGGCCAGATTCCGAAACGCCGCGGATACCTTGTTTTGTGGATCCGCAACCAACGCCACCGGATTTCCATTGTCCCCCCGCTCGCGCGTCTCGATGTCGATGGGAATTTGCCCAAGAAGCGGCACGTTCAGACGGGATGCCTCTTTCACCCCGCCGTCCTTGCCGAAAATATAATATCGTTTTCCCGCGTCATCCTCAAACCAAGCCATGTTTTCGACAAGGCCGAGGATGGGGACATTCACCTTGGCAAACATGGACACCGCCTTGCGCGCGTCGATCAACGCGACTTCTTGCGGAGTGGTGACGATGATGGCGCCATCGACACTGACCGTTTGCACGATGGTCAACTGGATGTCACCGGTGCCTGGCGGCAAATCGAGGATGAGATAATCCAGATCACCCCAGGCGACCTGCCGGAGAAATTGCTGGGTGTAACGGGTTGCCATCGGCCCGCGGACGATGACCGGCGAACCGTCGCCTAACAGAAAACCCATGGACATTAATTTCAAACCATGTGCTTCAAGCGGGATGATCTCGTCCTGGTCGTTCGCATTCGGCTGTTCATGGACTCCGAACATCTGTGCGACGGACGGTCCGTAAAGGTCGCAGTCGCAAAGCCCCACCTTTGCGCCCGATGCGGCCAAAGCCACCGCAAGATTTGCGGCGACCGTGGACTTGCCCACCCCACCTTTTCCAGAAGCTATCGCGATCACGCGTTTCACTCCCGGAATCGAAGACTTTCCAACCGATCCACCCGCAGCCGCCGGCGCGTCCTTGACCTCGATGTCCACCTTTACTGTTCCGACGTCGGGCAGGGCGTCGAGAACCGCGTGGCAGTCCTGGAAAATCGTCTGCGGAACTTTCGGATCCCGCGTCGCCACTTCCAGCCGCACTGTTGTCTGCCCGGGTTCGCAGGTGACTTCCTTGACCAAACCAAATGAGACAATATCCCGGGAAAATCCGGGATAGCGGACTTGCCGGAGAGCGTCGCGGATGAAATCAGGATTCATGGGAGGCGGGATTCTCTACCGATCGGACCGCCGCGCAACGCGTTTATCAAAAATCGAGGGAATACGAGACTCCAGCAATGTCTGGCAGCGGGGGTTGACTCGCCCGCCGATCCACCGGAATAGTGGTCGGGCTTCGCAGCCAGCAATATCATGGAACAAGTCATCATCATCGGCACCGGATGTGCCGGCTACACCGCCGCCATCTACACGGCCCGCGCCAATCTAACACCCCTGATGCTCACCGGCACCCAGCCCGGCGGCCAATTGACGACCACCACCGAGGTCGAGAATTTCCCGGGCCATCCCGATGGCATCATGGGACCCGAGCTGATGATGAAAATGCAGGCACAGGCCGAGAAATTCGGCACACGGATTGCCTGGGCGAACGTGGATTCGGTGGAGCATCGTGATGACGGAACCTTTTTGCTCAACGCTGGATCGGAGTCGTTCGAAACGAAGAC
>JANMJQ010000230.1:0-11820 GCA_031371445.1 Akkermansiaceae bacterium
GCCAAGTACTGGTATCGCAAGGCTGCCAATGCGGGACATGATGAATCAAAAGCGCGGCTCGCGGTGATGAAACCAATCTTTCCAGATGCAGCCGAATCCGCAGCGAAGACACTCGCTGAGTACGAGACCCAGGCAGCGGCATGGCATAAGAAATCCACGACAACCTATCAGGAATGGGTGGCCCGCTACGGGCACAAGTCCTTTCAAGCTGTTAGCTTCGATGGCAAGACCACCGATCTCAAGGTGTTGATCACGTTCGTCGAAGACGAATATGACGGAGTTCCTGAAGAAGATATCCAATCGCGTCAAACACGATATGAAACCCAGCTGTTTGCGGACGGGACGAGCCGGAGTTCCCGTTATACTTCGCGTGGCACCAGCGGCGGTGGCAATGGCAGCCCATTGCCTGCCGACGCACTTGCGCACATTGATCAATTGATCGCACGGTTACCCGATGATCACGGCATCTTACCGCCTGTAAACCGCCGCTTGATGATTGAGACGGCCAACAAGCCGGAGCGTCATGTGCATGTCTATGATCTCGCCGATGCGCCGCCTGAGGTTGATGAATTGATGCGCCTGCTCAACGCCGGTTCTACTTACGTTCCCCGGTTTCAATCTTTCAGCTCGATCCATGTTCGCGGCTATGAGTATGACGGAGCCTTGGCCGTCACGCCACAAAACGAAATTTTATATATGGGTCGCGAGAGTCGGTTGCAGTGGTGGGATCCTGCAACTCACGAATTCATGGCCGAGGCGGACATAACCGCTGTGAAAGATATAGTCTTAGCGCCGGACAAGGTTCATGCACTAGTCCAAACCTCCAGCGACATTGTGCTCGTCGATCTTGTCGAACGGAAACCCGTTCGCATATTCAAAGATCGTTTCAGAGCACAATTCACCCAAGACGGCAAGCATGCGCTGCTTTATGCGCAAAATGGCCCAGTGCAGATTCTGGATACCCAATCATGGCAACCGGTCGATCATGCCGACGACATACCGGCCGATTGCACCAGCTTCATTTCAGCACCATCGATTCATCGTGCGCTCGTGCGTGCAAGCGATGGTAGCATTTCTTTGTGGGACACCGCCGGACATCGACCCGTCAAATCATTGAGTTCGAAATCTGATGTAACAATGTTTGCGGCTTTTTCCCCTGATGAATCCATGGTGGCCGTCTGCGCGCGTCCATGGATCCCCTATGGCGACGACGCCACTGCGGTTGTGATCTATAACTCTGATACCGGTGCGAATGTGTGGGGACTGGCTCTTTCGCATGAGAGCACCCGAGCGTTGTTATGGACACCTGACGGCGCTTACCTCCTTGCTGCCGGCGAATCGGCCAGCGGAACATCTACAGTCTCCGTGTTCAATGCGGCCACTGGCAAACGTCGCGGCGAGTTGACCGGACCAAGCCGGATCAATGGCATGAGCCTACTTGCCAAATCGGGTGAATTGGTCGCCGGCGATCAAAGCGGCAAGATCTGGTTTTGGGATCTCTCGGCTGTGATGGACCGGGTTCGCGAGTTCGAGGCGTCGCTGACTACCGCTGAAAAGTGAACGGTCGCCAAAGTCATCTTCAAAGCCGACGTCCTTACAAGAGACGCCGATTTTTAGTGGCCCTTATCCCTGCGGATTTCCAGCGCCGCGGATGCTGCTGAACGTTCCTTCGATGAGCGCTTTGCCTTGCTCACCGAGGTTGTTGTAGATCATGTGCATCGTCTGGATCGTGCTGGCGGCAGGACCGGCGAAGGAGAATTCGCAAGCGGTGACTTCGCAGTTGTTCAACGCGAAGGGGCCGTAGCCGAGTACGACGAAGCGGCAGTTGGTGAACTGGCAGCCATCGTATTCGTGGAAATCGAGAACTACTTCTTCCTGGCTGAAACTGGCTTTTGAAATCTTCATATCGTAATTTGGGTTTTCGTGTGGAACGGCAGGATAAGTGTCTAACCGAGCCCAATGCAACTGATGATTTTACCGGTCCCTGCTATCGAGCTGGAAGATCTGGGCTGAAGTCTGCGGCAAATGTTCGTGCAGGTGGCGGGTGAATTTCGCGACGGCTGTAGCAGTGTTAAAGCGGCCCAGCGCGTGGTCCGACAAGATCTCGGAGCTCCGCGCTTCAGAAACCGCTGCGGTCATCGGAGTATCGAGGAAGCCCGGCAAGATGGCGTTCACGCGGATGTTGTGTCGGCCATTTTCCTTCGCCAGCGCGGTGGTCAATCCCAACAACGCGGCTTTTGCGGCCGCGTAGGCGATCTGACCCAGCGGTGGATGCAAGGCAGAGTGGCTGGAAATGAAAATGATATGTCCCTCATTGCGCCGGATCATTCCGGGCAACACCGCGGCCGCACAGTTTGCGGCGCCACCGTAGTTGACCGCGAACACGTCGTCCCAATCTTTCGCGCTGGTACGGGCCAAGCTTTTGTCACGGATCATCCCCGCCGCACAGACCAGCAGATCCACTTGGCGTGTGGCAAAATAACGGTCGACGGATGCCGCATCGGTCACGTCGAGCTGCAAGCGTCCGGGAGCGTCGATCACCCAGCCGGCACCCGAAAATACGGACACGATCGCCTTCCCCAAGCCACCTTCACCGCCAGTGATGACGAGGTGATTCACGGGCTGGCGATGTTTTCACGACAAGTTCCGAAAAGCCTGCGAATAACCTCGGAGCGGATTGGCCAAAGTTCCGGGCAAGTTTCAAAACGCGGAGTCATTGGGATGAAATGCGCGTTGATTCGGAAGTTATCCTTCCCGTGGAACCCGCTTGGAAATCGTGAGGAACAGCCATTTTCGCGGGTTGTTCACACTATGAAGGAGATGATCTTATGAGGTCAAAAAATATAGAAATCATAAGAGGAGGGGAATCTGTTAGAAGAGGATCCAGCCTCGGATGATATTCCACCATGCTTCTTCAATCTCAGAACAGCATCAACGCGGGTTGCTCGAGCAGGCTCTTGATTTCCGCCAGGAAGGCCGCGCCAACGGCTCCGTCCACGACGCGGTGGTCACAGGACAGTCCGAGGTTCATGCGCAGGCCTGGGACGATCTTGCCGTCGCGCACGACCGGTTTCTCGATGGCTGCACCAACGGATAGAATCGCGGCCTGTGGTGGATTGACGATGGCATCGAAAGATTCAATGCCCCATGCACCGAGGTTGGACACCGTGATGGTGCCACCGTCGAATTCGTCGGGCTTGAGTTTCTTATCCTTGGCCCTGACCGCGAAGTCTTTCACGGCTCGCGAGATGGCCAGCAGCGACTTGCTTTCGGCTTGCTTGATCACGGGAGTGACGAGTCCATCTTCAACGGCGATGGCGACAGCGAGTCCAACGCTTTTGAATTTCACGATGTTCTCACCTGCAAACGAAGCGTTCACCGCAGGGACGGACACCGCGGCGTTGACCACGGCTTTGAGGATGAAATCGTTGAGCGAAAATTTGTTGCCGTGAGTCTTCTCCGCTTGGGCGTTGGCTTGCTTGCGGATTTCCATCAAGGGTTCCGCATCGACTTCCAGATGCAGGTAGAAGTGCGGGATGGTTTGCTTTGAAGTCAGCAGGCGCGAGGCGATGATTTTCCGCATCGAAGTGAGCGGGATCAATTCGTCGCCTTCCTTCGCAACGGGCATCAACGCTTGGGGAGCGGCGGCCGGTGCTGCGGCTGGAGTGCTTGCCTTTGCTTTCACCGACTCTGCCAAGCGCGCGGCTGCTGATGCATCAGGGGATGCCTGGGGCTTTGCGGCGGGAGCGGCGGTGCCGGCTGCTTCGACATCGCTTTTGACGATCCGTCCCGCGGGACCCGTGCCTGTGATGCCGCTGAGGTCGACACCCGCTTCGGCCGCGACCTTGCGTGCCAGTGGCGAGGCCTTGATCCGATCGCCGCTTGCTGCCGCCGGTGTTGCGGCTGTGCTGCTTGATACGGGTGCTGCTGTTTCCACAGGAGCTGCCTGGGGTTTGGCGGCAGGCGCTGCTGCTGCGGGTGCCGCGCCGTTGTCTCCGTCAAGGATTGCGAGAATGCCGCCGATGGGTGCCTTGGCGCCTTCCTGGACCCGGATTTCGGTAATCACCCCATCATCGAAGGCTTCCATCTCCATGGTCGCTTTGTCGGTTTCGACCTCAGCGAGGATGTCGCCGATTTCAACGGTATCGCCGACTTTTTTGTGCCACTTGATGAGGGTTCCCTCCGTCATGGTATCGGAGAGTTTGGGCATTTCGATGTTCACGGACATGGTCTTGTTAGGGAAAGGATCGGGTTAAGATTGGGAAAACGACCGTGTATTTCCAGCCTTTTCACTCGGGTAATGGAAACGAAAAAGCGCGGGGAGCAGGAAACTCCGCCGCGCTTGGAAATCGTTGGCTCAAGGAGCTTAGGGGGCGATCTGTTTCATCGTCGGAATCAGTCCGATGTTCGGGCTGCCGGATGAACCTTGGGCACTTGCCATCACGAGAGTCGACTGGGCGGTGGTGCCGCAGCAATCCTTTTCAGGGCAATAGCGGCGCACGCAGCCGGTGCAGGGAACCTTGTATTTCTTGGTGATGGTTTTGTAGCGTTGGACGCGCTTCTCGACCGTTTGGGTCATGCCATCCTTGGAACCTGTTGAAACCGTTTCGTAAGTCGTGTCGTAGCCGCAGGTTTTCACCTGGCGGGTTTCGGTCCGGTAGTTCTGGCGGGTGGTGCCGAACATTTTGCAGCAGGAGCTCAACCCCATGGAAACGGCGATGAGAGTGGCGAGGTAGAACAGGTTTTTCATGGCTTGTTAGATGATTGGAGAAGGGAAAATCGGGGAAATCACATGCAGCAGCACGAGCTCAGACTGAGGGCGACGGTAGCGGCGGCGAGGATGATTGTTAGACGCGTGAACATATCACTGATGCTAAGAGCGGGATGGGGCTTGGCAATAAAAAAGGACGGCCGATTCCGGGAGATTCAGGGCCCTCAAAGTGGCCGGCGGAGGCTCAGCAGATGGTTAGAACTTTCTCGACGATCCGGCGCGGGTTGGGGAGTTGTTCGTTCTCGATGTGAGGCGAGTAGATCGCCGGCGCGTCCAGCGAGCAGACGCGTTTGATCGGCGCGTCGAGGGAATCGAAAGCGTGATCCTGGATCAGCATCGCAACCATCGCCGAGACACCGCCGAAGGGCTTCGACTCATCGACGAGCACCACGCGGTTGGTTTTCATCACGGTTTTCAAAATAGCCTCCTGGTCGAGCGGGCGGATCGAGCGCAGGTCGAGCACCTCGGCGCTGATGCCGTGTTCGTTTTGCAGGGTCTCCGCCGCAGCGAGGCAATGGATGACGGAGCGGCCGTGGGCGATGAGGGAAACATCGCGGCCTTCGCGCTTGATGTCCGCCAAGCCGAGCGGGACCACATGGTCACCGTCCGCGGGATCGGGAACCTCGCCGACGTTGCCGTAGAGCAGGGTATTTTCCATGACGTAGACCGGGTCATTGTCTCGGATCGCGGCTTTGATGAGGCCCTTGGCATCGGATGGAGTCGCTGGCGCGCAAACTTTGAGGCCGGGAAATGCAGCGAACAGTCCTTCGGGGATGTGCGAATGCGTGGCACCGACCCCGGTCCCACCATTGGCAGGGCCGCGGACGACGATCGGGCAATGGCACAAACCGCCGGACATGTAGCGGACGCAGGCGGCATTGTTGACCAATTGGTCGAAGGCCACCGAGTGGAAGGACCAGAACATCAGCTCCATCACCGGACGGACACCGAGCATCGATGCGCCGATTCCCATGCCGATGAAGCCGGCTTCGGAAATCGGGGTATCGACGACGCGTTTGTCGCCCCATTTTTCCCAGAGGCCCAACGTAACTTTATAAGCGCCATTGTATTGCGCAACTTCCTCGCCCATTAGAACGACGTTCGGATCGCGGGCAAGTTCTTCATCGAGGCCTTCGCGGATGGCTTCGCGGTAAGTGAGCGTGCGGGACATGGAGGTAATTTCGGAAAGGGAAAATGGATAATAAACGGCCTCAGTCGTTGAAGAAGTGGCGGCCGATTTTGGAGGCAGGGGTGTTGTTATCGCACTCCCAGTAAATGTCCGTGCCGATGTCGGCGATGGTGGGGGCAGGAGACTCATCGGCAAACTTCGCGGCGGCCAAAGCTTCGGCAGCTGCGGCCTTGTTGATGGCGTCCGCGGATTCCTCGGTGAGGACCTTTTCGCCGATCAAGCGGTTGCGGAACTTGATGATCGGGTCGTGGTTCTGCTTGTAGTTTTCGATTTCCTCCGGCGTGCGGTATTTCTTGGCGTTCGCGTCGGCGACGCTGTGTCCGTAGTAGCGGTAGGTGTCGACTTCCAGGATGGACGGCTGGTGATCCTTGCGGGCCCGCTCCATCGCGATGTGGGTTTTCGCCCGGACCTCGTAGATGTCGGAGCCGTCGATGACGTCCCATTCCATGTCGTAGGCCTCGGCGCGCTGGGCCAGGCAGCCGCGGTAGGCCGAGGAGCGTTTTTGCGAGGTGCCCATCGAGTAGCCGTTATTTTCAATGACATACACGACCGGCACTTCGAAGAGCGCGGCGATGTTCAGCGATTCGTGGAAGGCACCTTGGTTGACCGCACCGTCGCCGAGGTAGCAGAGGCAGCAACCCTCCTTGCCCAAATATTTCAGGCCGTATGCCAGGCCGAGTCCGAGCGGGGTTTGGCCGCCGACGATGCCGTGGCCGCCCCAGTAATTTTTGTCAGGAGCGAAGAAGTGCATCGAACCGCCCTTGCCCTTGGAACAACCGGTCTGCTTTCCGTACATTTCCGCCATGCACTCGTTCATGCCCATGCCGACTGCCAGCGCGTGGCCGTGGTCGCGGTAGGCGGTGATGAAATGGTCGTTCGGTCCGCCGAGCGAAATCGTCCCGACCGCCACCGACTCCTGGCCGATGTAAAGGTGAAGGAATCCCC
This sequence comes from Akkermansiaceae bacterium, assembly GCA_031371445.1. GTDB lineage: Bacteria > Verrucomicrobiota > Verrucomicrobiia > Verrucomicrobiales > Akkermansiaceae > Luteolibacter. The sequence continues at coordinate 6,906 of JANMJQ010000230.1, forward strand.
CCATCACGCCGGCGTTGTAATATTTCAGCGCGGTCTGCTCGAAACGGCGGATGCGGACCATCTGGGTAAACAGCTCTATTTTTCGCTCGGGGGTCAGGGATTGGTTGATCGCCGACTGGGCGAAATCGAGGCTCGGAGAGGTGGCAATGCTCATGGTCGGGAAATGGAAAATAGCGGAAGGCGCGGGCTCACTCGGCACCGACGGGAAGACCGGCGGTTTCGGGCTTTGGCGCGCGGACTTGGGAAACGACGAAGATCGCCGTAAAAATCAGGTTCGCGGCGGCAAGGTTCCGAAGGAAAACCCAGGAGGGCTGCTTGGAGCCGATCGGTCCGGTCCAGACCGATTGCCAGAAGCCGCTGAGGGTTTTCTGATACAGCATCGGATCTCCCAGCCAGGAAGCGGTGCAGGTGATCAAATGGAAAACGGCGGCCGCGGCGATCGAACCCAACAGGAGGGCGCCCTTTCCTTTGGGGACGAGCGCTTTACCCAAGAAGAAGATGGCGACGAATGCCAACAGGGTGGTCGCGAAAATGGAAGGGCTGTAAACGGGGCCGACGCCGAAGGGATAGGTCACCGCCCAGATGCCCATTGGCAGGGCAAATCCGCGCCATCCGGGGGCCAGGAGGGCACCGCAAAAGAAGACAGCAGCCAGCGGCTGGAAGTTCGGCAGCGCTTCGGGAAACAGGATTCCGGCCACCCTGAAAGCCAGCAACAGAGCGACGATCAGGATAGCAGGCAAATGGCGGTGCATGACGCGGTTAGCGTTGTCGATTTTCCGAGGCGCGGCTAGATCAAAATCGGCTGGTGGGAGAGGTTTTTTGTTTATCGGGAAATCGATGCCAGTCACAGTCCCGCAATGGACCGGGATGCATTGATCAAGGCGGCATGGGAGGCACGTGAAATGGCTTACGCCCCCTACTCGAATTTCTCTGTCGGCGCCGCCCTGCTCGCGGCGGACGGCAGGGTGTTTCCCGGCTGCAACGTCGAAAACATTTCCTACGGTTTGACCAACTGCGCCGAGCGGGTGGCCATCGGCGCCGCCGTGGCTGCGGGGGTGACGAAATTTGCAGCCGTTGCCGTGGTGGCGGATACCGGTGTGCCGATCTCTCCCTGTGGGGCCTGCCGACAGGTTCTCGCGGAGTTCGGAGTGCCGGTGGTGATTCTCGCGAACCGGCAGGAAAGCTTGGAGTTCACCCTCGATGAGCTGCTGCCGCGGGCCTCGTCCGGAATTTTGGATCGGCCGGAGTGAAAATGTTCCACGTGGAACAAGGGAAGGGACATTAGAGATTAGAGATTGGATAATTTGTCCTTCCTCCTCAATTATCCCAATTATCAAATCCCTCATGTCCAATCACCATGTTCCATTTTCCCAAAGTCTATGACGTGATCGTGATCGGTGCCGGACATGCCGGTATCGAGGCCGCGCTGGCTGCTTCGCGCCTCGGCTGCGAGGTCGCGGTCCTTACGCAGAACCTGGACACCATCGGCCAAATGTCCTGCAACCCTGCCATCGGCGGCTTGGCCAAGGGACACATGGTCCGCGAAATCGATGCCCTCGGCGGCGCGATGGCCCTCAACACCGATGCGACAGCCATCCAGTGGCGGATGCTGAACGCCTCCAAAGGCCCCGCCGTCCGCGCCCCGCGCGCCCAGTGCGACAAGAAGGCCTATCAATTCCGGATGAAGCGCCTACTAGAGGGAACTCCCGGCATCGAGCTTCACCAGGGAAATGTCTCGAATCTGCTGGTCGAAGGAGACCGCATCACCGGGGTCACCACTTCGCTGGGAATGGAAATCGCCGGGAAATCCGTGATCCTGAGCGCCGGGACTTTCATGGGGGGGCTGATGCACGTCGGCCTCCGCAACGAAAAGGGCGGGCGAATGGGGGATGCGACCTCGGATGTCTCCGAATCCCTGAAACGCCTCGGCTTCCAGGTTGAGCGTTTCAAGACCGGGACCCCCTGCCGTCTGAACGCGAAATCCATCGATTTCTCGAAATGCGAGCGGCAGGAAGGGGACAGACCGGTGCCGAAATTCAGTTTCCTGGCGGACACGATTCAGCGCGGTCCGGACGACATTTTTACGCTGAATCCTTGGGGCGACCCGACGTTCCACGTGGAACAATTGCCCTGCTGGATCACCTACACGAACCCGGCGACGCACGCGATCATCGCCGCCAACCTCCATCAATCGCCGATGTATTGCGGGGTGATCGAGGGCGTTGGCCCCCGCTACTGCCCCTCCATCGAGGACAAGGTGGTGCGCTTCGCCGAAAAGGAACGTCACCAAATTTTCCTCGAACCCGAGGGCCGCGACACTCTGGAGTATTACATCAATGGCGTGTCCACCTCGCTTCCCTACGAGGTGCAGTATGAATTTCTGCGGACCATACCAGGGCTTGAAAATTGCGAAATCCTCCGCCCCGGCTACGCGGTGGAATACGATTACTGCCCGCCGACTCAGCTACGCCCCACCTTGGAAACCCGTGCGATCGAAGGCCTGTATTTCGCCGGGCAGATCAACGGCACCTCAGGCTACGAGGAAGCGGCGGGGCAGGGGCTCATCGCCGGTGCCAACGCCGCCCTCAAAGTTCTGGGAAAACCGGAATTTGTCCTCGGTCGCGACGAAGCCTATCTCGGCGTGATGGTGGACGACCTCGTCACCCGCGGCTGCACCGAGCCCTACCGCATGTTCACCAGCCGGGCCGAATACCGCCTGCTGCTCCGCCAGGACAATGCCGACACCCGCCTCACTCCCAAAGCCGCCGAAATCGGCCTCGCCAGCGGCGAACGCGTCCGCCGGGTCGAGGAAAAGCTCGCGGCCTTGGAAAAAGCGGAAAGCTTCGTCCGGCAGGCGGTGCATGAGGGCGTGAAACTCGACCAATGGTTCCGCCGCACGGAAAGCTCCTGGGAATCCCTGCCCGAATCACTACAATCCACCTTCAGCCCGGAGATCTGGCCCCTCATCGAAACGAATTTTAAATACGAGGGCCACCTCGGCCGCCAACAGACCCAGATCACCCGCATGTCGCGCCAGGAAAACCGCCGGCTGCCCGACGATCTCGACTACAGCACCATCCGCGGCCTCAAGAAGGAAGCCCAAGTCCGTTTCACCGAAATCCGCCCCGCCACCCTCGGCCAAGCCGGCCGCATCCCCGGCATCACTCCGGCCGATGTCGCGTTGCTGGTCGTCTGGCTGGAAAAATTGGAGCGCGAGGCTAAGGTGTGATTGAGTTACTATATTTCTAGTAATTCCCCGCATCTAGTTCCTCCTTCAGATTCCGCCTAAGAGCCTGTCAGAAAAATGGCAGGGACCGTTCTCCGCAACGGTCCGGCGAATGCGCGGTGGATGAACGGGCGCATGATACGCTTGGAAATCGATGCATGATCGTCCACTTGCCACTCATACTCGCGGACCGCCCGGAGGATCGGTCCCTGCCTTGTGCGGGTTTTTCAGACACGCTCTACGCGGGACTACATACAAAGCAACTCGTCCACCCAGCGTGGCACTTCAACACTTGCCAGGCCCACACGCTGTTCGTCGAAGTGGGTGGAAATCGTCGTGGCGACGGTGTTGATCTCCACCGTCTTCGCTCCGACAAAGCGTGCCGTCATCACGAAGCCAGCCGCCGGATAGACCTGGCCCGAGCTGCCGATGGTGGCAACATTCGGCTCAACCGTATCCAAGGCCGCGCGGCGCATGTTGTAAAATTGCTGCACCAGCTTTGGGTCGCGCTCGAAAGCCTCCGGCGTGGCAACGTCCTCAACCGCATGTCCTTCCCACAATCCATCGGCGTCCCGGAAAGTCGGCAAGCCCGACTCCGCCGAAATGCCCGCACCTGTTAGAATGACGATGGAGGGTTTCACCCCGGCAAAGATCCGGGAAGATTGGAAAATTTACCAGCCGAACGCGGGGATAAAAGATGAGATTTTAGATTGAAAAATCATCTTTTAGAGGCAGAATTCACTCGTGAGAATCACCATCGACATTGATGAGGAAATTTTGGCGGACACCATGCGCGTTACCGGAGAAACCAAAAAGGGCCCAGCCGTGGTGAAGGCCGCCCGCGAATACGTCCGCCGCCAGATGGCCCGCGAATTCGGCCGCAAGTTGATGGAGGGCGAATTGGGCGACTATCCAATGACCAACGACCAAATCGAGGATTTCGACCGCTGAATTCGATGGTTTTAGTGGACACCAGCGCTTGGATCGAAATGCACCGGCGGGACGGGAACGCCGCGGTGAAACTCGCCGTCCGTGGATTGCTCGACGAATACGAGGCCGCGCTCTGCGGGCCCGTGGAGATGGAATACCTCGGAGGAGCCCGTCCCGCCGACCGCGAGCGCCTGAAGGCATGGTGCAACATCCTCCCTTATCTGCGAAACGACCAAAAGCTATGGCGGCTGGCCGGCGCCAACTTTGCGCGCCTCCGGGCCGAAGGTCTCACCGCACCATGGAACGATGTCCTCATCGCCACCATCGCCCTCGAACACGACTGCCGGGTTTACGCGGTGGACAAACATTTCGACGCCATGGCTCCCGTGCTAGGCCTTCGCCTCTACCGCGCGGGCTACGGCGGGATGTTCAGCCCGGACGAGTGATTGCCGCGTGGATCGCGGCGATGAAATCGGTCATGCCATTCAGTTGGCGACGATGTTGAAAATCTTTCCCGGGATGAACACGATCTTGCGGATGGTCTTGCCCTCAAGGTGCTCCATGACTTTCGAGCTCGCGAAAGCGGCGTCTTTGGCCATTTCTTCATCGGCGTCTTTGGCGATCATCAGGCGGTCGCGCAGCTTGCCGTTCACCTGGACGACGAGTTCGATTTCATTGCGGACGAGGGCCTCGGGATCGTAGCTGGGCCAGTTCGTTTCAGAGAGAAGAGAGGCGGGGCGGTTGAAAACCGCCGCCACG
>JANMJQ010000260.1:0-2760 GCA_031371445.1 Akkermansiaceae bacterium
TGCACTATGCGAGCGCCGATGGCACTGCCGTCGCGGGCAGCGATTATACCGGCGTCACCGGTGTTTTGAATTGGCTCGATGGCGATACAGCTTCCAAACCCATCACGATTCTTGTCGCCAACACCGCTGCCATCGGCCCCAACAAGCAATTGGGCGTTTCTCTAACAGGACCGCAATATGGAACCCTTGGCAATCCCTCGGTCGCCAGCGTCACCTTGAAAGAGCCGCCATTCCAGGAATGGATCTTTGGCAAAATGGGCACCGCCGCCAACACCGCCGCCGGGCTTGTCTTGGCGGATCCCGATCACGATGGCATGCCCAACCTTGTCGAGTGGGTGCTCGGCGGCGATCCGACCGTGAACTCCGCAGCCCAAAAGCCCGCGGGCGCGATGCAGAACCAGCATCTGACCATCAGTTTCACCCGTGATCTAACAGCTACGGCAAATATAGTAGTTGAAGTTTCCGGCGATTTGCAAACGTGGACCGCCGGTTCCTCCTACGGGCCTGCGGGAAATGTCCCGGCCACTCCAGCAACCACCGACATCACTCCTCCGGGTAGTCCGCCCGGCTTCACCGTGGTCCGCGACAACAGCGCCCAGGCGCCAGGCGCGCACCGCTTCATTCATTTGCGTGTGGATGGTCCTTGATCGCCGGCACCGGCCCTTGGAAAAACCAACGGGGGGAAGCCAATTATTTGCTGGTTGCATGCCCCGGACCTGCGGTATGTCCCTTGGCGGCGCTTCGCTTGCGCCATTTGGTCATGAAAAAAACCGTTTTCGCCACGGGCCTTTTCCTTGCGGGCCTCGTCCCTTCGCACGCGTTGAACATCACGTTGAACGCGCCTGTCGGAATGGATCCGAACGCGCTTTCCGGTTTCCAAATGGCGGCGGACTATTGGCAGTCCAAGCTGTTCGACAACGTGACGGTGAATATCGATATCAATTTCTCGGCGCTTGCTCCGGGTGTGCTGGGGAGCACGGGTTCTTCCCAGGACGTATTCGCAGTGGCCGACGTGATGGGCGCACTGGCGGGCGATATCACGAGCGCCAATGACGCATTGGCGGTTGGTCATCTCCCCGCTCTTTCCGCCCTTGGAGCTATCAGTTTCCGGACTCAGAAAAACACGGAAGGCGGCAGCACCACAATCACTTTGGACAATGATCTCGTTGGGACAGCGGCGAACAACAACCGTTATTTCGCGCTCACTACTGCGAATGCCAAAGCCTTGGGTGCTGTCTACGCGCCGACCGATGTGGATGCTTCGATCGAATTCAGTTCGTCGTTTGCCTGGGACTTCGACAACTCAAACGGCGTCGGTGCGGGCTTGCAGGATTTCGTAGGCGTGGCGATTCACGAAATGGGTCACGCACTGGGGTTCATCAGCGGAGTTGATGACGTGGATTTTTACATCAGTAATCCGCTTGATTTGGATCAGTTTGCGGTTTTCAACACGCTTGATCTTTACCGTTACAGCGCGGCCAACACCTTGAACCTGGGAGCGGGCGCCACAGCTTATTTCTCCCTCGACGGTGGAACCACCAATCTGGGCTTGTTCTCAACGGGTTCGCTCCATGGCGACGGCCGGCAGGCAAGCCACTGGAAAGACAATCTTGGACTTGGCATCATGGATCCAACGGCGAATCCCGCTGGACAAATCAACACGGTCACAGCGCTGGATCTAACAGCTTTCGATGTGATCGGCTGGGACTTGGTCCCCGAACCATCGGCGGTGATGATGGGTTGCGCGGGCTTGCTCGCCGCCTTGACCCGCCGGCGTCGTTAGATCATGCCCAGCGACGGCGGAGATCCCGAGCTTCCCCAAGCCGGCGGCATGGGATCGATGGAGAAATTCGTCATCGCGTTGTTGCTGGTGGCCACTGTGGGGATCACGATTTTTTTCTTCGCGGGGGAAACGTCGATCCATCGGGATAAGGTGGCTAAGCCGAAATCGGAAACCATCGCTCCTCCCATCCTGCCACCCTCGCCCATGGCACCCGCTGCCTTGAAGGCGTTGGAGGCATACTTCGAGGCCCCCGATCTTGAAGCGAAAGCTTCTCTTGTGAGAGATGCACCTCGCGTCCGTCCGATGTTCGTGGATTACCACCGGACAAGGGGCAAAGCGTTTCCAACATTGAGCCGGGTTTCACCGGGACGTGAAACCAGCTCTGGGGAAATGCCCATGGTTGTTTTCGAAGTCGAGCCGTTCTCCGGTCCACGCTACCCGGTGGCGGTCATTTGGGATGGACAGCGGTTCGCGGTGGATTGGGAAAGTCTAACAGCATACGGAACGATGGATTGGAATGAATTCATCGAGAAAAAACCGACGTCCGTGCAGACGATGCGGGTTTTCGCGGAGGAGGCGCCGGATTCGGAAAAACCGCCGGGACTGACGCAAGGGTCAGGCTGTTTCCGTATCAGTCATCGCGACGATGGCGAGGCAATCGTCGCCATCGCCAGCCCGGAGGTGGCGGCGGCCTTTCCGCCGATAGCTGGCAGAAAGGAAGTGCCCGTCACCTTGGAAATCGCATGGCGCTCCCAAGGAGGGCGGATGGCTCCTGAGATTGTAAGGCTGGTTTCCCTGACGTGGAGTCCGTGAATTACGCTGAAAGTCGTAAGAAAATGCGACACTCTTGTCGCATCTTCATCACCGGAACCGCATACGGAAGCAAAGAGTGTCGTGGCTCCTTATGGTCTGACACTCAACACTCAACTATCAACACTCAACCTCTTCAACCGAAGCCACGACAAGAGTGTCGTGGC
>JANMJQ010000261.1:0-2809 GCA_031371445.1 Akkermansiaceae bacterium
TGCACTATGCGAGCGCCGATGGCACTGCCGTCGCGGGCAGCGATTATACCGGCGTCACCGGTGTTTTGAATTGGCTCGATGGCGATACAGCTTCCAAACCCATCACGATTCTTGTCGCCAACACCGCTGCCATCGGCCCCAGCAAGCAACTCAGCGTCTCTCTAACAGGTCCGCAATATGGCACGCTTGGCAATCCCGCGGTCGCCAGCGTCACCTTGAAAGAGCCGCCATTCCAGGAATGGGTCTTTGGCAAGATGGGCGCCGCCGCCAACACGGCTGCCGGCCTTGCCTTGGCGGATCCCGATCACGATGGAATGCCAAACCTTGTCGAGTGGTCGCTAGGCGGCGATCCCACCGTAAACTCGGCCGCGCAACAGCCGGCGGGTGCGATGCAGAACCAGCATTTGACCATCAGTTTCACCCGGGATCTAACAGCTACGACAAACGTAGTAGTTGAAGTGTCGGACGATTTGCAAACATGGACCGCCGGTTCCTCCTACGGGCCCGCGGGAAATGTCCCGGCCACTCCGGCAACCTCCGACATCACTCCTCCGGGCAGTCCGCCCGGCTTCACCGTGGTCCGCGACAACAGCGCCCAGGCGCCAGGCGCGCACCGCTTCATTCATTTGCGTGTGGATGGCCCTTGATCACTGGCGTCGCAGCCATTCTGATCTCCCGAAGTGGCAAGGGTTCGTCGTAATAAACAAAGAGCGGGGAGATCGATCGAGAAGCCGCTGGCCATCCTGCTCGGCGGCATGCTGGTCGCGATCGGCCTGATTTTTGCGCTTGGGGAAGGGCTGATCCGTTCGCGTCCATCCGCTGGGCCTGCCGCGCCTGTGACGGCCCCAACTCCCTTGCTGGTTCCAGAACCGATGGAGCCGCCGGCGCGAGCGGTTTTGGAAGCGTTCTTCGAAGCCCCCGACCTCACGGCCAAAGCGAAGTTGGTTCGCGACGGAGCGAGGGTCCGGCCGCTCATGGAAGATTACTACAATCGCCAGCAACATCCGCTGCCGACGATGAGCCGGGTTTCCAAAGGGCATCCCGCGCGTTCCGAAGCGAACCCGTTGGTCCTCTTTGAAGTCGAGTCCTTCGGTGGCGTCCGCTACCCGGTCGCCGTGATTTGGGATGGCCGGCGCTTCGTGGTCGATTGGGAAAGCATGTCGGTCTATGGGACGATGAAATGGAGTGAATTTCTCGAATCCCGACCCTCCGCCGTGCAGACCCTGCGCGTATTTTTGCAAGCGGCCGTTGAATCCGATGCTCCTCCGAACATGCCCGCCGGGGCGGCGGCCTTCCGCGTTTCCCACCGCGACGATCCGGAGTTCCTCATCGCATTTGCCAACCCGGATGTGGCTGCCCTTCTTCAGCCACTCGTGGAAAATCGAAAGGCCCCCATGACCCTTGAAATGTCATGGAAACCCTCCCCTGCCGGAAAAGGGCTTGTGCCAGTGATTGATCGCATGGTGGCGACCCGATGGAGCCGGTGAGAGAAATCCGGGTTCGGCGCTTTTTCTCATTCCCATGCCAACCGCATTTCGATTCCCTTCCAGCGTTCATGAAAATCCCATCGTTAGTCCGAGCCATCCCGGCGGTTTTGTTGGTCGGTGGATCGCTCGCGCCGCTCGCAATGGCTGAGGATTTTCTGCGGGTTGACGATGGTTCCCCCCCAAGCGGCCTGACCGCATCGCCCGATCCTATTACGCTCAATCTCGGCTTGTTCAATATCGTCATCAATCCCGATGCCGGTCTTGCCGCGAACCTCCCGGCGCTCGCTGCGTTCAATCGCGCGGCCGCGCAGTGGGAGGCCTACATTTCGGATCCGATCACCATCACGATCGACGCCCACTTCAGCGCCCTGGGACCTGGAATCATCGGCTCCACGAGTTCGCTCATTCTGCAGGCGGATTATAATACGATCCGCGATCAAATGGTGGCGGATGCTTCCAACGAAGGCGATGACGCGGTCGTTGCGTTTCTGCCGACCGCGGCTCAATTTTCAGCGACGCTCAAGGCGGGTTCTTCGCTGACCGGGAACGTCATCGGCACCAAAGCCAATCTGAAGGCCGCTGGCTTTGAGGACTTGGATTTTTATTTCGGCGCTAGTGATGCGACCATCACCTTTAGCAGCACCTTTGCCTTCGATTTCGACAACAGCAATGGCGTCGGCGCCGGGCTCCTTGATTTCGAAACCGTCGCCGCCCACGAACTGGGTCATGCCTTGGGATTCTTTTCATCGGTCGATAGTGCGGTCGCCGGTGATACCACCCTGGACGTCAGCATGCTGGATTTGTTCCGCTTCAGGAACAACACCGCGTCCGATCCCTCAACCAACGCGCAATTCACCAGCTTCGCCCGCGACCTTGTTCCGGGAAATGCGGATATCTTCGACGACTTGACGAACGAATACCTGATGTCCACGGGACTCACCGGAGGAGATGGGCGGCAAGCCAGCCACTGGAAGGATGACGCCCTTATCGGTGCCAATATCGGAATCATGGACCCCACCCTTGCGACCGGCGTGTTTTTCAAAGTCGCCCCAAGCGACTTGCGGGCTTTGGATTTGATCGGCTATGAGATCACCCTCGTGCCCGAACTCACGAGCCTTCTGTTAGGTGGATTGGGCGCGGCCTGCTTCCTCGGCCGACGACGGCGGATTTGAGTTAAGGAGATGCGACACTCTTGTCGCATCTTCATCACCGGAACCGCATACGGAAGCAAAGAGTGTCGTGGCTCCTTATGGTCTGACACTCAACACTCAACTATCAACACTCAACCTCTTCAACCGAAGCCACGACAAGAGTGTCGTGGC
>JANMJQ010000249.1:0-5137 GCA_031371445.1 Akkermansiaceae bacterium
ATTTTGTTTTCACCCTATCTCGAATCCGAAGCGCGTCCCGATTGGTCGGGAAACTACGAATTCATCGATCCCGAACGCAATTCACGTCATCCGCACCGCATCGAACCCGCAACCCTGCGCCGATACCGCGAGGCTTACGTCAATCACTTCGCGCTGTGGAAACAACACGCACGCCGCCATCAAGCCGCCTTCGCCCGCATCGCCTGCGAAGAAGACCTGACCACCGCCTTGTTCCGTGACGCGGTTCATGCGGGAGCATTGGAACCTTCAAAGTAATCAAGAAGTTTTAAACCGCAGATGGACGCAGATGAACGCAGATAAGAGAGTTGATGATGGATGTTTGATTGTTGATGGAAAGATCAGGAAAATGATCTCTCTCCGCATTCACCTCTTCACACTCAACTCTCAACCCTCAACCCTCAACTTTTCCCCCTCTTCAATCCCCGTCCATCTGCGTCCATCTGCGGTTCAACCAATCTTCTCTGAATCTTGCTAACCTTGGCAAATCCATACGGCCTTCTCGCGCTGCTGGGCATTCCGGCGGTGCTGGCGATTCATTTTCTGCAGCGCAAGGCGATCGAAATTCCGGTGCCGGCGCTATTTCTGTTAGAGAGAACCCAGCGCGACGCGGCCAGCGGACGCCGGCTTGAGCGCTTGATTCCATCGATCCCGCTGTGGATGCAGTTGCTGGCGGTTCTGTTGCTCGCATGGTTCCTCGCCGAGCCGCGCTTTCCCAAGAGTGGCAGCGTGCAGCGGATCGCGGTGGTGGTCGATTCGTCGGCTTCGATGGGTGTATTTAAAAAGGAAATGCTCGCCCGGTTGGAGGCAGAGCTGCCGTCGTTCCAAGGCCCGGCGACGACGATGCAATTGACCGTCCTTGAATCCGCGCCAAATCGCCCTCGCCTTTACGCGGGGGACTCGGCGAAGGACCTGCGGGCGGTTCTTGAAAAATGGCAGCCGCTGGAAGGCATCATCGATCCGACACAAGCGATCCGCCTGGCCCGCTCACTGGTGTCGCGCGACGGAACCGTGATTTATCTAACAGACACGCCGGTGGAGTCGCTGCCATTCGACGCGCGCTTGATGGCGGTGGGTGCGCCGATCGCCAATGTCGGCTTTACCGGAGTGAATTTTTCAAGCGCGGATGGAACTCTGGTGTGGGAGGCACTTGTTAGAAATTATGGCAAATCGGCGGCCGACCGCACGTGGACCCTCCAGTCGTCGCGCGGAGTCACCGCAGCGCGGCCAATCCATCTCGAGCCGGGCGCGCTGCTCACGCTGCAAGCGGCCTTCCCGCAGGACGCCAGCGATGTCAGCCTGGTGCTTTCCGGCGACCGCTTCACGCTCGATGACACGCTGCCCCTGGTCGCCCCGAAACCCAAAACGCTGGCCATTTTCACCGCGACTTCTCCGGCCAACGCCGACCTATCGCAGAAACTCTTGCGCGCCCTCGACGCGGCGATTGCCACCAATGACGCAGCCACCGCCGACCTCTCGATCATTTCATACGACCCGCTCGATCCGGTGCTGCCGCCGGGCAATTCGATCGTGTCCGTGAACGACAGCACCAAGGCCGGCGCTTATCTGAAAGGCGGCATCGTCGCCGCGGCGAATCCGCTGATGGATCACCTCAACTGGCAGTCGCTGTTGGTGCGTGAAACGATCGAACTCGAGCGTTCGCCATCCGATACGGTGTTGTTGTGGCAAGACAAACGGCCTTTGATTTTCCTGCGTGAAAGCCCGGCCACCAAGGAGCATCCCGCAAGCCGCCAACTGTGTTTCAACTTCGACCTGCACTTGTCAAACGCCGCCCAACAGCCTTCATTCATCGTGCTCCTGCATCGCTTCGCTGAAACCCTCCGCGACGCCAAGGTTGCGCCCGCTTCGCTGATGTTGGAAACAAACCAGCCACTGAAAATCACCGCCGCACCTGATGCTCCGCTTGAGGTCACGGTGCGCGACATCAACGGCAAACCGCTGCCAAAAGGGAGCGCCTCCGCAACCCACGCACCGCCTGTCCCTGGATTTCTAACAGCCCGTCAGAATGCCAAGCCCCTGCTCGATGCGGCGGTTTTCTTCGCTGACACGCGGGAAGCCGACTTCAGCGCCTGCGGTTCATCGGAAGCCGCCCTTGGCGATCGCAAATCCGCGATCGAACGGCATACCAAACCCGATCCCTTGTGGAGAATCTGGATCTTGTTGCTGCTCGCCGCGTTGATCGCGTCGTGGAAATTCATCGCCGACCCCCTTCCCGCCTGAGCCCGTGACCTTCGCCTCGCCCGAATATTTCCTGCTGCTTCCCGCGCTCGCGCTGGTGGGCTGGTTCTGGCCCGGCCTGCGCCTGCATTCGCCGCTGCGGGCCGTGCTGTTGATCCTCGCGGTCATTGCCTTGGTCGATCCGGTGTTCCGTCGCCAGAAGAATTCGCTCGACCTCTATGTTCTGTTAGATCGCTCCGATTCGACCGAAGACCTGATCGATAAAAATCTGCCGGAGTGGAAAGACATCCTTGAAAAACACAAACCCAGCCGCGACGACACGCTGCGTTTCATCAACTACGCGTCCGAGGTCGCTGAGTCGGGATCCGATGGTTCGACTTTCACGGGTTCGAGGCGACTGACCAAGACCGGCCTCGCCTTGCAATCGATCGCCGCGCAGACCGATGAAACACGTCCGTCGCGGGTGCTCCTTTTCACCGATGGCTATTCGACCGAACCTTTGGCTGAAGCCGCCGCGCAAATGCAGGCACGGGGTATTCCCCTGGACTTCCGCTTGGTGCGTGAGGAGAAGGAAAATGATTTCCGCATCGCACGGATGGGATTTCCCGAACGCGTGCAAGCCGGCGAGCCATTCTTGATCTCCATCGTCGTGCGCGGAGCCAGTGATGGGACTTTCCCACTCATCATCCGCCGCAATGGACAAATTCTAACAGAAACATCGGTGACCCTCGAACAAGGCGTCGCGACCGCTGAGTTCACCGACCGCATCCCGCGTGGCGGAGGCTACAATTATGAAGCGGAAATCCGTCCCGAACATGACGCGCATCCCGGCAACAACCGCGCCAACCGATGGATCGAAATCGTCGGCGGTCCGCGGATCGTGCTGGCAACCCGCTATCAGGACGACCCGGTGGCCAAAGCGCTGACGGCCATGAATTTCACTGTTGAAACGATCACGACTCCCTCGCAACTCAAGCCCGGCCTGCTCGCCGGCGCGCGGGCGGTGATCCTCAACAACGTCCCCGCCCATGAAGTGCCCGACGATTTCCTGAAATCCCTCGACTTCTTCGTGCGCGAACAAGGCGGCGGCCTGCTGATGGCCGGCGGTGACCATTCCTTCGGCTCGGGCGGTTATTTCCAGTCGCCCATCGACGCCCTGTTGCCCGTATCCATGGAGCTGAAATCCGAGCATCGCAAGCTTGCGGTGGCGCTGGCGATCGTGATGGACCGCTCCGGCTCGATGAGCGTCGGCATCGGCGGCGGCAAGGACAAGATGGACCTCGCCGATTCAGGGGCCGCGGCCGCGATCGATCTGTTGGGCGCCATGGATCAAATTACGGTGTTTGCCGTAGATAGCGAGCCGACGAAGACGATCCCGCTGACCTTGGTGGGCAACAAGAAGGCCGAGCTCGGTGCGAAGGCCCGCAGCATCAAGTCCTCGGGCGGCGGCATCTATGTTTACGAAGGACTCAAGGCGGGTTGGGACGAACTGAAAAAATCGCAGGCCGGCACGCGGCATTTGATTCTGTTTTCCGATGCCAACGATTCCGAGGAGCCGGGCGACTATGTGAAGCTGCTCAAGGAAATGACCGACAATGGCGCGACCGTGTCGGTGATTGGTCTTGGCACCGCCGCCGACAGCGATTCGAAGCTGTTAGAGGATGTCGCGAAGCAGGGCAACGGCCGGATGTTCTTCTCCGACAAGCCGCTCGATCTGCCGAAAATTTTCGCGCAGGAAACGGTGACGATTGCGCGCTCGGCCTTCATCAAGGATCCCGTGGGAGCGAAGGCGACGGGACGCTGGTCCGAAATTTCACCGAAGCAGATCGACTGGCTCACGCAGGTGGACGGCTACAATCTTTCCTATGCGCGCGAGGGCTCGACCGTGTCGCTGATTTCCACCGACGAATATCTCGCGCCGCTGGTGGTGCATGCGCGCCGCGGCCTCGGGCGCACTGCGGCAGTTTCGTTTCCGTTGGGCGGGGAATATTCCGAAAGCGCCCGGAACTGGCCGGGCTATGGCGATTTCCTGCAAACGATGGGCCGCTTCCTGATGGGCGAAGACACCCCGCCGGGGATCGCGTTGCGGCAGCGTCTCGATGGCACCCGTCTGACACTCGATCTGCTTTATGACAGCGGGATGTGGGCGCAAAAATTCTCCGCGCTGCCGCCGAAGGTACGTTTGCAGGACGACACCGGCGCGCAGGCACATGACTTGCCATGGCGCAGGATTGCACCCGGTCATTTTTCGTTAAGCCGTGATCTTGAGGAGGGCAGCGTGGTGCGTGGTGCGGTGCAAGCGGGTGAAAACGCTTTGCCGTTCGGTCCGCTGAGCGTGGGCTCATCTGTGGAGTGGGCCTTCGAGCCAGAACGCATTGCTGAACTACGCGTGGTCTCCAACCAGACCCATGGCCGCGAGCTGTTAGATCTTACCACGGCCTGGTTGCGCCCGCCGTTTGTCGCGGAAACATCGTTGCGCCTGCCGATCGGAATCACACTCGTGGTGCTGACCGTCCTGGAAGCATTGATGACGCGCACCGGCTGGAAATTGCCCGTCCTCACCCTGCCGAACCGGCTGCCCAAAGCCGCGCGTATCAAAGTGCCCAAGGCGAAGCGCGCGGAAGTCACCGAGCCGCTTCTGCCCCCCACCGTCCACGAAGATTTGCCGCCACCTTCCGAACCCGAGGATTCTGTCAGAAGAAGCCGATTCCAGCGCGCGAAGGATCGCAAATAAAATCAAAAATCAAAAATCATCACTCAACAATCGTCATTCAATCCCCATCACCGCATCCAACGGGCTTCGCACCCCACGATCATTTCCGATCTCCGCTGCGTGGGCGTAGATTTCCGTGGTTTTCACATCCGCATGGCCCAGGAGCTCCTGCAAAGTCCGGATGTCCGTGCCTCCCTGTAGCAGATG
>JANMJQ010000271.1:0-7142 GCA_031371445.1 Akkermansiaceae bacterium
GTCGGAAGTCGGAAGTCGGAAGTCGGAAGTCGGAAGTCGGAAGTCGGAAGTCGGAAGTCGGAAGTCGGAAGTCGGAAGTCGGAAGTCGGAAGTCGGAAGTCGGAAGTCGGAAGTCGGAGGTCGGAGGTCGGAGGTCGGAGGTCGGAGGTCGGAGGTCGGGGACAGGGGGAATTCCTGACTTGAGTCTCAAACTGTGAACAGGGTGGTGATCGACTGGCCGCCGTGGATTCGGCGGATTGCTTCGCCGAGGAGGGGGGCGATGCCGACTGCCTGCACTTTCGGGCCCTGGGCCTGGGGCACGGAGTCGGTGGTGATGACTTCCTCGATTTTGGAATCGGCGAGCCGTTGGTGGGCCAGTTCGCTGATGATTGCGTGGGAGACCCCGGCGTAGATCTTCCTCGCGCCGTGCTTGTGCAATATTTCCGCGGCCGCGGTCAGGGTGCCGGCGGTTTCGGTCATGTCATCGACGAGGAGGACATCGCGGCCTTCGACTTCACCGATCACATTCATCGCCTCGACGCGGGTCGCGCTGACCCGATGTTTGGCGACGATCGCCAGTTCGGCGCCCAGCGCGTCCGCGTAGGCGCGCGCCATTTTCACGCCACCGACGTCCGGTGAGACGACGGTGAGATTCGAGCAGTCGGGATGGCGCTGGCGGAGGTAGCCGATCAGCACCGATTTCGCGTAGAGATGATCGACCGGGATGTCGAAAAAGCCTTGGATCTGCGGGGCGTGGAGGTCCATCGTCAGGACCCGGTGGACGCCGGCGGAGGTGAGCAAATTGGCCACCAGCTTGGCCGTGATCGGCACCCGCGGCTGGTCCTTGCGATCCTGGCGGGCGTAACCAAAAAACGGCATCACCGCGGTGATGCGCTCGGCGCTGGCACGACGGGCGGCATCCACCATGATCAGCAGTTCCATGATGTTGTGGTTCGTCGGCGGGCAGCTTGGCTGGACGATGAAGACATCGGCGCCGCGGACGTTTTCGTTGATTTTCACCTCCGTTTCGCCATCGGGAAAGGCGGAGACGTGCACATCGGCAAGGGGTTGTCCGAGATTTTCCGCGATGCGCTCGGCAAGGGCGCGGTGGGCGGTTCCACTGATGATTTTCATGGTCACAGACATGCGGCGGGGCGGGGTGGGCGGATTGTTGACAGCAAGGAGACAGTCGGCAATACTTTGCTCGGAAATCCGTCCCGCATTTGCCGATGCCGCAAAACCCTTCCCCGACTACTCCCGAAAAGCATCCAGACCGAAGCCGCGTGCCGGGCTCGCCGCTCTTATGGCTTTCACTGGTCGGCTGCCTCGCGGTGTTGGGATGGTTTTACTTCGGGCAACAGCGTTATGGCGCGGTTCGGGATATGTCAGCGGCGGGCTGGTTACTTAGTGCATGGAACAAGGAATCCGACTACCAGCATGGTGTTCTTTTCCCCTTCGTCATCGCCGGACTCATCATCTATCAGTTCAAGGCCCTGCGCGCCGCGGTCGGCGAAGGGAGTTGGTGGGGACTGGCGGTCGTGTTCTTCGGTGTCCTCTTATATGCGGCGGCGTTCCGCACCTTGCAGCCACGGATTGCGATGGGAGCGCTGCCCTTCATCGCCTGGGGGGCTACGCTATATTTATGGGGTTGGCGCGTTGCCAAAATGCTGAGCTTTCCCTTGTTCTTTTTCTGGCTGGCCATCCCCTTGCCGAGCTTCCAGCAAGCGACCACGCATCTCCAATTGTTAGCCACGTCACTGGCCCATCACGGCTCCGGATTATGCGGTGTGCAGACCTACGTGGAAGGGACCAAGGTGCTTCCGGTGCATGGCGATTGGGAACCCCTGGACATTGCCAAAGGCTGCAGCGGCATCCGTTCATTGATGGCGCTGCTGATGATTTCCTCGGCCTGGGCCTACGTGGCGAAGATGGCGCTATGGAAAAAGGCGGTGCTGTTCATGTCGGCATTTCCGCTTGCGATCCTTGGCAATGCGTTGCGCGTCATTTCGATTTTCGTGATCGCTGAATATGGCAACGCGGACTGGGCCAGGACGACATGGCATGATTGGTCGGGCCTGCTGTTGTTCTATCCGTTTTCGTTGATGTTGTTGCTTGCAATCCACTCGCTGTTGGAAGGCGGCTTGCCGTGGAAAAAGGGCAACCGCAAACAAGTCCGGCGTGTGGTGGTCACCCGCCAAAGCCGGGAAGATCCGCCTGATGACCCCAAGGCCTTCGCGATCGAATCATGAAAAAACCCGTCTGGCTCCTGCCTCTCTTCCTGGGCGCTACGATGGCGACCATTTACTTCCTGCCTCGCGTCGGCGCGGTCGCCCAGTCGGCCATAGACATGGAATTGCCATATCGTTCGGGCATCTGGTCTTTGGAGAAGATCCAGCCTTCGAAAGACGAACTTACCATCCTGTCGGACGACACCGATTTTTCCAAAGCCCTCTGCAGCAGCCCCCGGGCCTATGAGATCACCGACTGGGGAGGGCTGGCGCGCGACCGCATCGATATGTCGATCGTGCTATCGGGCTCAGACATCAACAACTCGATCCACCGTCCGGAACGGTGCATGCCGGCGCAGGGACATAACATCACCAGTTCAGGCAACCGGATTCTGGAGCTGTCCAACGGCCGCAAGTTTCAGGTGAAGCGCTTGATTTCCGTGCAGTCGGTGCCGCTCAAACTCAGGGAAGGTGAGGATCCGAAGAAGGCTGTCAAGTATGCGAAGTTCAACTGCGTGACTTATTACTTTTTCGTGGGGCACGATCACCTCAGCAACGATCACCTGGAGCGAACGCTGATCGATATGAAGGATCGTCTCGTTCATGGCATGGACCAGCGCTGGGCATACATCTCCGCATCGATGTGGTATGGAGACAATCTTCCAGGAATCCGCGCCGTGGTCACCGAGGCGGAGGCCGACGAGAAGCTGCGCGGCTTTCTAACGGATTTCTCGGAGAAGCAGATCAACTGGGATCAGATCATACCGTAAGGCTACTCGGGCGGCTTTTCCAGAGGCGCGATCTTTGCGCCCTCGAGGAACTTGATGGTTTCCTCCAGATAATTGAGGTACTCGACGCGTTGGGCGGGTGTCACTCCGACGGGCAGTTCGGTGGCCGCGGAGATATGGCGTTTGGCTTCTTTGAAATAGTAGAGCGCTTCCGCCGGCTTGCGGGCCGACCACGCCGCCGCCGCCATTTTCCCTTGCAGGATGCCGATGCGATAGCGCGCGCGGAGTCCTCCGGGCAGCGTCGTTGCAAATTCGTAGGCCTGCATGGCACCCTTGTAATCGCCGTTGGCCTCACGGGCCGCGCCCAGGCTTTCCTGGGCGGACACGCGGCTGTCCTCCATCTCACGGATAACCCAGTGCATCTGGGCCGCGGATTGTTCCATTTCCGCTGCGGCGATTTCAATCGTTGCAAGGGCCTCGTCGGGGTAATTCACATTGAACTGCCGGGTGCCTTTCATCAGCAGATGGTTGGCCAGCGAAAAAT
Organism: Akkermansiaceae bacterium; assembly: GCA_031371445.1. GTDB lineage: Bacteria > Verrucomicrobiota > Verrucomicrobiia > Verrucomicrobiales > Akkermansiaceae > Luteolibacter. The sequence goes on from JANMJQ010000271.1 coordinate 3,480, forward strand.
GGGCACGGAAGCTGGGTTCCATGCCGCCTTGCAGTTGCACCGCAAGGCTATAGGCCTGCTCTGCTTCCGCGTCGCGGCCCAGGAGGCTGAGGACATTGGCGAGGTTGATTGCGGGACTTGGGTTATAGGGATGCAACTTCAACGCCATTTCATAATCGGCGACGGCGGACTCGGTGTAGCGCTTCGCCAAATTGCCGTCCTGTTGTGCCGCGGATTCCTGGAGGACATTGCCCCGATCCTCATAGAAGACAGCCTGCGGCCAGATCGCGATCGCGGCGCTGAGTGCGTCGATCTTCGTCTCGGAGGATGTTAACGGGGTTTTGGAGAAGTGGGTTGGCCAAAGGATCCGCGTCACTTGCAGGCCTTTCCATCCGAATGGAAGCAGCACCGCGAGAACGGCAAGCGAAGCGACGGTCAACAGTATCCTTGCCAATCCCAGATGAGCGGGCTTCAGCGTGTTGCCGGGCGATCGGGCCAACATGCCGAGGCAAAGGCCTAACAACATCGCGCCAGGCAGCAGGTGAAACACGAAGCTGAAGCACGATTGGACGAACATGCCTGCGAGCGCGGCGAGCCCGCCGAGCCGCCATGCGTCCGTGAAGTCGCCGCGCTCTGTTTCTTCGCCGGGAAAGTTAATGCGTATCGCGGAGATAAGCGCGAGCGCACCCAACAGCGCCATCAGCAGGCTGGCGCCAATGATGCCGTAGTCGGTTGCGGATTGGAGCAACTCGTTGTGAACCTGCTCAGGGATGTGGGTGATCATGTCACCCTGAAGTTTGTTTTCGGCGAATCGGAAGTATTCCCAGCTGAAACTCCGGCTGCCACCACCCGCCAAGGGGTGCAGCGCGATGCATGAGATCGCGGCACCCAGGAAATACAGCCTGGAGGTGTTGTCGAACATCTCACGAATTCCAAAACCGGGCTGACGAAGGGCTTGCGAGGATTGCCAGGCAAAGGTCACCCCGATGATCAGCAGGACGGCTATCACCGGAATTCCGATGATACCCGCCGCGAACCAGCGTGAATTCCGGTGCTTGGCATGGATGACTGAGCCCAGCCAAAATAGGCCTGCGGCGAGGCCCGCTCCAAGGATGCCGCCGCGCGAGTGTGTGAAATGAATGGCGACCAAGCCGCCGAGTGCGATGAGCGCGAAAATCACCCGCGCCAACGCGCTGTGTTTGCCAAAGAGAGCGAATGCAGCGCACAACATCGCGCAGGCGATGAGGAAGTTCGCGGCTTCATTGTAGTGGGCATAAAAGCCCGATGGGAAAGGCGCGGCCCGTGAATGAAAGATTGGGCTGAACGACGGATCGACAACCTGCCGCGCGACGGCCAGCACATTGGCGAGAAGGAGAAGCGCCACACCCCAACTGACGATTCTCCCGGCGCTGACATTGCCTTCCAGTGATCTAATAGTTAGAAATGTCCCGGCTGCCGCCGCCAGCAGCAGGAGATCGGCATTTCCCAACTCGGTGACCGGGGAATGGCCTGCGCGCCAAGCGAACCAGGCGGCGACGAGGAAGCCGGTGGTGATGAGTCCGAAGTCGGTCATGGAACGCCCCCTGCGCCAGATGGCAGGCAAGCCGGCGGCCACCGCGCCGGCGAGGGGAAGCAGGGCGGGTCCCCAGGTCCATGCACGCGTCTGCGGGCCGACTCCAACTGCCAGCGCGAGCAAGAGCACGAGCAATAGCGCGGATACTACAGGCATGGGGAAATAAATGCTGAAATGCTGAAATGCTGAAAGCTAAAAATGGAGAGTCTGTCGCGAAGATCTAACTGAAATTTCAGCTTTCCAGCTTTTCAGTTTTCACCCTTTACCCCTCAAGTTGCACCCTTGCCAAACAACACCGCGGGGATGGTCCGCAACATGATTTTCAGGTCGAGCCAGAGCGACCAGTTGTCGATGTAGGCGAGATCCATGGCCACCCATTCCTCAAAGCTGGTGATGGTGTTCCGGCCGCCAGCCTGCCATTCGCAGGTGATTCCAGGCTTCACGCTCAAACGCCGGCGGTGCGAGAGTTCGCCAAACGCCTCCACTTCATACACGGGCAATGGCCGCGGACCCACCACGCTCATGTCGCCCGTCAGAACATTCAAAAATTGCGGGAACTCATCGATGCTGAATTTCCGCAGAAAAGCCCCGAAGGGGAAAATTCGCGGGTCGTTTTTCAATTTGAATACAGGGCCCTCCATCTGGTTGCCATGGTCCTCCTTGACCTTGTCCAACAAATCTTCCGCGTTCGCCACCATGGTGCGGAATTTCCACATCCGGAATGGCATCCCGTAACGGCCGGCCCTCATCTGTGAGAAAAACACGGGTGATCCAGGGCTTTTGATCATGATCCCAAACGCGGCGATGATCCATAGCGGCGAGGTCACGATGATAAACACGGTGGCGACGATGCGGTCGATGATTTCCTTCGCCAGCAGTTCCCATGACAATTCGGGGGTGGACCGCAACACCAGCATGGGCTTGTTGCCGATCACGTCGAAGACCGGCCGGGCGATTTGCGAACGAATGAAAGAGGCGGCAATCCAAGCCTCGACTCCCTGCAATTCGCAGGCCTCCACCGCGCGTGCAACCGTTCCGAACTCGGTGTCTTTCGCGGAAAAAATCACCCGGCTCACCGATTGCTCTTTGAGCAGCGCGAACAACTCGTGCACGCCGCCTCGCTGGAGGTCGAAGAGATCCACCACCTTCCAGGTTGAGGTGATTTCCGGATCCAGTTCAGCCAGCAGTTGGGTCATTTCATTGCCGGAGCCGGCGATGACGACGCGTTCCTTCGAGTCATCGCTTTTGGTGATCTTGCGCAACCATGCGTAAGTTGCGCGGTCTCTCACCAGCAGCAGCACGAACATGAAAACCAAGCCAAGTCCCAAGGTCAGCCGCCGCGTTTCATTGATTTTGGCAAATACGGCGAAAACGCCGATGAGCAGCACGACCACCACCAGGCCGCGGACCAACTCCCAGATAGCGGTGCCGGCCGGTTTATGCTGCAGCCGGTCGTAGAATCCGAAACGCTCGAGGATCAGGGGGGTAAACGGCACCGCAATGTACAGCACCCAGTTCATCGACTTGAGCAGCGCCTCGTCGGTTTCATTGGTTCCAACCCAGCCGCGGACAACCCCTCCGAGAAAAAAGGCAAGCCAGACCAGCAAGGCGTCTGTCAATTGCAGCGCCTGGATGGTAAAGGATTCTTTGCGGCTTATGGCCATTGCTCTTCGGTGGGGCGGGGAGAGGGTTGCCAGAATTTCACCCGCTGCAACCCCTGAATGCAAGGGGACCATAACGCAATTCCGGGACCGCGGAGGGATTCATTCGACAATAGTGGTTGGAAACAGCCGCGATACCTGCTCCGTAACGGTGACAAATGCGAGGCACCGCACTAATTGCATCATTCCTGCTGCTATTGGTGGCGCTGTGGTGGCTATGGCAGCACCGCTTCGAGAGGGTGCAGGAACTGCCCGCATGGCAGCTGCAAGCACCCCATGAAGCGTTACCTCGCGGCGTGTCGGTGAACCAAGACCCGCTGGTGCTTGCCCTTCGCGCCGAAGCGAACGCCACTCCCATCGTATGCCGGATGGAAATGGGCGGTCCCGTCGAATACTTGCATCTGAATGCGCGCTCCGCTGCCAAGAGTCTCGTTGCGGGCGCTGAACCGT
>JANMJQ010000278.1:0-6975 GCA_031371445.1 Akkermansiaceae bacterium
ACCTGCGCACATCCAACCGCGGCGATGCTTGATCGCCGGGGACCTAGGGCATTATAGCGGCCCGGTCAAACGGGTTAGTTTCGCCGAGGCGGCGATTTCCTTGCCATCGATTTTGATGCGCAGTCCCTGCCCCTTACCATAGTGTTTACCCGTTCTGTCCCACACGACCGTTAGTGATCGCCCGTGATAGGGAACACGATCGAGGCAGAACCAATCCCATCCTGCGGGAACGAGTGGATTGACTTCGACCGATGAATCCGCTCGCGGGCGCAGGCCGATGAGTCCGCTGATCACAAGATCGCAATAGGTCGAGTGGTTGTAATCCTTGCCCCTTTCCTCGCCACCCTTGCCGACATCCCAAGTGCCGTTCTGCCATGCCTTCAGCCGCGTCCTGGAAATCCAGTCCCCACTGGCCGGATTGAGGTTTTCATCAATCCACGGCACCACCCGGCCGTCGGCGAGCTTCAATTGGTGGGATTTGGTGTAACCTTTGAGCAACGTAAAATAATCCTTCGCTCCAATCCCGTTCGGGTGAGGCCCATTCAACAAATTTGCCAATCCCGTTAGAGTAACGGAAGTTGCATAAGGCCAACTCGGTCCATTCCACTGGCATTCGTGGTCGGTGTACGAAATCAAATACTTCGAGTGCCGCTGCTCAGCGCTGGTCGGGCCGAAGGGCGCGAAGAATCCCTGTGGGTCCATCAGGTGTTTCCAAGCGACCGCGTATTGCGGGTCCGGAAGATTGAAATACCACGGCGTGTAACCGTGCAACTCGCGGACCTCGGCCAGCTTCGCGTCTTCCCCACGCGGCAGAACCTTGAAAAACTCCGCATCCTTGTCCCACAGTCGCTCCTGCACTAGCGACTTGAGTGCCGCCGCCTTGTCGCGAAATTCCTTTGCGGTGTCCGCCTTGCCCGCCAGATCCGCAATACGAGCAATCGCCTGCGCGTCGCCGAACTGATAGCTGTTAATCGTCGCCCGATAGCCGCTACCTCCGATCGATACCTCCATGCCATCGCGATCATCAATCTGCCAGAACAGGCCGTTCGCATCACGGTTGTGCTTTTCCCACTCCGCATAATTGCGGATCAGATCCGGTAGCAGCTCGATCACAAGTTTGCTGTCGCCGTTGACGAGATAGCGTGCCCACATCGAATCCGCCGCCCAAAAACTGTAGCGCCTGGGTTCGCCACCACCACGAAACCAAAAACGCGCGTAATCATCAAGAACCTTCGGGTCTCGCAGCCATCGCCCTTCATAAAAATGATGCCCCGCCGCGCAATTGATGGAATTGAATTTTCCGGCCCAGCTCACATTCGGCAGAAATTCGTCCACAATGAATCCCGCAGGAGTGGATTTAATGTGTTTCCGATAGGTCCACCACCGGAAGTAATAGGTCCGTTGGAGATCCTCATCCGGGCACTCTAGCAGCGGTATGTTTTCCTGCAAAAATGCCCAGGCCGCTTCGTTAGGGATGCTGCCCTTGTAAAGCTCGCTGTCGTTGGTGGCGAACTCCACCGCATAGTGCCGAAACGCCTCCGCCTGCAACACGCTGCCGGAAAGCGGATTTGCAGCCCACAGGCGCAAGGCAGCACCAGCAAAAAATACGGCGGACAACGACCAAACGGTTTTCACCGGAGTTATTCCTATGACAGTTCCCAACAGCGGAAAAGGCAAATGTTGGCGAGGGCAGAGGAAGAAATGCGCGGAGCATTTGCTTTTTCGCCCTCGGGGGTGAAGTGGGCGGGGCGAGGGTGCCCGACCCTGCCGGGTGAACATTCGGATTGATTACACTAATTGTCTGGGAATTTGTAAGATTATGACTTCCATTTCTCCGCGACTCCGACTCGTCGCCGAAGGCATTCGCGCCGGCAAAAGTTACAGCGAAATCGGTAACTCTCTCGGCATCTCCAAACAAGCCGCCCACAAACTCGCAGGAGCCGCCATCAACACCCTCCGCGAGAAACTCGAAGCCATGGGCTTCCAAGGGCTCGACACCTTGGGCCTTCTTAAAAGTATCTGCTGCGTCTCGCCGCAGACCGTGCTGGATGCGTCCCGCTTCCTGTCTTCTCCTCAAGCTCAAACCATGATCCAATCCTTCGCCGACAAGGACACCCAGGAGCTGTTTCAGCGCGAAACCAACCGCCGCTTCACTGCAATCTCCCGCGTGGCATTGCGCAAACTGATCCAAATGAACCGGGCTCGGGTGCTCCAGGATCTTGCCATCCCTCCCGGAAATCGGCTCGAAGCACTGAAGGGAAATCTGGTGGGTTACCACTCGATCCGCATCAACGACCAGTGGCGGATCGTTTTCGCTTGGACCGAACATGGTCCGGCCGAGGTCAGGATTTGTGATTACCATTGACTCACCCCTGTAACGCAATACGTTATACCCATGAATCCACCTATCACACCCGGCGAAATCCTGTTGGAGGAATACTTGATTCCCATGGGCATTTCCCAAAATGCCATGGCCCGCGCCATCGGCGTCGCTCCCCGTGCCATCAATGAAATCATCCACGCCCGCCGATCCATCACCCCCGCAATGTCCATCCGCTTTGGGGCCTTCTTCGGCCAATCTGCGGAATTCTGGCACGGCATTCAAGTTGAGTGCGACTTCCGCGCCCTAGCCAAAGACCAGCAAAAGCTCACCGCTCACATTCAGCCCGCCATGACCATCGCCCGCGCTTCCTGAGTGGCTGTGGCGTCCCGCCGCAGACCGTTGCTGGAAGCGTCTCGGTTCCCGTCTTCCGCCCCCAAGTTGACGATTTTTCATCTCAACTTACCTCGCACGCGAGGCAGCGCATCCGCCTCGCTTTCACCGGCCAAAGCCTGAATCCAAGTTGACCCGCGCAAGTTGAGCGCGATCACGCCACGAGCGACAAGATGTTCGAGGTGATCCTTGATGTCCGCCTCGCCGAGCCAGGGAATTGAGTGTTTCCCACCCGACAGAGGCTCCTGCAATTCCTTGAGCAGCTCGGCAACGCTGGAATTGGCTTTGGCAAAGGAGCGAGCAACGTCGTCGAACTCCTCGGGAATGAAAAAGCTCTCCTTAATGGTGGTGTGTACCCCCGAAGGAATTTGGGCACCCTGCTTGTCGTGCTTGTCGAACTGAAATTGGCAGTTGGCGGGAGTGGCGAAGTCCCAGATGTCGAGGATGGCAAAAGCCGGGAAACGTCCCTTCAACTTGGCAGTCACTTCGCGCTCAAACTTGAGTTGCAGCGAAGCAAACTCCTTTTCGGCGACTTTCCATTCTTGAGCGAGCTTGGCCGCTCGCGCGTCGATGATAATTTCTGGATCGACATAGATGTTGGTCGCTCCTTTGACCGGCAGCAAGAACCGCACGATGTTGCGCTTCTGGCTCAGATGCTTCGCGAGCCAACGCCCCAACGTCGCATTTTCGTTTTCCGGAAACTCCGGCAGCACCACAAGTGGAATGCGATTGTCCCATGCGGCTGGGCGATCCTCGACCGGCAGATCGTCCCACGGATCATTTTCCCAGTTCTTGCGCAGAACAAGTATGCGGTAACGCGAAACATCAGCCCCAGCCAACGTGCTGTGCAGGAGCTTCGCCAGAAATTCCACGTCCTGCCCTTGGTCGAAGAGCTTGTTGTTGCGCGCGCTGGCGAGGAGCTTTGTTTCGTTGTTTTCCTCGTTCTTAAAAACGAGCCGGTCGCCCACCTCATGCAGATTGAAACTGCCTTCGCGGATGCGCGACAGCTCCACGCGAAACGCATTTTCATCGATCGGCTTTGACCGGGTGATGTCGATGAAGAGATCGCTGGGGTGCGCCCCGGTGAGCCGATCCACCGTCAAGGACCGCAGCCACAAGGCACTGATGACCTCGGCGGCGTGCGGGACATCGTGCGCCGGGTTAACCACGGTTTCATTTACGTTTTCCAAGTTGCGAAGGGCTTTCTCGCGCAGATCACGATGAATCTGGTTGGCCACGCTGTCGATGAGCGAGCCGACAGCGCTCTTGTCGCTGTCGATGCGGAAATCGGCGGCGGTGAGGACGGGGCTGGTGTCACCGGCGACCTTGAACGTCTCGACGAGTAGCTTGATGAGGTCGCGGGTTTCCTGCGCCTCGGTCGCCATGAGCACTTGGTCATCTAGCAGTTGCAAGAGCTTGGGCGAGAACGGCCACGCCTCGACGAAATCGGCCTGCTCCTTTTCGGTTTCTGTCACCGGCACCTGACGCACGCGACAGTATTCGCGGAAATGGACATCGAGACAGGCCGCGATGTCGGCCTCCGGGATGTTAAACCGGTTTTCAAATATCCGATAGAGGAGCAGGCGGCGGCGGTCGCGTTTGACGAGAGGGCCGGTGAAATCGACCACCATCGGCTCAACGCGGTGAACTTGTTGATAGGCGTCCGTGCTACCGTCGCGAACGGAGAGCACCAAGGCGAGTTTGTCCGGGTGGGCGCTCGCTACTTCGCTGAGGGTCTGGATAAAGTTGAACGCCCAATTCCGGTGTGGGTATTGCTTGTTGTTGGTCAGGCCGTCGAACCACGTCTGATATTCGTCTAGAATGAGGACAAACGGTGTGTGATTCACCAGCGCGAGGACATCCTGATCGCTGGGGACGTTGGTTCCCCGCTCAGTCCACAGCCCTTTCACAAACTGACCGTGAGGGTGCTGCTCCCAAAGAAGATCCCACAGGTGCTTGTACCGTTGGTTGTGCATCGCCTCGGCAATGACGTGGAAGCCCTGGCGAAAAGTGAATTTGGCGACTGTTGAGTCCTTCAGCCGAGCCGCCCAATAGTCGCGCCACTTCACCGCTGCGGTGTGGTTGTTCAACAGATGGTAGGCCGTCGCCATCATGTGCGACTTACCTTGGCCGCGCCCGCCCTTCAGAACGACGGTCTTGGTTTGATCGGGCTGGAGCGCCTCAACCATCTTGAGTAGGTCGATGGACGGGTAAGTGATGTCGAGGAATTCGTCGGCGGGGCGTTCGATGGCACCGCTCGCCTTGGCGTTGCGCAGCTCGATGACGGTGCCCCTGAGGGTTTTTCCGCGAAATTCGGGGCGAAGATTGAGGTTTAGCATCTGGAATGGGAAATGGGATATTTTGCGATCTGGTGCGGCAACGGGTCCACGTTCGAGGTGTGGACGGCCATCATCGGGTCGAAGAGGAAGGCGAGGTCGATGCGCTTGGCTTCGACGGCGAGCTTGAAAGCGGTGCCGTCGCCGTCGAAGGACCAGGGGCTTTCGACGGTGGCCACTGAGATGGACGGGAAATCCGTTTCGGTGAGGAGTCGTTCCCGGATGGAGCCGTCCGGGATGCGGTAGATCAAGGTCACCGCTGAATCCCCCACTGGAATAACAGCGACAACCTGGACGATGCGGTCGGGTTCGACTCCCGCCAGAGAGATGCCGGGGCTGAGTTGGGCGGGTAAGATGGGCACGGCAGGCCTATTGCCTAACGGCCCGGCCCGAGAAATCATAGCCGAAAATGGATAAAGCTAATCAAGTTTGCAGCACAACTTTTCGAAAATATGCGGAAAATTAAGAAATTTTGTGGGTGAAATACACTTTCCCGAAAACGGCTAACCTTTTCCAGTCGTTCGCCGTTTCGCCAGCAGTACTCTGGAGAATGTGAATTCTTTGGAGGAACTGAATAAACTTCTGTTGGCGAGCGGTCGGACCCGGAAATGGTTGTCCGAGCAGACGGGTCACACCGACGCGTCGGTAAAACAGTATTTGAACGGGTCGAAAACGAGCCGGCCGTTTATGAAGAAGGCGCGGGCCGCCTTGCTGGCGTCAGAGCGACCGCCGCTACGGTGGGATCTGCTATTCGAAACCGAGGAGCAGTTCCGCAAAATCGAACGGGCGAGCCGGAAAGCGAATTTTGACGGGATCCTCGAATTTTGCCGTGAGACCTTGCTGCGGCGCGCGGAGGCGATCCTCGAAGCCGGGGACATCGGGCGGTATCGGACCGCCCGCGCGCTGAAAGTCGCGGAACGATTGTCGGCCGGAGACGACGACAAGTAAGGCGAGGGATTCTGCCCCGAGGGCGTTTTCGATTTACCCGGGCCGACCGGGGCGGCATGACTTCTGCTCATGAGCGGCGATTCATGAACCGCGATTATTCATGCAACTCGTCTCCCGCATGCTCGAAGAAAAGTCCTCCCGTCCGCCGGACGAGCAGGTCGTGCTTTCCGCTGAGCGTCGGCAGTTTTTGAAACGCCGTTGGCGTGGCGTCGCGGAGGATGGCACCGAGTTCGGTTTCGACCTCGAAACGCGCCTCAGCGATGGTTGTGTGATTTTTCAGGCGGAGGGAAAGGACTACATCGTCCGCCAGCTGGCGGAAATGGTTTACAAGATTCCGTTCGAAAACTCCGCCCACGCCGCGCTGGTGGGTTGGAAGGTCGGCAACCTGCATCTGCCTGCCCAGATTTTAGACGATGCGATTCTCGTCCTTCACGACGAAGGGACCCTCTGCGGCGCGAATCAACAGCATTGAAAGCCGCACGGGCGCACTGTGGATGGAGGATTATCATGATCGTTTCATCCGTGACATGGATCACTTCTACAATGCGAAGGGCGCCTTTGTCATACGCGCGTTGTGCCGTGACAGCCTGGCGACCCGCAGGTTGTTGGAAACTTTGCGCCCGCTGCTTTACGCATCCGCCGGCTTGACTCCACCTGCGCTTGGCCGGATTTTCTGTTAGAGCGGTGCCTGGGATAATTTTGAACAGGAGGTAACGGAGGGAGCAGAGAACAAGATTTCATTCCTCCGTTGCCTCTGCTTCCTCCTGTTCAATCTCTTGGATCCGGGAATTTAGGCCAAAAATTTTGGCACAGGTCAGATCGCGCCCGGCGTGGAAAGAAAAAGGCGCGGAGATCGTCACCGAAATCCGCGCCTTATACATATCCCCTTTGCGAGGGCGTTGGCGGTCTGGTTTCCCCCCGGAACCCTGGACCGCCGGGGGTCGCCCGCGCGAGATGGGGGCAAAATAGAAAATAATT
>JANMJQ010000292.1:0-30883 GCA_031371445.1 Akkermansiaceae bacterium
GCCGCATTCGCCTTCGACGATGCAACGGCGGCTTCGATGAAGGCCATACCTTCGACGCCGTCATCAACGGTGGGGAAATCGTAACCTTCCTTGCGCGGATACTTGCCGTCGATGTAGTCGGTGATGGCCTCGCCCGCGGCGAGATAGACATTTGCGAAGGCTTCGATGAAAGCCTCGGGATGTCCGAAAGGAAGGCGTGTGAATTTTGAGGCTTCGGGACCGTTGTAAGAGTTCCCGCGACGCCAGACCTGGCGGGGAGCATCGGCGAATTTCACGATGAGCTCGTTGGGATGTTCCTGATGCCACTCGATCGACGCATCCGTGCCATAGACGCGGATGTTGAGATTGTTTTCATCGCCGGTGGAAATCTGCGAGGCGAACAAGACACCACGCGCACCACCCTGATAGCGGACGAGCATGCTGCCATCGTCATCGAGCGGACGGCCGGGAATGAAGGTGTTGAGATCGGCGGCGACGTGTTCAAGTTCGAGGCCGGTGATGTAGCGGGCGAGGTTCTCGGCGTGGGAACCGATGTCACCGATGCAGTTCGAAATGCCGGCGATGGAAGGATCCATGCGCCAATTCGAAATCGCACCATCGGCCTGCTCCTTGATCGCGCCGATCGCGTAGCCTTGCGGATATTCGGCGACGATCTTGAGAATGCGGCCAAGCTTGCCGGATTTCACCATCGCCTTCGCTTCCTTCACCATCGGATAGCCGGTGTAGTTATGCGTCAACGCGAAGACCAAGCCCGACTGGTCGACAAGCTTCTTCAACTCCTTCGCCTCTGCCAGCGAGAAGGCCATGGGCTTTTCACAAACGATGTGGATGCCCGCTTCAAGGAATGCCTTGGCGACTGGATAATGCAGGTCGTTGCGGGCAACGATCGATACGAAATCGATGCGGTCACCCAAAGGCCGCGCGCCTTCGCTGCGTGCCATCTCCGCGTAGGTCGGATAGACGCGCGATGGATCGAGGAAAAAGTCCTGTCCCGAGAGTTTCGATTTTTCCGGGTCGGATGAAAAGCAACCGGCGACGAGTTCGATTATACCGTCGAGGTTGGCTGCCATGCGGTGAACAGAGCCAATGAAGGCACCGCGGCCACCGCCGACCATGCCCATGCGAAGTTTGCGTTGCATTTGAAGAGATAGGGGATCGGGGATAGGAGATAAGGGATGGAAGAAGGTTAGATGGAGACGGGCTTCTTCGTGGTGGCGGATTGATAGACGGCGTCGATGATTTGCATGAGGCGGAGGGCCTGGACCGGCGTGTTGAGTGCTGCGGCCTTGCCTTCGATCGCTTCGATGAAGTTCGCCGCCGAATTGCTGCGGCCCATGTCTTCACAAGCCGGCGTGACGATTGTCCGGTTGATGCTCAAGCCGTTTTCCTGGGCGTAGAGTTCGCAGGTGTCGATGGCGGTTTCATCGAGGCCATCGCGTCCGAACAGGCGCTCGACCTTGCCACCGGCTTTGCTGCCTTGGAAGACCACCGAGACTTCCTCGCGCTTGATCATTTCGGCCCACGAGACTTGCAGTGTCAGGACCTGGCCGGTCTTGAAAGTGACGAAGCCATGAGCCGCCGCTTCGACATCGTTGGTGCCATCGGCGCGGTCGGGGATTCCCCATGGGCCTTTGAAGCCCTTGTCCGTGATGAAGGTGTCGAAGGTGTTGGCCAGAACATGCGAAGGCTCGGGATAGCCCATGAAATAGAGCGCGAGATCGATCATGTGGAGCAGATCGATGACGGGTCCGCCGCCCGAAAGCGCCTTGGTGGTGAACCATCCGCCGAAGCCGGGGATGCCCGTGCGGCGGATCCATTTTGCCTGCGCCGAGTTGATGGTGCCGACGGTGCCGGAGTCGATGTAGGATTTCATCGCGACCGACTCGGGCCGGGCGCGGTTGTTGAAATTGAACATCAGCTTTTTGCCAGCCTTGTCGGCAGCGGCGATCATCGTCTGCACCTCGGCCGCGGAAAGGGCCGGTGGTTTTTCGCAGAACACATGCTTGCCGGCTTCAAGGCACTGGATGGCGAGCGGCGCGTGAAACTTGTTAGGGACGATGATGCTGACCGCGTCGAGATCCTTGCAGGTGTTGAGCATGGCCTCAACCGATTCATGGGCGCTTGCAACGCTCCATTTCTCAGCAGCCCGTGCGGCGGCTCCGGGTGCGGCATCTGCGACCGCCACGATTTCAGCGCCTGCCCTGCGAAACCCTGCCGCATGATATTGCAGCATCCCCCCCGCCCCAATCACTCCAACTTTGATAGCCATGTCTGGTGTTTTTAACGATGAAATCTGCTAGAAATGGCCGGCTCAAGCTTTGCCTTCCCAGTCGCCGAACTTGCGGAACTTCGCATAACGCGAATCCAACAACTCGGAAGTCGTCATCTGCAAGAGCTGGCCGATGTGCTCCAGCACCTTGTCGCGGAACGCGTCGGCGCTTGCCTGGTGATCGTGATGCGCGCCACCTGTGGGTTCCGGGATCACATCGTCGATGAGGCCAAGCTTCATCAAATCGGGTGCCACCAATTTCATCGCCTCCGCCGCTTCCGGCGCGTGCTTGCGGTGCTTCCACAAGATCGCCGCGCAGCCTTCGGGACTGATGACGGAATAGTACGCGTTTTCCATCATGATCACACGATCCGCCACGCCAATGCCGAGCGCGCCACCCGAGCCGCCTTCACCGAGGACGATCGCGATGACCGGCACTTTGAGCAGCATCATTTCGCGCAGGTTGAATGCGATGGCCTCGGCGATGTTCCGCTCTTCGGCACCGATGCCAGGAAATGCGCCCGGAGTGTCGATCATGGTGATGACCGGCAGGCCGAATTTCTCGGCGGTTTTCATCAGGCGCATGGCCTTGCGGTAGCCTTCGGGATGGGCGCTGCCGAAGTTGCGCATGAGATTCTCTTTGGTATCGCGGCCCTTCTGATGGCCGATAATGACCACCCGTTGGTCGCCGATCCGTGCAAAGCCGCCGGGCATGGAAGCGTCGTCGCCGATGTGGCGATCTCCGTGCAACTCGCAGAACTCCGTGAAAGCGAGGGAAACGTAGTCGAGCATGAACGGACGGTTCGTGTGGCGGGCGATCTGGACTCGCTGCCAAGGGGTTAGGTTTTTGTAAATCCCGGCCCAGGTGGCTGCAAGTTTCGCCTCCATTTTGGTGATTTCCGCCGACATGTCGATATTTTGAGACGACGACTTGGCGCGAAGTTTTTCGAGTTCGCGTTCCAGTTCCGCGGCGGGTTTTTCGAATTCGAGGAGCTGCATGGCAGGGAACAAGAGAATCAGGATTCAGGCGGCAAGTTGCAAGAGCCGATTGGGGGTGAAATCGGGGGCGCCGAAGTCCCAATTACGGTCCTAACCGGGTTAATTTTCCAACGGAATCGCGACCGTTTTGCCCTTTTGAACCTCAACGGGATGGGCAACGGATTCGCCGGTTTTGGACGGTGCGTAAATCGTCCAGGCACCAGGCCGGAGATTGCCGAACTGATAGGTCCCGTCCTTTTCGATTTCATCAACCGGGATCTCGGCGCCGTCAGGAGCATGCGCTTTGACGACAGCCTCACCTTGCAGCGGGAGCAGCGAGTGATCCAACTTGCCGGTGATCTTTCCGCCATCAGCCAATTTGATCTCACCGCAATCGACCAAGGGCTTGTCCAAAATGCGGGTGCCGAAGTCACACCAGCCACCGTCATCGTCATGGGCGTGGATGAAATATTCGTCCTGCGGAAGATATCGGACCACAAAATTGCCCGCATCGTCGCAGCGTGAAAAATAAGCATGCTTGTTGGATTTTCTAACAGCCACGATCAAGATATTGCGTTCGGTTTCTTTCGGAGCGGTCACCTTGCCACTCAGTGTCCGTGCACCAAGTTCGATGGTGAAGGGTTTGCGAACCTCACCGATCTGCACCACCGCCTCCCCTCTCCATCCTTCCGTAAATCCCCTGCTTCCGAGCCAATCGAAGACTTGGATTTTCCAATGGCCTGGCGAGAGATCCGGAATGGCGGGAGACGATTTCTTATTCATCTCCCATTCGATCGTTTGCGGTCCGGAGAAGGGGTCCGGATCGAGCGCGGTCATTTCAAAGCGGAACAACGCATCCCTATCGGTGATGTTTTCAACCTTGCGGATGCCTTTATAGACTGGTGCCGTATCTTTACCTTCGAAGAGCAATTGAATCGGTTGTGTCCATGATCCTCCGACGCCTTCGAAATGCATCTCCGTATTTTTGCCAGCGACAATCCTCGCGGTGCCGCTCACATCGCCCATGATATCGGCGGTTTCCATGTAGGAAAATAATACCGAAATTTCGCCCACAGGAACGTTGGCCACCTGAAAGCGCCCTTGTGCATCTGTTTTAAATTTCTGATAGGGTTCCTGCCGGTCACCGCCAAATCCCTTGATAAAGATTTCACCATCCGCAAAACGCCACAAGCTATGGGCTTCATCCGGATGCTGCACCACGCCCGATATAGACCCGGTGCCAAGAAGTTTGATGACACCGAGATCCACATCCGCCTTGCCGAGTGTTACGGGGACCGTTTGGGGAGTAGCGCCTTTGCCCTCGATGCTAAGACGATAGTTGCCGTTGCGGAGGTTGGGGATCCGCAAGGGTTCATCGCGCTTCACGGAGACCAGCTTCGATGCCAAGGCCTTGCCGGGGTGAGTGCTAACAACGATCTCTTCTTCCGGGTTGCGATCCACGGGCTCCAAAAGCACATCGAACTGTTGAGCCGATGATGCGGAAGCGTCAATTGTGGCGGACAGCGCAACACCCTTCTCGAGCACGATACGGAACCCCCCGCTCTGCAATTGATCGAGAGGCACCACGCCATCCCAAGGTGCTGATCCTTCCGTCCAAACACCGAGCCAATAGTTGTTTCCTTTCTCGGGAACATACCGTGCTTGGACATCAAAATGTCCGGCCGGATCCTCGATCGTTTCCTTGAGTGATTGATAATCGGCAGGATTTTCTCCGGGAGCGCAAATGAGATGATAGTTAACAACCGGCGTGCCATCGGCATGAAACACCTGCCCGCGCAGCTTTGGCAACTCTGCCATTTGGATCGTCAAGTCTTCCTTGCCGATCCGTTTGGCCTCGAAGCTGTAGCTTTGAAAGCCATCCTTTTCGAAATCCAAGCTCCAGACATCTTCCCGCCACTTGCTGAGTCCCTGCAGGAGAAAGCGGCCGTCTTCGCCGGTTGTCATCGTTTTTCCTGAACCATCATCCACGTGAACGCCGGCCAGTGGCTTATGATCGGCATCCACCACCATACCGCGAATCGCCTGGCCCGCCGCGAGTTTCACCACCTGTGGCTTCTCAGGCTTCTTTTCATCCAGATCGATTTCCGTCTTCACATAATCCGGATGCTCGACGGCAAACGATGAGTCCACACCATGCAATTCGAAGCTGCCTTTTTCAGAGGTGACCGACGAGTGATCCAAATCCGGCGAAAATGATGGCGGGGTGAAGATCAGCGGCGACACGACCGCGCCCGCCACGGTTTTGCCACTGACGGCATCGACGACCTTGCCGGTCACCTTGTGGCCCATGCGGAATTGGGCAAGCAGCACATCTTTGCCATCCTTGCGCTCCAGTGTCTGCGCCGAGCCGAAGCCGCGGACAAAATCAGGATGATCGATGCTAAGAAAAATTTGGCATTCGTTCGGGGCGGATAATACCACCTCACCGTTGCTGCCTTTGAGCGGCCGCACCAGCAATGGATCCCAGTCACCATCTTTCCAGTTGATCGTATATCGATAGTTGAAATCGATGATCGCCTTCCCGCTTTGATCGGTCGCGCTGATTTTGACGGACGTCCATCCATCCGTCGCTTTCAGTAGGCTTTTTTTCGGCAGCCAGCGGTTGCCCGTTTCATCCACCCACGCATCGCCATTGGCCGTGAGACTATGAGTTGTTAGATCGCCATTTTTCGCTTTGAACTCCAATAACAAGATCCCCCCCTGCTCTGTTGCGGAGCCGGGAAGCAGATCACGACCTGACAACAAATACGCGTCGTTGCCGCCGGTGAGTTCAACCCGGATGGGACAGCAACTATCGGACTTTTCGGAAACCAAGATGTCCGAAGGCACCGCAGCAGCAACACGCAGCGCAAGTGCGAGAATCGTGATGAAACTCAAACACACCGCATGGAAAACGCCCCGCTTCATTGGCTTACCTTTCGCAGATTTTTCACTCCGCGCGAAGAGAAAAGCTTTTTCAATGAAACGGATTGAGGCTTGAACTCACCGATAAGGATTGAAATTGTAATAGGAACTTTAGATCGCCATGAAAATCCATTCCCTCATTTTCTCCGCGACGCTGATCACGGGCTTTTTATCGGCGGCCGAGATCGCGGCGGTGACGCATCCCGACGAGTCCTGTGCCCGTGACAAGACGGTGGTCTGGACACCACTTTTCCAAGCGGCGTGGGACGCTCTCAACCGTGAGCTCGGCGGACCGCCGGTCAAAATAGATCCACCAAATCCCCTGATGGCGAAACTTGATGGTTTCAAATGGGACGCCGACAAAGTGATGCCGGCCGATCGATGGAAAGTTTGGGTCGGAGAAGCCTCGCCAAAGCTGATCGAAAAAGCAAACAGGGAAGCCGCTCAAATGTTAGGGGAAGCCAAAGGTCCCTTCGAAGGCACAACCGAGGGGCTGCTCGCATTGGCTCTTCTCGACAAGAATTTGAAATTCCAAAGATCGCTTCATCGTTCGATCGATGCGCCGCTGTCCTTCCACCTGGCCGATGCCAAGGAATTGCCGGTGCGTTTCTTTGGTGCCAGGAAAGAAGCATCTGGAGCCCAGCGGGGACATGTGCGGGTTCTGGCGTACGACGAAAATAGCCGTGCGGCGCAAATCGCAGCAGAAGGAACTTACCGAAAAGGGCGCAAAAGTGAGAGTGGAGGTGGAACTAGGCGCGGAGCCGTTTGGTGAACCTCCCCCGCCTCCACCGATGGTTCCGAGAAAATTTATCTTCGAACATCCGTTTTTCATCTTCCTATGGAGAGACGGTGCGGATTTGCCATACTTCGGTGTTTGGGTGGGAGATGGAAGCGGGTTGGAGACCTTCAAACGGGCGGAATGAATTTCGATCCCTTCACGGATTCCAAGCCTTGGAACCGATCCTCGATCCCAGGCGGGATGATGAAAATAGCCCAGTCATTTATGGCTGGGTTCATGGCCCCGCCCGTTTTTCAAGTCCCTTCCGGGACGACAGAACCTCATTCTCGTCCTTCAAGATTGGATTCATAACCGTGCCTCTTCAGGAAACATCCAATTCTCCCCGGAGCGTTTTCTCCGGTCCCGAGTCGAATGAATGAGCCATGGTTCTTCCGTCCCTGAAGGGACTTGATGACCGTGAGATACCGGTCCCCAGTGCTGAAGCACTGGGCTATTTTCGAGAAGACAAAACCCATCCTTTGGCGCTGGTCCTGAGTCCCAACCCGTTTGCCTTGTCCATTCTCGCCGGTCTGAAGACCAGCGCTCCGTAAGAGGCGGAATAAATTCCGCGCTCCAGTTACCACACCCCCAGTTCGCTCAACTGCTTCCCTGCCGCCTCGGCCCAGCCGCGGTTGGCGGCGGGGGATGCGGGGGATGGGTGGAGGATGCGGCCGATTTTCACATCGCCGGTGGCGGCGCGGCGGAGGCGTTCTTCGGCGAAGGCACCGACGCCGATTAAATACGAGGGTTGTAGTAATTGAAGGGCCTTTCGCAGATAATCGGTGCAGGCTTCCTCAACCGCGGCCATTTCGGCGGCGGCGATTTTGTCGGGCGTGAGATTTGCGCCGGTGGCGCTCATCCACACGAGCGGGCAGTAGTTGAGGACGAAGTGGTCTTTGAAAAATGCCTCCGGCTTGCCGAAGCGCTCGGCGAAAAGCCCCCATAGGCGACGTCCGCTGACTTCGGAACGGGTGCAGGCGAAGCCTTCGATGGGCCGCTTCGGATGTTCGTAGGCGGGCTTGTCGATCCGCGCTTCGATGCCCATCCAATCGCGGACCGCCGCCACCTCGCCGAAGGGGACACCGGTTTGCGCCATGCCGAAGGGACCAGGGTTCATGCCGAGAAACACCACGCGCTTCCGGCCATTGCCGAAACGCTCCAGATATTCGCGGTGGGCTTCCCACGTGTAATCGAGCGTCCGATACACACAGGCCACCGGAGCGGCGAATTCCAAATCCCGCAACGCGTCGGCGAGATCGCATGTGGCTTGGATCAACCCCGTGGCCGTTTCGTTTTCACTCATCATTTCCAGGCGAAGACCAACACCAGCAGCGCGATCGGCAGATAGAGGAGCGTGAAGAAAAACAAGCGCCGCGCTGAAGTCCGCTGGCCGTCCATCGCGAACTTCAGGGAGAGCGCGGTCATGAGCAAGGCGAGCAAGGGACCGATGATGGACCACAGTAGATTTGCAAATCCCGCCCACGCCGGCAGCAGCGACAGGGCCGCCAGCGACAGCGAGAACAAGGCCGCGAGCAAGCCGCTTTTACGACCTGTTAGATCTCCGTTCGACCACATCTTGTAACCCGCGGACTCGTACTCGGCGCGATACATCCAGTTGATGGCTATGAAATGCGGGAGCTGCCAGAAAAACAAAAGGCCGAACAAAAACCACGCTTCAAGGCCCAGTGTGCCACCCGCGCCGACCCAGCCGATCATCGGAGGAATCGCGCCGGGGATTGCACCAACCAGCGTATTGGCAGAGCTGAAGCGCTTGAGAGGAGTGTAAACGACGACATAGATCGCGATGGTCGCGGCTGTTAGATAGGCGGCGAAATTTCCGACCTGCGCGGCGAGATGAATGATGCCGAACGCGGACAGGATCCAGCCGATGCCGAAAGCGAGCAGCGGCTCCATGCGCCGCGCGGGCAAGGGCCGGTCGGCGGTGCGTTTCATGCGGGCATCGAGATCGATCTCCATCAACTGGTTGAACGCAGCCGATCCGAAAGCCGCGGCGGCGGTGCCGATGATAGTATGAAGCAACTTCATCCAATCCATGTCGGCGCCGTGCGATTTCAGGAGGAAGCCGAAGAAGGTGGTGGTGAGGACGAAAAAATTGAGCCGCACCTTCATCAGCACCGCGAGGTCCTTGCGCAAACCCGGTGGGGCAGGCACTGGCGCCGGCAAAGGCTCCGGCGTCGTGCTGGGTTCGGGAATGGCGGACTCTTCCATGGGTGACGCCGCGGATGATGCGCGGCAACGGCAGATTTCCAAGCGGCGAGTTCCGGGGAATCGAACACGGAGGGCCGAAGGTTGCGAAGCGTGATGCTAGACGCGCCGGGAAACCAAGGTATCATCCGAACGACCAACCCACCGCATGCGAAAGATTCTCTATATTTCCACCCTGCTTGTCGGATTCTTGCCCGCGGCGGAAATGCGGACATGGACGGATGTGCAGGGCCGCAAAATCCAGGCAAGCTTGACGAACACCACGGCCGATGGAGTGACTCTCAAACTCGCCGACGGCCGCGAAGTGCCCTATCCGCTGGAAAAACTTTCACCGGAAGACCGCAAGTATGTCGAGCAGGCGAAGGCGTCGTTGCCGCAGAACTTGCCGGGCAAGGAGCCGGATGACATTTCCAAGAAATTCAATTTCACCGACCCTTGGCCGGAGCGGGTGAAGTTCAGCGAGGATCCGGAAATTCTAACCATCGAGGAAAAGGCCGAGGAAAAGAAGTTCATTTACGAAAGCGCGAACTACCGGTATGTCTGCGACGTGCGTCTTTCAAAGACGGTCGTGAAAGGCTTCGCGGTGTTGTTCGAGGCCACGCATTTGTATTGCCGAACCCTCCCGCTCGCCATCAACGGCGGGCCGAAGATCAACGGCAAATACCAGATCATCCTTTTCGAAAACGAATCCGACTACCATGCCGCTGGTGGTCCCGAGGGAACCGCGGGTGTCTTCATCGGTGGCAAGGGCGTGGTGCTGGTGCCGTTGGAAAGCCTCGGCGTCCGGAAAGTCGGCAGCGGCTACATGGTCGATCACGACAAGGACAACAGCACGATCTCGCATGAACTCACCCATCAACTGACACCCGATCCGTATTTCAATGAAGGCGCGATGGGCTGGTTTACGGAGGGCATCGCGGAGTACGTGGGCACGACGCCGTATCGCAGTGGTGCATTCAGTGTGCGCGGCAATCAGAAGCCGATCGTCGACTACGTGACCGGCTATGGAACCAAGGACCACGGCGGCCGCGCATTGGGAACGGATATCAACATGCCGCCGTTGAAGAACTTCATGTTCCTCAGCTATGCGGCGTTCCAGGAACGTCCGCAATTTAGCTACGGCTGCGGCTTGTTGCTGACCTACTATTTCCTGCACCTCGATGGCGAAGGCGATGGCAAGCGGATGAAAGCTTTCCTCAAAGCCCTGCACGACGGAGCCGAAGGACAAAAGGCCGTCGATGTTCTGTTAGACGGACGAACCTACGAGCAATTGCAGGAAGACTTCAGCAAAGCCTGGGGACGGCATGGGGTGAAGTTTACGTTCTCGAAATAAAAGAGAAGAGATTTTTAACCGCAGATGGACACAGATGGACGCGGATTGGAAGAGGGATGAGAATTGGTAGAGCTGTTTAATAAATAGTGTGGCCGCCCTTCCTGTCCCAACGGGACAGCCCATACCAGCCTGGGGCAAACGAGGAACGAGCGCCGCCCCAAGTTTGAATCGCAAAGCGAAATTGGCGCAAACTGGGGATGTCGCCAACACCGAACGCTTGCCAGCGGCACCTTCTTTGCGCGCTGCGATGGAGATTGTGTGGCTGCCAACGCCCCAAGCTTGCGCGTGAATTCGTTTCTTAATCAAATCCCGGCCCGATGGGCCGGGCTGGTATGGACCAACCCTTTGGGCCTTTGAAGACGGCCACGCTATTATTTAAAATGCGCTAAACGTCGAACGGAAGATTCTTCCTGAAAACTGAACACTTAAAACCAGCAAACTTTCCCATCAATTCGTCACGCGCATCGGCATGAGAACATAAAGGAAGGTCCCTTCGATGCGGAGGACGCCGGGGCTCATTTCGTCGATGAGATCGAGGAAGACATCATCGCTGTCGAGGGCGCGGAGAGGGGCTTGAAGGAACTCGGGATTGAAGGCGATCTGCATGGGTGGGCCGGAGTAAACGACGTCCATGGATTCCTGGGCTTCACCGACATCGGGTGAGTTGGCGGTGACTTCGATGTGGTTCTCGCTGAAAACGAGTTTCACGGAATTCGATTTGTCGGACGAGAGCAGCGAAACGCGGCGCACGGTTTCCAACAAGGCTTCACGGGAGATCACCACGCGCTCGTTGCTGTCGCCCGGGATGACCTGGCGATAGTTCGGATAGTTGCCTTCGATGAGTTTGCTGGCGAGCAGGCTGTCACCCACTGCGAATGAAATCTGGCTGTCGCTGAGCTTCACGACGACCTCGCCGCTTTCGCCCAACAGACGCTGCAATTCCTGCACGGCCTTGGTCGGGATGATGACATCCGTTTCATGCGAAGCGGGGAATTCGAGATCCGCGTCAACCATCGCAAGGCGGCGTCCATCGGTGGCAACGAGAGTCATCTTGCCATCGCGGAACGAGGTGAAGATGCCGTTGAGGACGTAGCGGGTTTCGTCGGTGGAAATCGCGTAGGAGGTTTTCTTCAGGCCATCGCGAAGGACCGCTTGAGGGATTTTGAAAACCTTGGCGCCTTCGAAATCGGGCAGCGGGGGAAATTCGGATTCGCTCAGGCCGATGATTTTGAAGACCGAGGGACCGCAGCGGATGGTGGCGTGGTTTTTCGAATCCACCGAGACGTCGACTTCGCTGGCGGCGAGCTCACGGATGATGCTGACCAGGCGCTTGGCCGGCAGCGTGGTGGCACCTTCCTTTTCGATCTTCGCTTCCACGGAGCCGGTGATGCCGACATCGAGGTCGGTCGTGGTGAACTGGATGCGTCCGTCTTTGGCCACGAGCAGCACATTCGACAGGATAGGCAGGGTCGTGCGGGAGCTGACGACATGTTGGACTTTTTGGAGTCCGTCGAGAAAGGCTTCCTTGGAAATACGGAACTTCATGGATGGGATACCGGGATGCGGTTGCGGCTGAGTTTCCGCTTTCGATGCACCTTGGCAAGCCTTCTGTGAAGAATCCCGGTTCGTGCCGGATTAACGCCCGAGTTGCGACTTGAGACGTGACACCGTTTCCTTGAGGGATGGTTCCAGACCGATCCGGGAGGTCACTTTTTTGCAGGCGTGGATAACCGTGCCATGGTCGCGGCCGCCAAAAGCTTCGCCGATTTCCATGAGCGAGCCCTTGGTCATGTCGCGGCTCAAATACATGGCCACCTGGCGCGGAAACGCGATGCTGGCGGGCCGGCGGTGGCTGATCATGTCAGCGAGGCGGATGTCGAAATGCTCGGCAACGGCTTTCTGGATCGTGTGAATGCTGACCTGGCGCGCGCCTTCCTCGCGGATGAGGTCATGGAGCAGGTGCTCGACGTTTTGCACGGTGACACTTTCGCCAGCGAGCGAGGAATAGGTGGCGACGCGCATCAACGCGCCTTCGAGGCGGCGGACGTTGGTGCGGATTTTTTCCGCGAGGAAATTGAAGATCGATTCATCGAGGCGGACCTTCCAGTCGATGGCCTTCTTTTTCAAAATCGCGAGCCGCGTTTCCATCTGTGGCGGCTGCATTTCGACGGTGAGCCCGCATTCGAAGCGCGAGATCAGGCGGGGCTCCAGGTTCTTGATCTGGGAGGCCGGGCTGTCACAGGTGAGAACGACTTGGTTGCGGCCGTCGAGCAGGGTGTTGAAGGTGTGGAAAAATTCCTCCTGCGAGCGGTCCTTGCCGGCCAGAAACTGGACGTCATCGATCAGCAAAACGTCGGCGCTGCGGTAGCGTTTGCGGAATTTCTCGATGTCGCCGCGGCGGATGGCGTCGATGAACTCGTTGGTGAATTTTTCGCAGGTCAGATAGACGACGCGCGAGCCCGGCTGGCGGCGGAGCAGCTCGTGGCCGATCGCCTGCATGAGGTGGGTTTTTCCGAGGCCGGGACCGCCGTAGATGAAGAGCGGGTTGTAGCCGAGGCCGGATTTGTTGGCGACGGCTTCGCAGGCGGCGTGGGCGAACTGGCTGTTGGCCCCCACCACGAAGTCCTCGAAGGTGTTGGAGGGGTTCAATCCGGCGCTGCGGGTCCGGCGTTCGAGCGCGTCCCCGTCGATGGCCGCGGTCTTGCTGGACGGGGTTGAATGGTTCCCGTTCCGCCGACTGACATGAGGCAGATCGTTGTTCGAAACGGAAGCGTCGGCGCTGACGATGATGCGCACCTCGCGCACGCCAACGAACACGGCGTTTACTGCCATCGTGAGCTCGGGCAAATAGTTGGTTTCGATCCAGACCTGATGCATTTCACCAGGCACGCTGATCGTGCCCATCTGGTCATCGGCACCCTGCCAGCGGGCCGCGCCGAACCAACGTTGGAATGCGTCGCCGCCCACGCGTTTGCGCAAGCCTTCACATACCGCATCCCAGCCGCCGTTCATGAGCACGGCTGTTTCGTCAACAGCCCCATCCATGAGATCGTCGGTGGATTCCCCGTTCCTTCGCACTTGTTCCATTCTAGAGAGTTTTTTGAGCCACCGGCCATCATGTTCCCCGGTGTGGAGTTGCGCGACGACAAGCAACGATGAACGTACGCGGCGGAAGGAGGAAAATGTTTTTGAATCACATCTAACAGATGGGAGTATTGATCCGTATTCCACAAGCGTTCCACGCGATGAAAATTTTAAAAACTTGCCAACGATTTTATTACGCCTTCACGAAATACCATCAGCGAATCAGTCGCCCTTTGGTGTCAAACCGTTGAGAACTAAGGACTGCCGCGCGTTTCAATTTCGTCACGAAATTTTTATGCGGGGCGGTTCTCGCAAACGGAAGAATCCGGCGCGCGAATTATGTCGGGACGCGGCAATCTAACAGATTTCCCGGCGGTCCGAAGACCGGCTGCGGAAGCACAACGCGACAGCAACGGTAACCATCGTACCAACGAGCACCCGCCACGGAAATTCGATCACCGGGAACCACTCGGGGTTGGTGTAAAGCGGCTTGGCCGAGAACATTTTCCAAGCGTCGTTGGGCAGGTTGCTCGCGTACGCGACCGCGATGATGCCCGCGGCCATCGCGATGGGATTTCCCAGGTCGTTGCCGCGCGTTTTCGTGAACAAGGCGACGATGAAAATTCCGAGCAACGAGCCGTAGGTGTAGCCGAAGCTGCCGAGGATGATGGGGATGATGCTGAGCTTCGGGTTGTGCGCCTTGACGTAGGCGGTTGCCAGGCCGACGGCAACCAGGCCCAAGGCGAAGGCGAAAGTGGAGAGCTTGATGATTTTCACCCGCTTCGCGTCATCTTGCGGGGTCCGGAACCAGCGGAAATGGAAATCGCGCGAATAACTGGTGGCGAGCGAATTCATGGCCGTTCCCAGCGAGCCCATGGTGGTGGCCAGAACGCCCGCAATCACCAGCCCGCGCAGGCCGCCGGGCATGACATTGATCACGAAATAGGGGAAAATCCGCGTGCTGTCCGGCGACCCGTCAGCCATCGGCAGGTGCGGGTCGTTCACGATATGGCCGTAATAGACGGCGAGCAGGATGCCGATCGTCAGCACGGCGAAAGTGATCGGGATGTCGGCCAATCCGGAGAGGATCGTGGCGACCGCGCTCTGGCGCTTGTTCTTCGCGGTGAGCATGCGCTGGACCATGTCCTGGTCGGTGCCGTGGGTTGCGAGTGTGACGAACAGCGAGCCAAAGAGCGCGCACCAGACGGTGTATTCGCTTTCCAGAACGCTTTTGACCGAGCCCCAGGCCGCCCCGTATTTTTGAACGAACTCCGGGGTCGGCGCTGTGTCACCGTTCCATTGCAGAATGCGGAGATCGTCCGGTTTGGTGAGATTGGATTTCGCGCCTTCCCATCCGCCGGGGATGTGGCCTAACAAATACCAAACCGAGAAGCCGAGCGCGCCGAAAAGCACCGCGATCTGCAGGACGTCGGTCCAGATCACCGCCTTAATGCCGCCGATCGCGGTGTATGCGGCTGTTAGAATGGTGATCACCACCAGCGCGATGCCGGTGACCCAGAACTGCTCCCACTTTCCGAGGGGATGACCTGGATTCATTTGATTCCAGATCACGACGACCAACAGGGTTGGCACCCACAGACGCGCACCGCTGGCGAGGGTGCGGGTGATCAGGAAAATCACACTCGCGATGCTGCGCGTCCGCGGGCCGAAACGGATTTCCAGGAACTCATAGATGCTGACGACATTGTGCTTGTAGTAAGCCGGGATGAACACGCCGCTCACCACCAGCCGCGCCAACAAGTAACCCGCCATGAGTTGCGCGTAAGTGTAGTTGCGCAGTTTGAAACCCTCTCCCGGCGCACCGAAAAAAGTGCCGGCACTGATTTCCGATGCGAGGATCGATGCCAACACCGCCCACCACGGGATCGAGCGACCACCCAGGGCAAACTCGGACACGTTGTTGTTGCGCCGGCTGAAATAAACGCCAATCCCGGCAATGATCGCGAAATAGATTCCGATGATAACCAGATCGAACGCAACTGCCGGCATGCGGGGGATGCTAGGGTCGGGCGGTCCCGTTCCAAGCGCCGATTTCAGCCCGCGCCTGGCGGCTACGTGATCTCGTTATTCCGGTAACCGCGTTTCGGGATAGGTTGGCAGTCCCCCCCACAACATCCATGACCAGCAACCCTCCCCCCGGGGTTGCGAAACAGCGCGGTTTGACATTGCTCGAACTGACGGCCGTTATCGCAACTTTGCTCGCCCTGATCTCAATCCTCTTCGTCGGCGCCCGCGCGTGGCGACGAGGCAGCGACCGCGCCGCCTGTGTGCTTTCACTCCGCAATGTCCAGGTCGCGACGCGATCCTACCAGAACATGTATGGCTACAACTACGGCGGCCATCCCTATGCGGAAAATGGCACGCAGAATATCGCCGTGCACCTGCATCAGAAGGGCTACATCGAGGACAAGCTCTTCCAGCAGGCCCAAGGCTCCGTCCCCTGTCCGGCGGGCGGCAACTACAGCTGCGCGGTCCCCGATATTTTCCCGCAGGCGGGCGAACTTTACATGTCCTGTTCGCTGGCTGGCAGCGACGCGCATGTGCCGACTTCGCACGGCGATTGGTAACGCAGGCTTGCAGGCACCCGTCTCCGCGGTGATGGATTGCGCGGGATGGGCTACCGCGAAGCGATCGACTGGCTGTTTTCAACGCAGATGTTCGGGATCAAACTGGGTCTCGAAGGTCCGCGGCATTTGCTGAAGGAGTCGCTCGCCTATCCGGCGCACAACGTGACGGTGATTCACGTGGCGGGCACCAATGGCAAGGGCAGCACCTGCGCGATGATCGACAGCATTGCCCGCGCCTGTGGCCGGCGCTGCGGCTTGTTCACGTCCCCGCACCTCATCGATTTCCGGGAGCGGATGAAGGTGAGTGGCGTGGAAATTTCCGAAGAGACCTGCGCGCAAATGCTCACCGACCTGCGCGCGCTCTGCGAAGCGATGGAAACGCATCCGACGTTTTTCGAAATCGCCTTGGTGCTGGCGATGCGCTGGTTCCGCCAGCGCGAGTGTGAGGTCATCGTTCTCGAAACCGGCATGGGTGGCCGTCTCGACGCCACCACCGCGGTGCCGGCGGACGTGTGCGTGATCACACCGATCGGCCTCGATCACATGCAGTGGCTCGGCAACTCGCTGGAGGAAATCGCCAAGGAAAAGGCCGGGATTTTCGTATGGGGGAAACCGGTGATCTCCGCGCCACAGGTGCCGGAGGTGGCGCGGGTGTTGAAAACCGAAGCCAACGAATCGCGCTCGCCGCTGGAATTTGTGGATGAGCCGCTGCTGGGTTATTCGATGGCGCTTGCGGGCGAACATCAATGCTGGAACGCAGCCCTCGCGGTGACCGCACTTCACAAAGCGGGCATTCCGTTGAACAGCGACAGCGTCCGCTACGGCCTGGGCAAAGTCGATTGGCCAGGCCGCTTCGAAATCATCCGCCCCAACGTGATTCTCGACGGCGCACACAATCCCCACGCCGCGGGTGTGCTGGCGGCGACATGGCAGCAAGAGTTCGGTGAGAAAAAAGCCGCCTTGGTCTTCAGCGCGGTCGGAGGAAAAGACGTTGCGGGCATTTTGGAAATTCTCGCACCACTGGCCTCGCGCATTTTCTTATGTCCGGTCGACAGCCCGCGCGCGGTTTCTGCGGAGGAACTCGCGTCCCAGTTGCCTGACGATGCGCCGGCGCATGAAGTGCTTGGAAATTTCCGGGACGCGTTCGCCGCTGCAATTGCTACGGAAAATCCCGTACTTGTCGCCGGATCGCTGTTCCTCGTCGGTGAAGCAAGGGCTTTTCTAACAGATGGCGAGTATCGGGCGAGTTCGCAGTGAGGTCTAAATCTTGGACTGCGTGCAGCCTGCTGCCGCTTTTCGTGAGACAGCCTGCTGTCCACGCGGTCGCAGCAGGCTGCTGGACCGAAAGCGACAGCAGGCTGTAGCAGTCCAAGGAGCTGACTCACAAGTGATCCAAGGCGGAGGATGGCGTTGCGCCTGATCCGCCGCCCATCGACAGGCTTATCTTTCAACCCATCACTACTTCCCCGGCGCCGATAACATCGCTCTCAACGGCGCCCCCGACAACTCATCCGCCCCCGCATTTCGCAGCGCGGAAACCGTTGCCGCAGGATCGAGCCTATTGAGCGGGTTCATCGCATAGCCCGCGCCGATGTCCGGCACACCACCGCTTCGTATTTCGAAATGGAGATGCGCGGGGTAATAGCCGTTCGCAGTGCCGACCATGCCAATTTTTCCGCCGCGGGCCACCAGGTCGCCGCGCTTCACGTCGATGCGATACAAGTGCGCGTACATCGAGTGAAGCTGCCGGGCATCAGTGGTTTTGTGGGCAACGATCACCATTTTCCCCCATCCTTCGGAGGGTTCGCCGGCGTAGAGCACAAGGCCATCGGCGGTGGCGAAAACGGGATCACCGAGATCGGTGTTCATGCCGCCGATGCCGTTCAGGTCGTCGCCGGTGTGATGCCCGCCGCGGGCCTGGTTCATGTCCCAGAATTTCTGCGCGTTGTAGGTCAGGGCACCGTGCTCGGAACCCAAGGGCGAATCGAAGCGCAGCGCGGTCGGAATCATCGCCGCGTCCCATGCGGAAAGAAATGCGAACCGGTGGTCCACCTCGCCGCTCTTGGGCATGGCGAGCGCGGTATCGGCGTCGGGCTCGTGGGTCGCCCGTTTCCACGCCCAGAGCGCGAGCCCAAGGATCGCCATGACCCCCAGAAAGGCACCGGTTTTCCAAAGATCGCTCCGCACGCCGCTTCCTACTCGATTTCAACGCGAAAACAATCATCGCCGAGCCGGGCCTTTCCATCTTTGACAATTTCCGGGCGGGACAGCAGTTTCGCAGGGCAACCCCGCATCATTCATTTTATGGCTTACGATCTCATTGTCATCGGTGGCGGCCCGGCCGGCTACGTCGCCGCCATCCGCGCTGCCCAGCTTGGAAAAAAAGTCGCCTGCGTCGAAGCAGACCGCGCGGGAGGCACCTGCCTCAACTGGGGTTGCATTCCCACCAAGGCGCTGCTGAAAAACGCGGAACTTTACCACACGCTCACCCACAAGGCCGCCGAGTTTGGGCTTAAAATCGAAGGGCTGTCCTACGATTGGTCCGCCGTCATCGGCCGCTCGCGCAAGGTTTCCGACCGCCTCGCCGGCGGCATCGAATTTCTCTTCAAGAAGAACAAGATCGATTACGTGCGCGGCATGGGATCGATCGTCGCGCCCGGCAAGGTGGAGGTCACCGCTGCCGACGGCACCAAGAGTTCCGCCGAGGCGAAGCACATCATCATCGCCACCGGCGCGAAAGCCCGCCCTCTCCCGCCGCTGCCATTCAACGGCACGACCGTCATCGGTTCGAAGGAAGCGATGGTTTTGCAAACCCAGCCGAAGAGCATGATCATCATCGGCGCCGGCGCGATCGGTGTCGAATTCGCCTACGTTTACAATGCGTTCGGCACGAAGGTCACCATCGTCGAAATGCTGCCGCGTATGGTGCCGGTCGAGGACGACGAAGTGGGCGACGCGCTTGAAAAATCCTTCATCAAGCAAGGCATCCGCTGCCTCGCCAATCACAAGATCACCAAGACCGAAGTCAAAGGCTCGCAGGTCGAAGTCACCGTCGAAGGTGCGAAGGAAAACGGTGTCCTCACCGCCGACGTCGTGCTCGTCGCGATCGGTGTCCAGCCCGTGCTGCCCGGCGGCATGCAACCGGCGCTTACCGAGCGCGGCTATGTGAAGGTGGGCGATCGTTATGAAACATCGATCCCGGACGTCTATGCCATCGGAGACGTCAGCGGGCCACCGTTGCTCGCGCATACGGCCTCGTTCGAGGCGGTGCAATGCGTCGAAGGTCTTTATGTCGAAGGCCACAAGGTCCGCAAGGTAACCAATTTCCCGGGCTGCACTTATTGCCATCCGCAAATCGCATCCGTCGGCAAGACCGAGCGCGCGTTGAAGGAAGAGGGCATCGAATACGTTGTCGGCAAGATTCCATTCGTCGCCATCGGCAAAGCGATCGCATCGGGCGAGCCGGATGGTTTCGCAAAATTGCTCTACGGCAAGAAGCACGGCGAGCTGTTAGGCGCGCATATCATCGGTGAAAACGCGACCGAGCTGATCGCGGAAATGGGCCTTGCGCTCGACCAGGAACTGACCGCCGAGGAAATCCACGCGACCATCCACGCGCACCCGACGATGTCCGAAGTGATCCACGAAGCGACCTTGGCCGCCGAGGGTCATGCGATTCATTTTTAAGGAGCCACGACACTCCTGTCGTTTCTTCATCTCTCGCGCGGGTTCGCAAAGACACGACAAGAGTGTCGTGGCTCCTTACCGCGATCCAGTCACCGGCGCTCATAGAGACGCCGCTACAACTCACGGTTCGGTGAGGCGGAAGCGGAAGTATTGGTTGCCCCCCGGAGCGGCAGGCATGGTAAGCTGGGTTGGCGCGTCGGTGGAGGAGTAGTTGGTTTCGAGTTGGGGATTGCTCCAGGTTTCCCAGTTGGCGAGATCCGTGCTCTTTTGGATGGAATAGTAGCGGTGCGCTTTCCTCGTGAATTGCAATAGGCCATTGGCAACCACGGGTTGCAAGCCATTGGGTCCACCCAACGGAGAGCCGCCGCGGAGATATTCCTCGTAGTTGGTCACGCCATCGCCATCAGGGTCGGCGTTCTTGTCGCCGTTGGGATCCAGAGGGTCGAAGAATCCATCACGCCATTGCTGATAAAGCGGATGATTGAGCAGGCTGGTGTTGATCCAGTTGGTGATCATCTCGATGTCGTCGGGATCGATCTCATTGGTCGCCAGCGGAGGCATGCGGCTGAAGGGATCGCCGCCCAGGTTGTTGGTGACTGCCATGCGATGGAGGACAATGCTAAGGTCCGGGCGGCCGGGGACGATGTATTTTTTCTGCGCATCGCCCTTGTTGTTTTGCGCCACACCATTGATGAGGCCGGTTTGCTCCAGGCTGAGTTGCGGGCGGCCGTCCCAGTAGCCGACGGAGCCGCCGGCCTGGTGGCAGTAGGAACAGTTCACCGCAAAGTAGGAGCGGGCGCGTTCCTCGAGCGGGTATGCGGTTTCTTTCGGCCCGACGTGGCGGGGAAGAGTGCTGGCGGGAGCCGGCGCGTTGTTAAAGAAGCCGTGTGCCGAAAGCAACTCAAGTTGGTTGCCGACATAGCCATTGATCGTGTTGGAACTGTTAAGCTGCCGCGTATTAAAGGACAGCGCACGGCCCGCCGGGGCATTATGACAGGTAAGGCAGCTTGTGCGGGCCGGAATCTCCCAATGCTGCGTATGCGGCGTACCGTGGTCGTCGATCGCGAGGTCAAACGCCACGCCGGCATCCGGCACCAGTGTCGCCTCGGTCCCGGCATCGTTCCACCTGTAGCTGACGCCATACATGCCATCATCGGTTTTGACCAGCACCCGCGTTTCGAGCCGCTTTTTGGTCAGGGCATTGCCGCGGCTCATTTCCATGTCGAAGTGTTTCACCCACAGCATGCCGGTCGGATAAGTCCAGTTGCCATCCTTGCTCCAGGTCATCATGCCCGCCGCATCAGGAATGGAGAACCAGCGTTGCTTCACCGCATAATCGCTCCAGAAAGTCAGATTGGGCTTATAGGGCAACAGTCCGGGCGCAGGCGACAAGTCTGTTAGATCGGAGAACAATCCGGTCGCGCTCAAGGTTGTCGGGAAATCGCTGGCCGACGAATCGCCGGTGGTGAGGCGCATGATCTTGCCCGTGAGATAAGCGCAGAACAACAGGTCGTTGTTGCTGGGATCGACCCCTTGGGCGGAGAACACGCCATAGGCGGCGGGCAGGCCGGTGAGGCGGATGGTTTCGCCGGTGGTCCTGTCCATCTGCCAGACGTGACCGGAATAGGAATCGCTGAAGATGTATTTGCCGAACAGCGACGGATAGCGCGAGCCGCGGTACACATAGCCGCCGCAGATGGATTTGCCTTGGTAGAGCGGGTCGCCGGCATCGCCGCTGTGGGTGTATTCGTAGACGGGATTTCTCGAAGTGAAGCCAGTCGGCGCCGCGCCAAGTATGCCGGTGAAAGTATTTGCGCCCTCGCGGAAGGCCCAGCCGTAGTTGACCCCCTTTTCGATCTTGTTGACTTCCTCGTGGTGGTCCTGTCCGACGTCACCTTCCCATAGGTCGCCGTTTTCCGGGTCGAAAGAAAAGCGCCAGCAGTGGCGGATGCCGGTGGCCCAGAACTCCGTGCGGATCGTGGCCAGCGAGGCGGAGTAATCAACTGCTCCGGTCTGTCCAAGGTAGGTGCCGTTCCATGTACCGCCGAGGCTGGTGTGGACGAACGGGTTGTCGGGCGGCACATTGAAACGGGCGACGCCGCTGTCAGTGGGAATGGAGGCATGGGAGTTCGGCGCGAGGCTTCCGGGCTTCTTGTCCACGTCCATCCGGAACATACCGGAATAGAAATCGCCATTGATCTTCTGGCTCCTCTGCTGCCCGAGAGTTGAGTTGTCACCATCGCCTGTGCCATAGTAGAGGTAGCCATCGGTGGGACCGAAGTGGAGGTCGCCGCCGTTGTGATTCAAGCCGAAGTCCGTGATGTTGAGGAGGACCAGTTCGCTGGCCGGGTCCGCGATGGTGGAGTTTGCGGCGCTGCGGGTGAAGCGGGAGACACGTTGGTAATAGGTGCTGTTCACATATATCGTGTAGGCAACATAGAAGTAGCCGTTGGTGGCATAGTTCGGGTGGAAGGCGAGGCCGAGCAGGCCGTTTTCAGGTTGCCCGGCCAACAAGGGACCGATGTTGAATCCCGTCCCAAGAGTCGTGAGATCGAGGAATACGTTGGTGGTGGGCGTGAGCGCTGTGACATCCGCCACGCGCTTGATGACGCCGCTTTGTTCGCAGACGTAAAGCTGCTTCGTATCGGCGGGGAGCGAAGCCATGCAAATGGGGCGGGTGAAGGTGAGGCCGGCAAGCGCGTCGACCAATTGCCAGGCAGTGGCCGGCGGCGCGGCAGGCATGGCGAGGGCCGTGTTGGTGAGGCG
Organism: Akkermansiaceae bacterium; assembly: GCA_031371445.1. Lineage (GTDB taxonomy): Bacteria > Verrucomicrobiota > Verrucomicrobiia > Verrucomicrobiales > Akkermansiaceae > Luteolibacter. The sequence continues at coordinate 22,635 of JANMJQ010000292.1, forward strand.
CAGCGAGGTGGCGAAGTTGATGGTGACGGTGCCCGTCACGGTGCTGCCGCTGACGTTGCGGATGCTGTAGGTGAACGTCACCGGTGAGGCGCTGCTGCCGCTGTGGGTATAAAGGATTTTTCCTCCGCTGACACTGACGGTGCCGACCGCAGGCTGGCTGGCTATCAGCAAGGAAGCTGCCACCGGCTCACCGGTGTCGTTGGCCATCACATCGATCAGCGCTTTTTGATTCGGGTGAATCGTGACGCTGTCCGCATTGGCAACTGGCGGGGCGAAAGTCGGGTTCGGACCAGCGGTCCTCGACGAATTGACTTCGGCAATCGAGATCGCTCGATCATAGAGGCGGAGCTCGTCGATCGACATGTTCGAGTTATTGTCGGCGCCCCACATTGAGCGGCCGATCCAGTTGTTCACGTCCTGCATGTCGGTGAGGCGGTATGGGAGATCGACGGTGCCGCCCAAGGTGCCGTTGCGATACCATTTCACCAGACAACCGGTGGCACCTGAAGCGCCGCCGCCGTCCTTGACGGTCATGACGAAATGATACTGCGTGTTCGCCGAGGTGACCGAGGAGTAGTCGGTGTTCACGCCCGTCTCCGCGCCACCGTCCAGTTTCGCTCCGAGGCGATGGGAGCCGAAGGTGCCGGCGTTGTTAAGGGAGAGGAAAAGATTGTCGTTCGCCACGTAACCACCGGGTGCGGCTGCGCCATCGACGATTTCACCAGCGGCGGCGTTGGTGCCATAAGTGATCGACGAATTGCCGAAATCAAAAACACGCTGCCAGTTTTTCGACGAGAGTGGTGTGATCCAGGCTTCGACCGTCATGCTGGGGCGTGAGGAAATGATGCCGTTGGGCAGATCGAGGTAACTGGAAATCGTCGCGGCGGCGGTGTTGCCGATGGTGGAAGTGCCGGCGGTGGGGCCGGAAAGCGCGAGCAGGGAGTTGGTGAGGGTGGCGCCATTGCCGCGGACGGTGGCGATTTCACTGGTGGCGGCGTCGAGGAACTGGGTTCCGGCCGCAGTGGCACCGGATGTGGCACCGCCTGCGGTGGCGTTGAAGTTCCAGCGCCGCGTTGGAATGGGGGCCGGGACAGGTGGCTCCGGGGTTCCGGGCGCGGGGTCCGGTCCCGCGTCTTTGCTGGCAGTGATTTCCGCCTGGGTGATGGCGCGCCGGTAAATGCGCAGTTCGTTGAGCGACATGTTCGAGCAGGAATCTCCACCATACATCGAGCGGCCGATCCAGTTGTTGACGTCGGTGATGTCGTTCAGGTTGAAGGTGAAATTCGCCGTATTTTGCAAAAGGCCGTCCCGATACCAGCGGACCTGGCAACCCGTGGCGGTGTCCTCGACGACGAACACATAATGGTATTGCGTGCCGGCGGTGGTGTTGGCAGTGGTGAAGGTGGCTTGCGCGGTGCCCCCGTCGTTCTGACCTTCGAGCTGCTGCGAATTCATGTTGGCCACGTTGTTGAACGTCAGGCTGAGGTTGTCGTAGGCGGCGTAAGCACCCGGTGCCGTCGCATCGTCGAGAATTTCACCCGCTGCCGCGCCGGTGCCGTGGGTGTTGGCGGTGGTGCAGCGGCCGAAGTCGAAGAGACGGGCCCAGCTTTTCGACGACAGCGGCGTGGCCCATGCCTCGAAGGTCACGCTCTGGGTCGTCGGCGACTGGATGGCGCCGTTCGGCAAATCGAGATAAGCGGAAATCAGTGGTGCCGTCTGGTTACCAGTGGTGCTGCCAGGGAGCACGACGGCGCTGCCGCTGAACGAGCCACCGTTGCCGCGCAGGGTGGCGACCATGCCGCCGATGCTGTCGGTGAAGGTCCGGCCGGAAGGTGTCTCCGTCTGGGCCTGTCCGGTGAAGGCCCAGAGGTTGTCCGGAATCGGAGCTGACACCGGCCCGCTGGGGATCGTATCCGGACCTGCAATGTAGTCGGCGGCAATTTCCGTAGCCGTCAGCACGTGGTTATAAAGCCGCATCTCGTTGTAGGAGATGTTGGCCTGGTTATCATCGGTGTACATCGAGCGACCGAGCCAGTTATTGAAATCCGAAATCGCTGATAAGTGGAAATTGACACTGAGCGAGGTGACCAGCGTCCCATTGCGATACCATGCAACCAACCCCCCGGCCGACCCGTAGGTGCCCGCCCCGTCCGTGAACGTACATACAAAATGGTATTGGGTGCCAGCCGAGACGGTTGCGGTGGTGTTGATGCCAAGCTCCGTGGCCGCTTCATTTCGCGCCATCAATCGCTGGGTGTTGGCTGTGTTGGCTTGGTTGATGGCAAGGGAAAGGTCGTCGAAGGATGCGACGCTGGCGGGAGCACCAGTGGCACCCGGCACGATTTCGCCAGCGGAGGCACCCGGGCCTCGGTCATTAGTGCTTAAATTGTTGCCGCTCTGCAATCGCCCGAAATCGAAGAGCCTCTGCCAGTACTTAACCGTCACCGGCGTCGCCCAGATTTCCACGGTCAGGTTGGTCTTGGAGGAAATGATGCCGTCGGGGAGATCGACGTAGGCGGCGATGGTCGCCGGAGTGAAATTGCCCGTTGTTGTGCCGGGCAGAGTAAGGGCCGTCCCGGTGGAAGTCGCATTAATACCTACCACCACACCCGGACTTGTGCCAACACTGTCCGCGATAACGGTAGTGCTTGGTGCAGCTCCCGCTGTATTGCTGAACGACCAGCGGTTGGTCATTGCCGCCTGGGCGGACGTGACAAATACCGCTACAAGCGTACAGCAAAAGAAGGCCGGCGCGATTCTCCGCGCGGAGGGAATTGGGTTTTCCATGGGTTAACTAATAATAGTAACGGATTTCGCTCGATAAGGAACCCCTTAAAATGCGGCAAGTAGGGGGTAATTTTGCGACTTTCGCATTCCGGCTTCGCGCCAAGCGGATGGATTGGATGCCGTCGCCGACTTTCAAGCGCCACAAATCCCACCCAACATGGGCCTTGATTTGCCGGGACTGTAAAAACGGGTTGGCCTTGGCGCGGATCGTGGAATCATCCCGCCGACATGATTCGCCCTCTCCCCTGGATGTTAAGCGGCCTATTGCCGGCACTCGGAACAATCGCATTTGCCGGACCTCAATACCCGGCGACGCGAAAGGACGACTCCGTGGCTGACAAGTATCACGGCACCGTGGTGAAGGATCCCTACCGCTGGCTGGAGGATGACAACGCCGCGGAAACGAAGGCATGGGTGGCCGCCCAAAACGCGGTGACGGAGAAATATCTGGCAGGCATTCCCCAACGGAATGAGATCCGCGAGCGCCTGAAAAAACTTTGGAACTACGAAAGATTTGGCATCCCCCAGGAAGAAGGCGGCCGTTGGTTTTTCATGAAAAATTCCGGCCTGCAGGAACAAGCCGTCCTCTGCGTCACCCACAGCCCCGATGCCGAAGCCCGGCTTCTGTTAGATCCAAACGAGTTCTCCAAGGATGGCACCGTGTCCTTGTCGGACTACCAGCCCAGCGAGGATGGCAGGATGCTGGCCTACGCCATCTCATCGGGCGGCAGCGATTGGCTCGAAATCAAAGTGCGTGATGTCACCAGCGCCAAAGATCTGCCCGATACCCTGCAATGGGTGAAGTTCAGCGGCATCTCGTGGGCCAAGGATGGCAGTGGGTTTTACTACAGCCGCTACAACGCTCCGAAAGAAGGCGCGGCGCTGACGCAGACCAACGAGTTTCAGAAACTCTACTTTCACGTCATCGGCAAAGCGCAGGCGGACGATACCCTGATCTATGAAATGAAGGACCAAGCGCAACGCGGAGTGGGTGGCTGGGTCACCGAGGATGGTGCTTACCTGATCATGGACATCACCGAAGGCAGCGACCCCAAAAACCGCATCTATTACAAATCGCTGGCCACGCCGGATGCGAAAATCGTGAAGCTGCTGCCGGATGGCGATGCCGCATACGGCTTTCTCGGCAATGACGGACCCGTGTTTTATTTCACCACCGATCTCGATGCGCCCCGCCGACGGGTGATCGCGATCGATACACGTCATCCCGATCCCAAGAATTGGAAGGAAATCATTCCGCAAGCGAAGGATCCATTGGACGATGCGAGCAAGGTCGGTGGTAAATTGATTGTGACCTATATGAAGGATGCGCGCAGCCGGGTTGTGCGCTTCGATGCCGATGGCAAGAATCCGATCGAGTTGAAACTTCCGGGGATCGGCACGGTGGGGGGCTTTGAAGGAAAGGAGAAGGACAAGCAGGTGTTCTACAGTTTCACGAGCTTCACCGATCCGGGTGCAATCCATCGCCTGGATATAGAAACGGGGGAAAGCAAGCTGTGGACAAAGCCATCGGTCGGATTTGATGGCAGTGCTTATGAGACCGAGCAGGTCTTTTACAACAGCAAGGACGGCACGCGAATTCCTATGTTCATCGTACATCGCAAGGGCATCCCCATGGACGGCTCCAATCGGACCTTATTGTATGGCTATGGCGGCTTTGAACTCAGCGAGCGTCCGGGCTTCGCGGTGACCGAGGCAGTATGGCTCGAGCGCGGCGGCATCCTCGCTGTCGCCAACATCCGCGGCGGCGGCGAATACGGCAGCGCGTGGCACAATGCGGGCAAGCATCTGCACAAGCAGAACGTCTTCGACGACTTCATCGCCGCGGCGCAGTTCCTGATCAAAAATGGCTACACCAAGTCCGCGAATCTCGCGATCCAGGGCGGCAGCAACGGCGGCTTGCTGGTTGGTGCCTGCATGACCCAGCGCCCCGAATTGTTCGGTGCGGCCCTGCCCGCTGTTGGGGTAATGGACATGCTGCGCTTCCAAAAATTCACCATCGGCTGGGCCTGGGAAAAGGAATACGGCAGTTCCGAAAATTCGCGCGACTTCCCGTTGTTGCTACGATATTCACCGTACCACGCGCTGAAGCCGGGCACGCGCTATCCGGCGACGCTTGTGACCACCGCCGACCACGACGACCGCGTCGTCCCCGCGCACAGCTTCAAGTTCGCCGCGCGCCTTCAGGAATATCAAGCGCCCGACGGACCGCCGGTGCTGATCCGCGTCGACAGCAGCGCCGGCCACGGCGCCGGCACCGCGCTCTCGAAGGCGATCAATCGCACGGCAGACGAATGGAGCTTCCTGGAAGCGGCGCTGCCGGGACGTTGATCATTCAATGAAGATCAAGATTTACCGCGAAGGCGCAGAGTCCGCAAAGGAACGCAAAGAAAAAATTTTAGGCAGGATATCCTAATACGCTATAACTCCACCTTTGCGGACCTTCGCGTTCTTAGCGCCTTTGCGGTAAATCTTCCTCTGGTCTCTGGATCCTCTTCCCTGAAAACTGAAAACCAGCAAACTTATCTCAGTAGATTCCACGCCGTCACCAGCGCCTTGATACCCGCCATTTCGATGGATGGATCAACACCCGCTCCCCACAGCAAGCGGCCGTCGTCGTGCTGGACCTGGACATAGGCGGCGGCGCTGGCGTCGGATCCGCCGCGCACGGCGTGCGAGCGGTAGTCGGTGACCTTGAAATCCTTGCGCTCTACGCTTTCGAGCGCGTGGACGAAGGCATTGATCGGGCCATTGCCCACGCCACGCAATTTCAACTCCGTGCCATCTAACAGAACTACCGCATCGCAGCGGACCTGGCCACGCTCGCCGGTATGATGGGTGAACTCGCAGTCGGTGATGTCGAGTGGTGACGCGACGTTCACGAACTCGCGGAAAAACGCCTCGCGGATTTCATCCACCGACAACTCGCGGCCATGTTCGTCGGCAAGGTCGTAGATGCGCTTTCCAACCTGCGGATGCATCGTCTTCGGCAAATCGAAGCCATGCTCGCGGTCGAGCACGTAGGCGACACCGCCTTTGCCGGATTGCGAGTTGATGCGGATGATCGCCTCATACGAGCGGCCGATGTCCTGCGGATCGATGGTCAGATAAGGAACCCCCCATGGCGTCGCGGGGTCGCTTTCAACTTCCTTCGCGCGACGGTCCAGACCCTTCTTGATGGCATCCTGGTGAGATCCCGAAAAAGCGGTGAAGACCAACTCGCCGGCATAAGGCTGTCGCTCGGGAACGCTGAGACGCGTCACCCGCTCATAAACGTTGCGAATCGATTGCAGGTCGGAAAAATCCAAACCGCTCGGGATGCCATGGCTGTTCAAGTTCAGCGCCACGATGACGATGTCGAGATTGCCGGTGCGTTCGCCATTGCCAAACAAGGTCCCCTCGACGCGATCCGCACCCGCCATCAGGCCGAGCTCGGTGGCCGCGACGCCGGTGCCGCGGTCGTTGTGCGTGTGCAACGACACGATGACCGAATCGCGCCGCGACAAATGACGGCACATCCATTCGATCATGTCGGCATGCACGTTGGGGGTCGTCCACTGCACGGTGTCCGGCAAATTGATGATCATCTTTTTCTCCGGCGTCGGCTGCCATACATCGATGACCGCATTGCAACACTCGAGGGCGAAATCCAACTCCGTGTCCGAAAAGGATTCGGGCGAATATTGCAGCACCACTTCCGTTTTCGGAATCGTCGGCACGAGCTCTTTCACCAGCTTCGCGCCCTCGACGGCTACCTGCTTGATCGACTCGCGCGAGGCATCGCCAAAGGTCACCCTTCGCTGCAAGGGCGAGGTCGAGTTGTAGATGTGCACGATCGCCCGCTTCGCGCCGTTGATTGCGTCGAAGGTGCGGCGGATCAAATGCTCGCGCGTTTGCACCAGCACCTGGATCGTCACATCGTCCGGGATGCGCTTCTCCTCGATCAAGCGGCGCAGGAAATTGAATTCCGTATCCGCCGCCGAGGGGAAACCAACTTCGATTTGCTTGAAGCCGACACGCACCAGCAAGTCGAAGAACTCGAGTTTTTCCTCGATCGACATCGGTTGCGGCAAGGCCTGGTTGCCATCGCGAAGATCGACCGAGCACCAGATCGGAGCGTGGTCGATCGTCTTGTCCGGCCAGCTGCGGTCGGACAATGGCACGGCGGGAAAGGGCCGGTATTTGGAAAGGGATTTCGGATGCATGACTGGAAAGTGGGAAAGGGTTCAAAAAAAACCGCCGGCGCCAACAAAACGGGCGAACGGCGGACGGGTCGACGAGAAACAGAGAACTGTCAACGGGCCGCCAACCGACGTAGTCGGAGTCGTAGCAGGGAGTCGTTGGCCGGACGGTTCACGGGGGGAAGATGCGAGAGCATGTAGGCGTGAGTCAAGAGCGTAGGGGCGATCATGGCGTGGGGGCGATCACCGGTCGCCCCGAATTCATCCAACTCCATCGCGTAGCGGCGATCACCGGTCGCCCCGAATGATGCGAAAACCGGAAAAAAATTCCAAATCCTTAGTTCCGATTCCGCGTTCATCTGCGTCCATCCGTGGTTCGAATTCATCTTCGGAATCTTGCGAATCCAAACTGGGCGACCGGTGATCGCCCCTACCTCGTGATTCCCCGCTCCGAATTCTCGATAAAATGAATCAAATGCGCGACCTGCGGCGTGTCGGCGGCGTGCATGGCTTTGAGCGAACTGAGCGAGTTGGACAGGTTTTCTTCCTTTTTCAAAAACAGCTTTTTGTAAGCGGTCTTGATCGCCTTGATGTCTTCCGCGGGAAATCCACGGCGCTGCAGGCCGACGATATTCACACCGCGGGTGCTGGCGGGATTGCCGTCGACGATCATGAACGGTGGCACGTCCTGGACGATCTTCGACAAGCCGCCGATGATGGCGTGCTTGCCGATTTTGCAAAATTGGTGAACCGCGGCGAAACCTGAAACGATCGCATAATCCTCGACGGTGATATGCCCCGCAAGACCCACTGAATTGGAGAGGATCACATGATCGCCGATCTGGCAGTCGTGCGCGACATGGGAATAGCAGAGCAGAAGATTGTTCGAACCAATCCGCGTCGGCAGCGACTCGAAGGTGCCGCGGTGTACGGTGCAGTTCTCGCGGAACACGTTCTGGTTGCCGATTTCCAAATAGGTTGGCTCGCCGATGTATTTCAGGTCCTGGCTCTTGCCGCCGATGACGGTGAAGGGGGAAAACTCGTTGGCCCGGCCGATGGTGCTGTGGCCCTCGATCACCACATGCGAGTGCAGCACGCAGTCGTCGCCGATTTCAACATGCGCCCCGACCACACAATACGGGCCGATGCGCACATGGGCGCCGATGCGGGCCTGCGGTGAGACAATGGCAGTCGGGTGAATCACTCCGCAACTTTCGGGGCAAGTGCCTGCGGATGACGAGCACTTTTTCGCTTCATCATCAG
>JANMJQ010000295.1:0-2798 GCA_031371445.1 Akkermansiaceae bacterium
ACGCTGCGTTTCAGTGACAAGTTCCGCTCACCATCGATCTGATAGTGGACGATCTGGCCGACGCGCAGACCGCCCTGCTCGATGAAATCCTCATGTGGCAGGCGGCTGTCCTTGTTCACCAGCCACTCGGTGGTGACGCCCTTGCCCAATACCCAGCGTGATGGAGTGGGCGGCGCGGCTGCTTCTTCGGCGGCGGAGAGATTTCCTGCCAGTGGTAAGAGGGCGACCACGAGCGAGGTGAAGAGCGTGGATGAAGGCGGGATTTTGAAATGATGAAGCATCGGCGTGAGATACGGGGTGTTAGGTGGGGGTCTTGCGTGAAAAAATGGGTGGCCGAGCCTCGGCGGGAAGGAGCGCTGACTTTAGTCGGCGTGTTTGGTGCATCGCCGCCAAAACTCGCCGGCTGAAGCCAGCGCTCCGTATGATGCCCTGGGCGGATGCCGCCCGGGTTTAAGCAAGTTCTTCCAGCAAGGCTTGGTTCAGGCGGATGCCAGCTTCGAAATTCGCCACCGGAAAATTCTCGTTTGGCGAGTGGATCCTCGCATCCGAAAGGGCAAGACCTAACAACAAAGTGTCTGCACCAAGAATGTCGCGAAAGGTCTGGACGATGGGGATGCTGCCGCCCTCGCGGATGAGGACAGGCTCCGCATTGAAGGCACGGCGAAGCGCGTTCTGTGCGGCGAGGCCGTCGTTCGAGTTGGGATCGGTGACGTAGGGATTGCCATCGTGACCAGGTATAATTTCTATCTCGACGCCGTGTGGGCAGTGCAGCTCCAAGTGACGTTTCACTTTTTCCATAATGTCCTGGGGGCATTGATCGGGCACTAGGCGAAATGATAGTTTCACAAATGCTTCGGCAGGAATCACCGTCTTCGAGCCCTCGCCCTGATAGCCGGAACCTATACCATTTACCTCCGCCGTCGGGCGTGCCCAGATGCGCTCCGCAGAAGTGTATCCGGGTTCACCAACTAGATCGGGTGAACCAGTGACTGCTAGATAATCCGCGTCGCTCACGCCGGGAATGGTCGCCCCCATTTCACGTTCCCAAGGCTCCATGGGCCGCACTTGATCGTAGAATCCTGCGATCATCACCCGCCCGTCGAGCGCGTGAAGACTCGCGACTAGACGAGCCATAGCCGATGCCGGATTGGCCACGATCCCGCCGAAGAGACCGGAATGAAGATCTCTCTTCGGACCGCGTAAAATCACTTCGCAACAGGTCAGGCCGCGCAGACCGTAGCCCAAGGTCGGCACGCCGGAAGCGACCATCCCGGTGTCGGAAATGGCGATGATATCGCACTTCAGCTCATCGCGATGTGCTAGTAGAAACGGGGCGAGATTCGGACTGCCTATTTCCTCCTCGCCTTCAAATAGAAAGATTAAATTCACGGGTAGTTCGCCCTGTTCGCGCAAGGTTTTCTCGACGCCTAACACATGGGCGAGCATCTGCCCTTTGTTGTCGGCCGCACCCCGTGCCAAGATTTTTCCCTCACGGATCACCGGCTGAAATGGCTCACTCGTCCAGAGTGCTAACGGATCGACGGGCTGCACATCATAGTGGCCGTAAATAAGTACCGTCCGGCGTCCGGCGACGTGAGAGTTTCTCGCCACCACGATGGGATGCTTCGGCGTGTCATAAAGTTCAGTGGCCAAACCCATGCAATTAAGCTTGGTGATCAACCACTCCGCGCAGGCCCGGACATCGCCCGCGTGGCTGGAATCCGTGGAGATGCTGGGGAAGCGGAGAAACGCAAAGAGATCTTCAAGCTCGGGTGTTAGTTCGCACTTCACGGCGGCGATGCTTCCGCCGGGGCGGACACCTCGCAAGCGGAATTCTAGGAAGCGCCGCTCGGCATTCGTCAGCGACAGGCCGTGAAAGGAACCACATTCACTCCCAGTAACTACTGTCAGTAGAGATCCAAGATTTAAAAAGACTCATGAAAAACACGCTCATTTCTCTAGCCGTCTCCGCCATCCTTGCTATGCCCAGCCCGGTTTTCGGAGCGGGCAGTGCCATGGAGATCCCTCTTCCTGACTTCACCAAGGGCGGAAAAATCCCTGAAGGTGCCGACCACGACTGGAACCTCGGTGCCACTGGCCTTCGGGGCTGGATCTTTTCCGATAAAATGGTCACCACGGATGCCCGCCAGATCGCCATCACCCAGGTGGGCAAGGGCTCGCCCGCGGATGGGGTTTTCGCCGTCGGCGATGTGGTTCTCGGCGTCGGTGGCAAGCCGTTTTCTTACGACCCGCGCACCGAGTTCGGCAAGGCCCTTACCGCCGCGGAATCCAAAGAAGGTGAGGGGAAATTGACCATTTCCCGCTGGCGGGCCGACAAGGCAGAAGATGTTGTCCTCAAACTCCCGGTGCTCGGTGGCTACAGCGCCACAGCTCCTTACAATTGCCCGAAGTCCAAGCTGATTTTCGAACAAGGCTGCAAAGCACTCGCTGAGCGAATGAAAGACGGCGCGGCCGGCCAAGATGCGATTCCGCGCTCGCTCAATGCACTGGCGCTCTTGGCCAGCGGCGACCCCAAATACCTTCCCATCGTCGAGAAAGAGGCGCACTGGGCGGCGGACTTTACGGCCGAATCGATGCAAACTTGGCACTACGGCTACGTCATGATGTTCCTCTCCGAATATGTGATGGCCACTGGCGATCAATCGGTGATGCCCGGCTTGAAGCGCCTCGCCCTAGAAGCAGCCAAGGGGCAAAGCGCAGTCGGCTCATGGGGCCATGGTTTCGCGCTGCCAAACGGGCTGCTCGGGGCCTATGGAATGATGAACTCGCCGGGGCTG
>JANMJQ010000030.1:0-11703 GCA_031371445.1 Akkermansiaceae bacterium
GTCGGTGCCTGGACTCCACCGAGACAAGCCAGCTTGCCGCCGATGCGAATATCCACCAGCTCCTCGCGGATGCGCGCCTTTGAATAACCCACCGCATGGATGAGCCGGCCCCAGTTGGGATCGCCGCCGTTCCATGACGATTTCACGAGCGCCGATTTGCACACGGCTTCGGCAACGCGTTTGGCATCGAGATAAGTGCGCGCGCCAACGACATGCACTGTCACAAACTTGGTCACGCGCTCGCCGTCGCGCACCACGGCTTTAGCCAGCTCAAGCATCAGCCATTGCAACGCGCGGACGAACTGCCGGCAGCTCACGCTGTTACGGCGGATCGGAGGCATCCCGGAAGCGCCGTTGGCGAGCACAATGACCGTGTCGTTGGTGGACATGTCGCCGTCGATTGTGATGCGGTTGAAGCTTTCCTCCACGCCTTCCAGCACCGCGCTGCGGAGCGTCCCGGAGGAAATGTTGGCGTCGGTGGTGATGAAGCACAGCATCGTCGCCATGCTTGGCGAAATCATGCCCGCGCCTTTTACACAGCCACCGAGACGCACACGGTGTTCGCCGAGTTCGAAGGAAATCGCCACTTCTTTTGCATGGGTGTCGCTGGTGATGATCGCCGCCGCCACCGCAGAGCCGTTTTTAGGCCCGAGCTTGGCGACCAAATCATCATAGCGCGGTTCGAGACGCATCATCGGCATCGGCAGTCCAATCACGCCGGTGGATGCGACACCGATTTCAGAACGCTTCAGGCCGAGTGGTATCGCGACCGCGTCACACATGGCATTCGCGTCGTGCAGGCCTTGCAAGCCGGTGCAGGCATTGGCGTTGCCAGAGTTTGCGATGATGGCGCGCAGGTCGCCCTTGCGGAGATTCGTTTGCGAAACGCGCACGGGCGCGGCTTTGACGCGGTTCGTCGTGAAGGCGCCCGCCGAACTACAGGGCTTCTCGGAATAAATCAGTGCGAGATCGAGACGATGCGCGGCAGGGTTCTTGATGCCGCACGAGACGGCACTTGTTAGAAATCCCTGCGGAGCACCGACGCCTCCTTTGATGCGCGAAAAGGGAAAGTCCATGAACAGAAGGGGAGAACAGCAGGCAAGGCTGCACCGCGCCTAAAAATTTTGCAACCCATCAGTGGCATTCAATCCAAACATCAGGTTGAAACACTGCACCGCCTGCCCGCCGGCGCCCTTGCCCAGGTTGTCCTCCGCGCTCATCAGCAGCACGCGGCCGGTCCGCGGGTCGTGCTGCCAGCCGATGTCGATGAAATTGGTGCGCGTCACGTTCTTGGTGTCCGGGCAAACGCCGCGATCTAACAGACGGACGAATGGACAACCAGCATAAGCATTCTGCAATGCCGAACCAATGCCTTCCAGCGCGACATTCCCACGCAGCTTGGCGGTGGTCGTCGTGACGATGCCGCTGTTCACCGGAATCAAATGCGGGATGAAGGAAATCGTCACGGCCTCTCCCGCGGCGATGCCCAACTCTTGCTCGATCTCCGACAAGTGGCGGTGCTTTGGAATGCCGTAGGCGCGCGCGCTTTCGTTGCATTCGCAAAACAACAATGCCGTTTCCACTTTGCGACCCGCACCGCTGACACCGCTCATCGAGTTGGCGACGATGGTCGTGGGATCGATCAAATTTTCACGCAGCAGCGGCAGCAAGGGCAGCACGATGCTCGTCGGATAACAACCGGGTGCAGCCACGAGCTTCGCGTTGCGGATTTCCTCCGCACGCACTTCGGGCAGGCCATACACGGCATTCGCCAGCAAGCCCGGCGCGGGATGTGGGTGTTGGTAAAATTCCTCATACAACGCCGCGTCGCGCAGACGGAAATCCGCGCTCAGGTCGATGACTCTCAGCCCACGGTCCAGCAGCGCGGTCGCGATTTCCGCCGCGACCCCGTGCGGCAATGCCAAAAACGCCGCCTCGGCCCCCGTCGCCGCGATCAGCTCCGCGTCGGGTGCGATGAATTTCAGTTCCGCACCCGGCGCACCACGGAAGCGCGGAAACACCGCTGCCAGCGATTTCCCCTCCTCCTGCCGCGAGGTTGCAGCCACGAGTTCCACGCCCGGATGCGTCAGCAACAGGCGCAGCAATTCCATCCCGGTGTAGCCACTGGCCCCGACGATGGCGGTCTTGATGCGTTTCACGCGCGGGAAATGTCAGGATTTTACGTGCTTGCCAATCCGCATTTCCCTTGGTTCTTTCGCCCCCCGTTCAAAACGGGCTGTAGCGCAGTCTGGTAGCGCACCTGCCTGGGGGGCAGGGGGTCGTGGGTTCGAATCCCGCCAGCCCGACTTTTCTAAACGTTAGCGACTTACAATAATCCGGAGTCATCTAACAGCTATAATGGGAACGGAAATGGGAACAAATCCAAGGATGTCCGACATTATCCACTAAGGCGCTGAATGGATTGGTTTGTGAGGTTCAAAATTTCAAAAACCGATTCGGTTGGTGACTATGCCTTCCGGAAAGGGGACAGAAAGGCCTTGCGAGGCCGCTAAGTTATAAGTTAGGTTCGCGCCCGTCCGGAACCAGCATTCGCAAAATTTCAGAATGAGCGCCCTGCTGCCCCCACAAAATCGCCTGCCCGGCATTTTGCCTTTGGCGCGCTCGACTCGTCTGGACATTCTCGATTCCGATACGACGGTCCACTGAGAATCACCCTATGAAACCAGCCACTTTTACAGTCGACTCTTACGAGGCCCTTGGCTCGCGCCATTGGACCCGGGCGAAGCGTACCGCCTTTTGGGCGAACGCTGCCGCCGGCATCACCGCTCTAGTGACTGGTGGAATCATTTCACCGGTTCATCGGGTCGGCGATAGTTCCGGTCGCCGATTCATCGGTGTCGGCGGGATCATGACGGATGCGAAGCACTTCAGGGCCGATGCTCGTCGTGCAACGGTGAAGGCGAGAGCAGAGGCGCTCGCCTCGAAACGCGCGTAACGTGAGCAAGCGGAAGAGGCATCATTTGGGTCGGACTCAGCAGAGTGATGACGTATCCTCGCCGGAAACCAGTGACTCCGGAAGCCCGCTGAACTTTCAGTTCAACCAGCTCAACCAGCAAATCAACATAGGCGAGATCGGCGGGTTTGAAAAGTTCGATGCTCTTTCGGAAGAGGTCCGCACCTTTGCAATGCAATACATGCTGAAGGAGCAGGAAGTCCGGCATGATTATGTAATTCCGGATCAATTTCACACCCAAAAGCTTCAACGGAACGGGCAACGCCATGGCCTTGTTATCCAGATCGTGGCAGCAGTAGGCGGATTACTCCTGGTTGTTTTTCTTTTCGGGGCCGCGATCTATTTGCTCCTTCACGGCGTAACCGCAGTAGGCATCGCGCTTATCCTCGCGGAAATCGCGGGAATAGTGTGGGTTCTGCGAACTGGCCAGAAACTTAACAGGGAGAAGAAGTCACCGAGCAAGAGTGAGGAGTGAGCGGAACATAGCAGGCTGGCCCGGCGCGTGATTCCGGTTTTAGGACCATCGCATCGACTTTGAATCAGTTTCTCAATTCTCGCCTTCCTCCAGCTTTCAACGGACTGGTAACCTTCCAAGGGGACGCCCATGGCAAACTTGATCGTCTGGCGCGTCCGGGCAACACGGTGATCCAAGTCGGCGACCTCGGCATTGGCTTCGTCAGCCCTACCGCCATTCATCACAAAATCACGAACCGCTCCGACCTTTGGTTCATCCGCGGCAATCACGACGACCCGGCCGCTTGCCGGCGAAATTCCCGTTATATGGGCGAATGGGGATCGTGCGGCTCACTGTTCTTTGTATCGGGTGCGTGGTCGATCGATCAAGCCTGGCGCACTGAGGGCCGGGATTGGTGGCATGACGAGGAATTGAGCGTAGGGCAGGCAAGCCGTGCTTTTGATGATTACGTTGCGGCCAAGCCTCGGTTCATGGTGACACATGACGGCCCCGCCGGCTTGTTCGAGCGCGGCGGTGCCATGATGATCCAGAACTTCCAACGCAGCGCGACATCAACGCTCTTGCAAGCGATGCTCGAGGTTCACGCACCGGAGTGGTGGATTTTCGGGCATCATCATGTGTCCCGGGACTTTGTGGAGGCTGGCACGCGTTTCCGCTGCCTGGCCGAACTGGAATCAATCACACTCGCCATTGACTGAGCCGTTGCATTATGTCCCGCCTAACAGAAATCCACGATACGATTCGTCACCCCCGGATATGAACTTCAATTTCTCCAACATAGGCAGGCAGTTGGCCGGTGGCAGTGGCATCGAGGAGCTGATGGAAGATCTCGGCAATGCCCTCGCTCATGGAGGCCCGGACATTTGTATGCTCGGCGGCGGGCAGCCGGCTCACATTCCGGAGGTCAATGCCATCTGGCGCCGCCGCATGGATGAGATCATGGCCGAGCCGGGTGGCATGGAAAAAATGCTGGCGAACTACGATCCTCCGCGCGGCAACCCGCGTTTTATTGCGGCGCTGGCAAAGCTGTTTCGCAAGGAGTTTGGCTGGCCGCTGGGGCCGGAGCACGTGGCGATCACTTCCGGCGGACAGACCGCGTTCTTCTTCCTCTTCAATCTTCTCGCCGGGGAGATGCCGGACGGCCGCCGGAAGAAGATCCTGCTGCCGCTGATTCCGGAATACATCGGTTACGCGAACCAAGGCGCGGGCGAAAACCTCTTCCGCGCAGTCCCGCCGAAGATCGAGAAAACCGGCCCGCACGAATTCAAATACCGCGTGGACTTCGATGCGCTGGAGGTGACCGATGAAATTGCAGCGATCTGCGTTTCCCGGCCGACCAACCCGACAGGCAACGTGCTGACCGATGAGGAGATCTCACATCTGTCCGACCTCGCCAAACGGCACGGCATTCCGCTGATCATCGACAATGCCTACGGCGCGCCTTTTCCGAACATCATCTTCACCGATGCCAAACCGGTGTGGGACGAGCACATCATTCTCACGCTGAGCCTTTCCAAAATCGGCTTGCCCGGCACCCGCACAGGCATCGTCGTGGCACACCCGCGCATCACGGCGGCCATGGCTTCGATGAGCGCGATCATCGGCCTCGCAAATCCGAACATCGGCCAGGCGATCGCGCTGCCGCTGGTCGAAAGTGGCGAGATCCTCCGCATTGCGAACGAGAAGGTGAAGCCCTTCTACATCGAAAAATCACGGCAGGCCCGCGAATTTGTGATGGCGAGTTTCGGCGAGGACTTCGACTACTACATCCATCGTAGCGAGGGAGCTCTCTTCCTATGGCTTTGGTTTCCGGGTCTGCCCATCACCTCGCGCGAACTCTACGAGCGGCTCAAGAATCGCGGCGTGCTGATCATTTCCGGCCACTACTTCTTCTTCGGTCACGACGACCCATCCTGGTGTCACAGACATGAATGCCTGCGCATGACCTTCACGATGGATGAGTCCGTTGTCCGCCGCGGCATCAAGATCATCGGCGAGGAAGTCCGCCGGGCCCATCAGGAAGCGCTTCAAACGAATGCGCCATGACAGGCTCTCATTTTGCGGTGCCGTGCAGGGCGGTTTCGCCACTTCACCCGAGATCCATTTTTTTGAAACAGGGCGGAATTTCACGAAACTATCTGGGGAGCGGGAGGTTTCCTCCCCTGACCGACCAACCCCAAATTCCATGAAAACAACCCTCACCACCCTGATGCTGGCGCTTCTGATCATCCCTGCGGAAGCCAGGAGGTTCCTGATTCCCCCGGCGGCGCGGGGGGCGGCGATCGTCGAAGAGAGACAAGAGGCGCGGGAGCGTCGCCAACGCGAGCAGCGGCACGATGCCGTCCAAAAGCTGATCGACAAAAAAGATTCGAATCATGACGGCTCGCTCTCGAAGGATGAATACCTCTCGAACGAGCCCGACAAGAAAGCGGCGGGACGGAAGTTCGACGAGTGCAACAAGAACGGCGACCTCTCGCTGCAACGTTCTGAAATCGAAGCCCTGCTCGGCTTCTGATAATCGCCGGCGAATTCCACGCCGGCGCCCGATGCGAAGTTATTGCGGAATCTCGTTGAGGGTATACCACGCCTCGGGATGCCAAAGGCTGTCGCCGCTCCCTGACTTCACGCCTTTGGCGGTGAGATGATGGATATGCCCGCGGACCAGGCCATCGACTTTCAGGCGGACCGATTTTTTGTCGGGTGAAACGATGGCGGTGGTGATGGTGGGCTTGCCTTGATCGACTTCCGGACTGCCGTATTCCGCTTGGAAAATATAGCAAAAGTCATCCATCGCATAGCTAGCGGGGTTGCCTGCGGTGACCGCATCCACAGGTTCGGTAAATTTCAACGTGAAGCCATCGGAGTTGGCGCTCATGGTTTCGATTTCAAACGGCGTCTTGCCCGTCCATTTCACGCGCTCAAAAGTGAAGGGCTTGCTGCCCCGGGAAGCCCAGCCGCGATTGGAACCGCCGACGAAGAGGATGCCGGCGTCCTGGTCGAGTCGCACCGGGATGAGGCCGGCCTCGAAGCCTTCGAGGAAATGGAAAACCGCTCCCTGATAGAGGCCGTTGACCTTTTCCAAACACGCGCGCTGGACCTGCGAATGCGTTTGCTCGCCGACATACATTTGCTTTTCCCATGGCCCGAATTTCCCGCCGCTTTGATCGCAGGCGATGCCCGTCGGCGATTGCCCGACCTTGCCATGCGGGAAAATGACGGCCGGTGGAATGAACTCGGGATGCTTGAGGCGTTCTGTTAGAATGCGCGACTTGTCCTGCACCTCGGGCGGTGCTGGCAGATTGGCGAGAGTGTGAAATTTGTTGCCCGTTGGATTTCCCTGGAAGGAACCGGGCTTGAGCCACTTCAAGGATGATGAGCCATTCCACACGCCCTGGTTGTCGGTGTAGAATGTGTCCCCCTCCGCGTTGAAGCCAATGCCACCCGGTGAACGGATTCCGGAACAGGTGGGGATCATTTTCCCATCGGGCGTCACCCTCACACACCAGCCGCGCCAATTTGATTCGGCAGTGAACGATCCTGTTAGACACAGCACCACCCAGATATCGCCGTTCTTGTCGGGCGTGCTGCCAAAGGCATACTCATGATAGTCGCCCTTGATGCCCCAGTCGGCGCAAAGCGTTTCAAAGGTGTCGGCCAAGCCATCGCCATCGCTGTCCTTGATGCGCGAAACCTCCGGGCGCTGCGTCAAATACAGCGCTCCATCCTTCCAGAACATGCCGAATGGCTCATGCAAGCCCTGCGCGAATTTCTTCCAGGTGACCTTCGACAAATCATCGCCGTAAGCCCCCGAACAAATCCACAAATCCCCGCGCCGCGTCGTGACAGCGACTTTCTGCTCCGGCATCAACGCGATCGACCCGATCTCCATCACCTCGCCGGGCGGCAAGGGGATTTCCTCGCGCTTGTAGAAGTCGGATTGCGATGCCGCGCGGGCAAACGTGGTTGCGAAAATGAAGGCAAAGAGGAAGCGCATTTTGGGAATCTGTAACGGCGGTCTATGACCGTCGGTGGCTGATATGGTTGTAGCGGCGGTCTATGACCGTCGGTAGCTGGTAGTGAGTAACGGTTTTGATCTTATACAAAGAATAGCTTATCCTAATCGAAGTTGAATCAGCGACGGTCACAGACCGACGCTACAGTTGCTATTTCCAACGGTAGATGAGCGTGCGCGATTTGCCGGGCGTCAGAGTAATCCGCGATGCGCCTTTGACGGCACCATCGTCGGTGTCGACGGAAACCTTGTCGCCGATGCCATGGTCGGATATAACAATCTCCAGCGGCGAGCCGCGGTTGATGCTGAGCGTGCGGAGCAAGGCTCCATTTTCAACCTTCCATGAATCTGTTAGAATCTGATCCCCCATTGCGACAACGAAAGTGGGGTTCCCATTTGAATCGAGTTTGTAGCCGCGGAAACGGGCATCGGCGGGAAGATATCGATTGCTGCCCAGCTTCACGAGATTCTCCCCTGCCGGCGGCGAGTTGTCGGTGCCGCGTTCGAACCATTTGAAGGAACCGTCCATGAACTTGCCGGTCCAGATCAACTCGGGTTGAAGATTGTCGGCGGAGTAAGCGAGGTTAAATCCGCCGGGGAAGCCGACACCGATCCCGCGGGGCGTGGTGCCAAAGATGAAATTGCGATAAATCACCGGCCGGTTGCCTGCGGGCTCAATGGGGATCAGGGTGCGCAGCTCGGTGGTTCTGGGCTTTTCATTCGAGAGCCATCTCCAGCGTTTCTCGCCCGGTGCCTGCCATCCAAGCGTGATGGCCTGATGCCCGCGATATTCGAGGTATTCCGTCCGGAACGCGTGCGGACCACGGCTGAGCTTGATCTTGCCTTGCTCGGCGCGCGCGCCGTTGAGCGGGCCGACCCCCTTCACCTCCGCGACGAGATTTCCATCCAACATCACTCTCGCGGCGTCATCCGCATCTAACAGAAATGTGTACTCGCCATCCGCTGGAGCTTCGAAGCTTCCTTGCCAAACCAACGCGAACGCATCGCGCTTCACCGAATCGTCCACGTTGAGGATGCCATCGTGCTCCTCCTCGACATTGGCGGCGGTCAGCTTGGAAAAATCGGGCATCGCCTGCCAGTCACCTTCATAAGTTTGCGACGTGAGGTTGCTGAGTGCGGTCTTCTCCAACGGCAAAGGATGCAGCTTGAGGATTTCTTCAGCAGTCCATGGCATTTTGCGATCCTCAACCGACGCGCGGATTGCTTTCACCTGATCCTTGGTAATCTGACCCGCCTGGTTGCCCCATGCCGACCGGACATAGGTCAAAATGGCGGCGATTTGGTCATCGGGAAGCATCGCGCCCTGGGGAGGCATTTCGAGATTATACGTTTTGCCAAGAACATCGACCGGACCAGTGAGCCCTTTGAGTGCGATCTTCACCGCGCGGTCGGCCTCGCCCGCCACATACGGGCTTCCGGCAAGCGGCGGAAATGTACCACCTGTTGCGCCCTTGCCATCGACTCCATGGCACGCGGCGCAATAAAGGCCGAACAATTGCTGGCCATCCTGCGCGGAGAGGCAGCTGGCGAGGGCGAAAATGGGAAGAATGCGAAACAGCATGGCTAAAATGGGATTTCGTGCGGCGGCCTCGCCCCACTACGCGAATCATTACCATTCATTTCCGCGAGCCAATGATTTAGCCCATTTTGCCGGAAAATCACCGCCTCGCTGGCGCATTTTCCACTATTTTACCACCGCCTTGGGCTTGGGAGCCACCCATTTCACCGCATCGACGATGAGCGGCTCCGAGTTTAGCGTTTGTTCCGGATGCGGGCTGATTATAAGCAGCCCCGTTAATCTTCGCGCGGGGTGCCATAGGATTCGCATGAAATACTCATCATCTCCCCAGCGTTGCAGTGTCTGGAAATGAACCAAAGCGCCCTCTACCGCGCCCTCGCCGATCTCGTGCTCGCCGCTCACATCGGCTTTGTGGGCTTCGTCGTGGGCGGACTGCTGCTCATCCTCATCGGCGGCTTCCGCGGCTGGCACTGGATCCGCAATCCCTGGTTCCGCATCGCTCATTTGGCGGCCATCGGGATCGTCGTCCTGCAGGCATGGCTTGGCATCATTTGCCCGCTCACCACTTTGGAGATGGCCTTGCGCGACCGCGGCGGCGATGTGACCTATGAAGGCACCTTCATGGCGCACTGGTTGCGAAAATGTTTGTTTTACCAAGCGCCGTTCTGGGTCTTCACCGTCTGCTACACGCTCTTCGCACTGACCGTGATCGGCACTTGGTTCGGCTTTCGTCCGCGCTCCATTGGCAGTGCCGGGCGAAGAGAAGAAAGTTCAACCGCAGATGAACGCGGATGGAAGAGATAGTTGATAGTGGATTGTTGTCCTTCGTCGCTGAAGCTATGAAGGATTTTTTGGGTTCGACCATTTGCCAGAACTCTTTGCCGTAACGTTGAATCAAAGATATTGAACAGGAGGACGCAGAGGCAACGGAGGAATCCAGTCTTATTCTCTGCTTCCTCCGTTACCTCCTGTTCAAATCTTCACCGACTCTGGTGGAAAGTTTCGAAAATTATTTTTGGCAATCAGTTTAAAGCATTTTAAGAAAAAGTGCAGCCGTTCTCCATGTCCCAGCGGGACAACTGATAATAGCCCGGAGCGAAGCGGAGCGGAACCCCGGGTAAAGGTCGCGCGGCGAAATGGGCGCAAACTCCCGACGTCGCCAACAAGGAAATCCCGATAACAGCGCCCTTCTGAGGCGCTGCGATGAAGCTTGTGTGGCAGTCGACGATTCAAGCTTGGGCCAATAGCCCGCCCTTTTGACCCGGGGCTTCGCTAGCTATCAACCATCAACCATCCACTATCAACCTTCTCTATAATCAATTCCTCTGAATAAGCACCACGCCGGCGAGCAACAATCCCGTGCCAAGCATCCGCATGGGATTGAGTGGAATTTGCGTGACGCCGAAGGCACCGGTCGCATCAAGGATCACGGCAGCGATCAATTGGCCGGCGATGACCAATGAAAACACCGCGGCCGCGCCGAGTCGGGGAACGGCGATCAGTGACGACAGCAAAAAAAAGCCCGCGAAGACGCCGCCAAACCAGGCCCATTTCGGGATGGAGCCGAATGCGGGAACCGTGCCGCGCGCGGTGGTCCCGCTTGCCCAGGTGAGCAGCACGCAAACGAAGGTGATGAATACCGAGATCAACACGGTCAGAATCGGCGAGCCGGTAGCCGTCCGAAGCCGGGCATTCCACACGGCTTGCACGGCCAGCCCCGCGCCACCGAGGGCGACGACTAGGTAGAGAAGGATCCGCATCATGCCAACCGCCAAGCCCTATACCTTGCCGATAACCCTCGGCAAGCAAAACAGCGGATCGCCGACGATGCTACGCAACCTAACAGAATCCCCGCCTCACCCGCGATCGCAGGCAGCTCAGCGAAAAGCGATGACCAGCGGATGATCGCTCAAGGTCAGGGGCACTGAATCGGTGCCGGCCAAGTTCTGAATGGCTGCGTTGTCGAGAGTCGGGTCATAAATAGCAATCGAAGCCACCGTGCGGCCGAGATGAACGGTGACGCGATCCGCCCCAACAAGCCGCTCATCCCACATGATCAAGGCGAATGAGCCATCGCTTTTTTGCAAAAGCATGTCGTGCACCGTGGCGGGTTGATTTGCGATGGAATAGTGCAGCCGGCCTGGTTTGGATATGCTGCCTGAGTCGGCGAGAATCGTCGTGAGGTTATGCAAATAAACCGCCGCCTTGCGCGGCGTGTAGTCCGGCCGGTAGAAGCCAAACTGTTGGTTGCCCGCTTCGTCCACCCGGTCACGGAGCAAATAGACTGCGGTATAACTCCAGCCGCGTTTGAATTGATCCAGATACAAGCTCAGCAAATTGAGGGCAGGGCGCATTCAATGGTCTTCGGCAGCTTTTCCCCGCGAACGGAGATCGCGGAGTTCACGCCGATGGAGTTGAGGAAGTCCGTGGCACCGATGGCTGGCGTTCCGGGCACGGTTTCGGCACCAACAGACGCCATCGCGAGAAGGAATAGACATATCGTTCCTTTCCTTATCATGGTCTAAAGGCATCGGAATGAATTCCGCGCTCCAATTTATCCCAGATTCGAGATCGTCTGGAAGATGGCGGTGATCATCAGATAAGCCATCGTGCCGATGAGGCCGGCCATGAGGATGAGTACGCTCGGCATGATGAGTGCCATGATGCGCTGAAGGTCCTTGTCGAGTTCCTTGTCGAAGCGC
>JANMJQ010000065.1:0-20578 GCA_031371445.1 Akkermansiaceae bacterium
ACCAACTCGGCTTCATCCTGCCCGCACAACCCCCGCCCGAAATCCGAACTCCCAAGCCTGTGGTGGAGACCTTTTGAAAAAATGAACGCAATCTCAACGATTCGGATCTTAAAACCCATCTAACAGCGAAAGTCGGGTTAAACGTAAGCATGGCGCGCCACACCCTACGCCCCTCGATGCGCTTCACCGTCTTATGGCTTTTTGAAGCTCGCGGCGGTTTGGATACCGTTCTCATCCTTCCACCTCCCCGCTACCAGCTTCAATCGCGGCAAGGAGCGATTCACGATTGACGAGGCGAATTCCGCGCAATTGTCCCCGTTTCTTTACGCATGATGTTCGAACCGGA
Source organism: Akkermansiaceae bacterium (assembly GCA_031371445.1). Taxonomy (GTDB): domain Bacteria; phylum Verrucomicrobiota; class Verrucomicrobiia; order Verrucomicrobiales; family Akkermansiaceae; genus Luteolibacter. Next base: position 347 of record JANMJQ010000065.1, read on the forward strand.
CCCCGGTTAATGTCGAAGATTCCATAAAGCGAGCTTCGTGGAATTCCTGATACTTTGACAGCTTGGGGAACCCGTAGCCAAACCGGGGTTAAATCCGCCTGTGATGATTTTATCTGCTCCGCATTTCTTTTGATGTCTTCCATGCGCTCACCATACCGAGAGCACTTTCGGTAAATCAGAAAACGGAATTACATTTTCGGCAGCGGCAAATTATTTGAAATCAATTTCGATAACCTGTGACCATCGGTAAATTGATTTCGATAAAAGGAAAAAGAGAAATCCTATTTCGTTAAGTCGCCAAAGTTGGGCGGGAAATCCGAAGTCAACGAAATTCTTCCCAGCGTCCGGGTGGCTGACTTTCTTTTCGGCGAGCGCGGAGCGATTCTTCCCAGCGGTTGCCTTTGCGGAATCTTCCCGCCTGCCGTTGATGGCGAACGAGAATTTCCACAATAACCCACCAAGCCTGTTTCTCTTGGATTTTGCGCTCCTTATTTTTTTCTAACCACTCTCCCAAAGGTGTCGCCGATCCAACGGTTTCAATTTCCTTGGCCAAGAATCTTTGAGCAGCTTGCAAACGCTCGGTCGGATTTGTCTGAGGAAGGATTTTGTCCGCTACGTCATTCAAAGAGAAAGGCCGCTTTTCCGGCGGACCTTGCGCTCCAAGTTTTTTTGATTCTTCCTCTCCCAGCTTCGCCCGCCGTCCGATTTCGGAATTGATGGCCGAAGTGACGGGTTTCTCCCCCGCCAGCCATGCACGCCGTTTGTCGTCGTCGGCGTCGATTGCCAGCCAGTCTTCCACCTTGGCACCAATCTCCCTTTGGAATTTCGCCAATTCCCCTAATTTCGATTCTGAGAGGTGGTAAAGCTGAACGGCAGTCCGCACCAGCGTCCCTAGATCATCGCCCTCTGAGAGCCTCAGGGAAGCCGCTATTGACGCGATTTCCGCGGGAGTCGGCTTAAAACCATCGTGGCTCATGGATTTTGCAGGTTTTCACCTCGGCAATCTGAATTGCGATTCTAGCCGCCGCACGCCTTTTTGATTCGTTCCTGCGTTTTTTGGCTCTGCCGCCCGACTGATCGCAATCACCCGAAATTCGCTTCAGAATCCTCAGAATTGGTGCTTTTTGATTGGTCTGCTCCCTTTGCCGATTGAACCGAGGGAATCCCAAAAGTCAGAAATTCCAAAGCTCGATATCTGTTAGGAACTCCGCAGCCGATTCCATCTTATGAAATTTTCGTCGTCTCCAGTTGCCGAAGCCATCCAAAACCGATAACCGTTTCGACGTAACTGATTACTGTTCGATGGAGAATTTAAAGACATGACATTATGAGTGAGGAGCAAGGATGCGTTATGCGAGCCATTAGAAACGGAATCTGCTGGGTGGAGTTCTACTCAAAAGATTACAACGACGAGGATTTATGCCTCGCCTTGAAACATTGCGGACTTTACCCGCCGCATTTTGAATTCGAGACAAATTGGATCGGGATCGGTGACAAGCCCATACTTGAGAAAACCCCAATCAAAGGTGCGATGGGAGACATCTGGGTTGTCAAAGGTTCCGTCCGAAAAAATGGCGATGGTCCAGTGGGCCAGCCGAAGTAGGATTCTTTTGTGATCACCCACATTGAAAGGTTTAACCTCGCATTGAACGCCTGAGTGTCTGGAATAAGATTCCTGTCAAAAACAAATTCCCTGTAATCATGAATAACGATAATCAACAATTTCTCCAAGGCTTAGATCCCGAGACTTTGGAAATATTTAATTCATTCACGCCAGATTCTCCTGAATTTGTGGGAATGCAGCAATTTTTTAATAAATTCGGGGCGAAAGGAATGCGAGAATATGGCCGTACAGATAACGAATGCCCAATTGACTCTTTAATTGTATATTACAACTGCGGACATCGCGCTGCCAAATCAATTCCTGAGATAATTATAGCCTTGGTGAAGTCAAAGTGTTTTATGGTTTACTCTGACGATAGACCACTTGTCTTGCCTACACAAAATTCCGAATTAGTCGTCGCTATTTTCACCAGAGAATCCCACGTCAACAAATTTATAAATGAGAATATGCCAGAAACAGTGACAGCTAGAGAGGTATCAATGGCAGACTTATTTCTGAAAATACTTCCAAACAGACATTTTACCTTGCACATAAATCCAGAAGAAGGCGGCGGGATGTTCGAAATTGTGCTTCCTCCAAACGTGGTGAATTTTCTGTATAACCTTACGATTCATGGCGGTGTAGAAACAAGACGACTTTGCGTTGAAACAGGCAAAAATCCTGATGAACTCAGATTTGTCACTAAGAAGGTAGAACAACTTATGGAACTACAACTTAAGGAACTACAACTTAAGGAGAAAATACAACTTAAGGAACTACAAATTAAGGAATTAGAAATCCAACTTAAGGAGAAACTACAACTTAAGGAACTCAACCGCAGGCTTTCCCTTCCAGAGCGAAACGCTATCTACGGCTACGATCCTCACAAACCTTGGGAAAATTACACCTACGAAGAGCTAAAGGAGATGAACAATAAACTCCTGATGTGTCTTCTCGAAGCGGGCCAAGAACCCCGTCCGTTTGAACGCCAATTGCTGGACATGGTGACTCTTCAACAGAACAAGAACTACTGTAATCCCGCGAATAGGACAGAGGCTGAATTTCGCCGACTCACCGGCTTCGACTCCTCGTCCTTAGAATCATAGCCTCAGAATCGCCAACGGGGTCGCTAGGGACCTCCCGGAGGCAACTCATGCCGCTGCCAATTTGGAAACACTTTTGATCCTCCGCATTGCAGGCTCCGTGGCCGGGACGTGTATCTCAATTATTTGCGGAGAATTCACGATCATTATCGTCGGGGGAATAGCTAAAGGATCACGGCTGTCGCGGACAGCGAGGGCAGCTTTTTCGAAGCTTCGCGCATCGCCGCCTCACCGACGTTGACGTAAATTGCGTGGATGTCCTCGGAGTCATGACCGATCAACGCCATTGCCACCGCTTGCGAAACTCCTGCTTCGTGAAGGAGGGTGGTTGCGGTCCGGCGTAACGAGTGGAAAGAAAGCGAATTCATATCCCGCTTACCGTCGCGGCCATTTCCCAATGCGCGGTGGGGACGCTTGTCTCGGAGTCCAGCGGCGGCAAGGATGCGCCCGAAGCAGTTAGATAGATGCGAGGTGCGTTTGTCTTTTTCGACGATGGCGGCGGCGGCGGGATGAATTGGAAGTGTCCGGGAAATGGGAGTAGGATTCTCTTTCAAAAATTTCAGGAGGTCGGCGTGAAGCGGCAAATTCAGACTTTTGCCGGTCTTTGATGTCGTGAGCCGCAAAGTTCCCTTTTCGAGGTCAACGCTGTCCCATTTGAGTCTGGCGATGTCCCCAAGACGTTGACCCGTATAAAGTCCAAACAGGACCATGGAGTGCCATTCGGTATCACAGTGAGGCAGAATGGATTTAATTTCTTCCACTGTGAAGGGACGTCGATCAACGACCTTTTTGGACTTCACCGGCTTAACGAGTTCGCTTGGATCATCGAGAAGCAGCGTGCGGTCCCGAGCGTCCTTGAAGAGCATTTTCAATACCTTAACGATGCCGTTAACGGTCTTTGGAGCTACTTTCTTCGCGAGGGAATCCCGGAATCTCTCAATCTCAATTCGCGTGATGTCCGAAATATTCGCCTTGGCCCTTTTCCCGAGTTGCTCGACGAACTTCTTTGTTGCCCCTTCGTAAAACAGCACCGTGGCGGGCGCTACAGAGGTCCGTTTGCTTTCAATCCATTGATCGACCTGCGCCGCCAGCGACACGACGGGCAAATCCTCGCCCGTGATTTTCTTGTGAAGGTCAGAAATCACCCGCCGAACTTGAATGGCAGTGCGGACCCGATTTCCCGCCTCTTCGTATTCTTGAGCGATCCGCTCCGCCTCCCGTTTACTGGCCGCCGATTCTGCGAGCACTTTCGTTGAGCGATTGTGGCGTTTGCCATCAGTGTCAATGAACCCGGCCAGCCAAAATTTGGAGTTGGGATTTTTGAAGACGAATGCCATTGCTTATACTTGTGCTTATACAATGTCGTCGGTGATGTCAAGGTCCAAGAATGACGAGGAGCACGAAATATTTCAAAGTATAGGCTTTTTTAGACAATCTCGGACATCCTCGGACAATATCTAACCGAAACAGGGGTTCGACTCCCCTCGCCTCCACCACCCTTCGCCCCGGCAAGTGCCAGCGAGCCGAGGCGAAGGGTGGTGTCCCCATAGCTCGTAGAGCGTCGGGGGACTTCAGCTCCGGTGCTTCGGGTGGCAGGCCGCCTCGAAAGAATCTCAAACCCTTCTCCCCAGAACCAACGTGTTCTACACCTACATTCTCGAGAGCCTCGAAACCGGTCGCCGTTACATCGGTCATACCGCTGATCTCAAAAGACGATTGTCCGAGCACAACGAAGGAAAGTGTCCGCACAGTTCCAAATACCGCCCATGGAGGGTGAAATGCTATTTTGCCTTTGAAACTGCCGAATTGGCGCGGCGTTTTGAGACCTACCTCAAAAGCGGCTCCGGCTTCTCATTCTCCAAGCGGCACTTCGAGTGACGGCATGCATTATGCACGCTGCGACATAACGACAAATCGCGGCGTGCGGCGGAAGTAAATTTCTTGGGGGCGGGTAGTGTTTTCTGGCAAGATTCCAGTGTGATTCTGTGGGGTGTCCCCATGTCCTTCACCTCGGAAGGCGGTTCCGACTTGCCGTTCAGGCTTATTCCTTGACCCGGCGGTAGTGGGCTCCGCGTCCTTTGCCGTGCAGTTCGGCGTAGCCCTTTTGAACCAGCTCGGTGAATTTGTCTTTCAGCGTGTGACGGTTGGCACCTAAAGCGTCGGCGGCGTCAGCAACAGAGAGGGCCTCTCTAGCATCAAGCAGCTTGAGCACTTGCCCGGCGAGGGGTGAGAGGTCATCGGGAATGCCAGGAGCGGCGACCACTGCGGGAGGCTCCGCAAGACGACCCCGCAGGCGTCCGATCTGCGATTTCAGGGCGCGCAGAAAAAATAGAATCCACGGCTCCCAATCGACGGCTTCCCGAAAGGAGGTCTGGGTTCGCCGCAAGGCAAGGTAGTAGGCCTCCTTGTTGTGTTCGATCACGCTCTCCAACGACGTGTAGGAGGCATAGGCGTAGCCGGCACGGAGGAGCATCAGGTTGGTCAGGACACGGGACAACCGGCCATTGCCCTCCTGAAAGGGATGGATGGCCAAGAAGATGACGTTGAACACGGCGATCCGCAGCAAGGGATGGAGAATCGGATCCGCCTCTTCCTTGGCGTGCCAGCCCAGCAGTTTCTCCATCAGCATCGGGGTCTCGAATGGGGATGCGGTCTCGAAAACGATGCCGATCTGCTTTCCATCCGCGGCGAAGGCTGCGACGTGGTTGTCGAGCGACTTCCACTCACCCCGGTGGCGCTCGTCCTTATTGCTGTAGCGCAACAGGTCGCGATGCAGTTGGAGAAGAATGCTCTCCGAAATGCGCAGATCCTGCCAGGCGGTCTGGATCGTCTCCATCACATAGGCGTAGCCCGCGACTTCCTGTTCATCGCGGGACTGAAAGGACTCCTTGCCCAAGTTACCGACAAGCTTCTCGACCTCGCTATCGCTGAGCTTCGCCCCTTCGATGCGAGTCGAGGACCCAGCGCTCTCGATGGTCGCGATTCGCCGGAGGGAACGCAGTGTCTCCGGACCGAGACTGCCGAGGGCTCGCCACTCGCCCTTGAACTCGTCGATCGCAGCGATCAGAGTCAGCATCTCGTTGGTCGGTTGGAGGACCGGTAGAAGGGGAATCCGCATGAGCGAGCTTACCTCCAAATTCCACCATTACCATCCAATTTCATCCATTTACATCCATTTACATCCAATTACTGAAACCATGGCTGATGGCTCACTCACACCCCCTATCCTCTTTCATGATTCCACCGATGTCGTCCTCCTGCGCGACGTCATCGAGCGCCACGGCGTTGCCAATATCACCGCTCTCCGCTGGCTCGTCCGTCATCTGCTAGGCAGCCCTGCCAGCCCGTTCTCCGTCACGAAATTCTCCGCCGATCTCAAGTCCCAGGGCATTTCCGTCAGCAGGGAACCGATGCCCCCTCAAATCGCTAAAAATGGCAATAAGATGGCGATAAAATAGCAATAAGATGGCAACAACGTGGTAATAACATGGGGATAAGTGGCTCAGTCGTTGAATCATCACAAACACTCCCGTCGGGATGCCGGCGCACAGGTTGCCCGGCAGCAACAAACCGAACGCGAGCAACCACAAACGTTTCATCACCTTTCAAGGTGCCGTCCCGGATACGAATCGCAAGAAAAGAGATTGCTTCAAACCTTCCGTTCACCCATTCCCCGCTTCCTTCGCCACCTGTATCCCCAGAAGACAAACATCATCGTCGAAGTGCTGGCTTTCGGAAAAGGCGAGGACGCTTGAGAGGATTCCATCGAGCATTCCATCGAGCGAGCCGTCCGCTTTTTGGCTGATGATTTCCATCAGGCGGTTTTCGAAAAAGGGTTCGCCGCGTTCGTTTTCGGCTTCGAGGACGCCGTCGGTGAAGAGGATCATCCGTTCGATTTCGCGCAGATCCAAAACATTCGAGGGATAGGCAGCGCCTCGGAACAGGCCAAGACCCGGGCCTTTTTCGGATCGATCGCTGGCAATCTGGCGCACGCCATTTCGGCCCGAAACCACTGGCCCCGGATGACCTGCCGAGGAATATTTGAAAGTCCTGCTGGAGAGATCCATGAGCCCGTAGAAGGCGGTGGCAAACATTGTTGTGCCGGCGCGTTCGAGGATGGAGGCAAGTCCATCGTTCAAGCCCTGCAAAAACAATCCCGGCTCGCCCGCTTGCAGACGCTGCTTTTCTAACAGCCCGCGCAGCATCGCAACGATCAGGGCCGAGCGCACGCCGTGGCCCATGACGTCGCAGATGAGGACGCCATAGCAATCGTCGTTCACCTTCATCACTTCGAAGAAATCGCCAGCCAATCCGGAAATGGGAATATAGCGCGCACCGAACTCGACGCGCTTGACTCCATGCGAGGTGGCCGCCGGAAATCCTTCGCCAGCGAGCGCCTGTTGGATTTCACGGGCCAACAGCAACTCTTCCTCATAGGCCTCGTTCTTGCGCTGGAGTTGCTGGGCGAGATCAGTGGCTTCGCGCTCGGCGATCACCAGCTTGGTGACATCGCTTGAAACCCCGAAGGTGCCCTTGATTCGGTTTTGACGGTCGCGCCATGGGAACTTCGATGTAATCACCCAAGTCTCGCTACCGCGATGCCAAGTCTCATGCTCCAGTTGGTCGATGATCGCCTCACCGGTTTCCATGATTTTATTTTCATCCTCAACCGCCGGCCGCCAGTGTTCTTCGTCGAAGAAATCCCGGTCATGCTTGCCTGTTAGATCGGTGCCATCTTCGAAGCCCATCCAGTCGGCCATCCGCTTGTTGGCCATCGTGATCTTCGAGTCCTGGTCCTTGAAATAAATTTGCAGCGGCACGTGATCGATCAACTGCCGAAGCTGGAAGCGCTCTTCCTCGACCTGGGCTTCCGCGGCCTTGCGGCGGCTGATGTTGATCATCGAACCCGCAATTCGCTGCGCCTTGCCATCGCGATCGCGGACAACGGTGCCGCGGATCCGCAACCATCGCCAATCGCCGCCGCCCGCGCGCACGCGTGCGTCCACCGCGAGCGTTTCCGGGCCGCCGTCATGCAATGCCTGCTTCACCGCGCGGCCAAAATTTTCCTTATCGTCGGGGTGGATGTGATTAAAAGGTTCGACGAACAGATTGGGCGCGCGGTCGGCCCCGCATTCGAGAAATTCCAGAATCCGCCGCGAGTAAAAAAGGTCGCCGCTGACCAGCGACCAATCCCAGATCCCTTCGTTAGAAGCGCGCATCGCGAGTTCCAGGCGTTCAAGCTTGACGTCGATTCTCCCGCGCGGGCTCTCCGGATCTTCGTTCATTCCTATCCGCAAGTTGCTCCGTTAGGGCCGGGATCGCAATCGATTTCCTAGGGAAATGGACACTCCCGGAATCGGTCACCGCGCTGCCGGGTTGACATTTCCGGGGGGCTCCATCTTGTTGAGCTTGGTGAGTGATGAACTCGACAAAGCGATTCTCAAAGGCGTTTCGCGCAGCTTCTATTTGACGCTGCGGATGCTTCCCGTGCCCATGAGGGGTGCCGCGAGCCTTGCTTACCTGCTTGCGCGCGCCAGCGATACGCTCGCCGATTCCGTGGCCGTGCCCGCTGCCACGCGCATCAAATGCCTCGAACAATTCCAGCTCGCGCTGACCGGCGATTCCCCCCCCCCGCGGTGGACCATGTCCGTGCTCAACGGAACCGGCGACGACCGCGAACGCCGCCTGCTTGAACGAACCGGGGAAATTTTCGAGTGGCTGGAGCAATTGCCCCTCGACGAAGCGGAGTTGGTCCGGGAGGTGGTGACAACCATCATCAGCGGCCAGCGTCTGGATTTGGAACGCTTTGCCGAGGCCAACGCCGCTCATCCCGTGGCCTTGCCCGACGACGGTGCGCTGAACGATTATGCGCGGCGGGTCGCGGGAAGCGTCGGCGCGTTCTGGACCAAGCTCGGATTTCTAACACTCGGCGAACGATTTTCAAAATTGTCGGCGGACGATTTGTTGGAATCGGGCATCGCGTATGGCAAAGGCCTCCAACTTGTAAACATCCTGCGCGATGTGGGCCGCGATCTGGCCATGGGCCGCTGCTATCTGCCCGTCGATCCCCACGATCACGAACAGCTTCTGCAATGTCACAAGCGCTGGCTGATCCAAGCCGAACGTTGGCTTGCCGAGGGCGAGTACTACACCACCGCCCTTGAACTGCGACGGCTTCGTGTGGCCACGGTCTTGCCCGCCCTGCTCGCCCGCAAAACCCTGCAACCCTTGCACGGCGCTTCGTGGAAAGCCCTGCAGCGTCCCAATAAAATTTCCCGCGCCGCGGTCTATCACTCGCTGGCGGAAGCGCTTTTCCGTTAGAGGCTGGCGCGCGTTATCAATTGTAGCGGCGTCTCTATGAGCGCCGGTGACTGATGATTCATGCGCAGAGGTCAGTTGGCTGCCGGCTGTATCCTAGGATCAACGTGCCGGCTGCGGGCCTTTACAATCAGCGGCGGTCACAGACGGCCGCTACAGTGCATCGACCCTGAGCGGGCCACTCGAAAGGATCCTTGCCCTCAGTCCGCCGCGGCCTTTGAGAAAGGCTTCGGTTCCCGGTGCGAAGGCTTGGTCCATCCAGGCGCAGGGACTGCATTCACTCTCGCCGCGGAACTGGATGCCCTGGACGGAAAATTCAGTTCCGATCAACGAATTCAAATCGACGCCACGCGTGATGACATTGCGCCGAAACACTCCATTCGATTTGTCATCAACCTGAAGCGCATCGCACAGATCATGGTAAATCTCCTCCGAAAAAAACGTGATTTGGCCTTTGTAGTCTTCTTTGTAATCGAAGAAGCGGTCACCTGCCAGGCCGCGGCCTTCGACGCACTCAACTGCATCGACGCCCACTGTGGGTTCACTGCCGGCGGACCGGCCGTAATGGCCGAAAAAGTTGTGGCCCGGCGAAATATAGAGCGCCACGATCTTCATCGCCTCATCCAACCGCCGCGATGCTGACGGCACAAGCCTTGAATGAGGGCTGGCGCGAATGGGGGTCGAAGGAAGCCAGCGTCAGGCAGTTCACCTCGTGGTAATGCATGGGCATGAACACCTGGCCGCGCTGCACGGTCGGGGTGATGAAAGCGGTCGCATGGATTTCGCCACGGCGTGAACGGATCGTAACCTGGCTGTTGGGTTCGATGCGCGCCGCCCTGGCGTCGTCAGGATGGATTTCGATGTAACAACGCGGAGGATACAATTTCCGCAACACCGCCGACTTGCCGGTGCGGGTGTTGGTATGCCATTGCGACGAAGTGCCGCGACCTGTTAGAAGCATGAACGGATACTCCTTGTCGGTGGGCTCGGGCAGTGGCCGCGGGGCGTCAAAGAAGAATTTCGCCCTGCCATCCGCCGTGAAAAACTTTCCATCCTCAAACAAACGCCGTTCTTGTCCGGCATCTTCCGGCCCGCGGTATGGCCACTGGATTCCTCCCTGGTCGTCGATCATGCGGTAGTTGCCGATGCCGCTGAAATCGCAAGGCTGGTCCCGCGAAATTTCCTTCAGGAGATCGAATGCCGCTTCGGGTGAAGACCATTTTGAAAAATGATCCCCGCAGCCCCAATAGTCCGCAATCAACTTGAAGATGTTGAAGTCGGACAACGCGCTGCCAGGAGCGCGCCGCACTTTTTTGACCAAGCCGATGCGGCGCTCCGAGTTGATGAAAGTCCCGTCCTTTTCCCCCCAACCCGCGGCCGGCAGGATGAGGTCCGCCTTGCGGGCGGTTTCAGTGGTCGGGTACATGTCCTGCACCACCAGAAACTCGAGCTTGCCCAGCAGATCGTTGAATTTGTTATGATCAACCCATGAGTGTGCGCCGTTGGTGGCGATGACCCACAAGCCCTTGATCTTGCCATCGTCGATCGCTTGCACGATCTGGTCATACGCCATCGATGGCTGACGCGTAATCTCATGTTCGCCGATGCCGAGAATGCCCGCGATTTTCGCGCGATGCGCGGGATTGTTTGAATCGTGTCCACCGAGCAGGCTGGTGATGTTGCCAAAGACCCGCGAGCCCATGGCATTGCATTGGCCGGTGATGGAATTGGCTCCCGTACCGGGCCGGCCCATGTTGCCGGTCATCAGCGCGAGATTGATGACCGCCTGCGCCGTGCGCGTGCTTTCGTGGCCTTGGTTCACTCCCATGGTCCACCAGAACGATACCCGCTTGCCGGAGCGAATCGTCTCCGCTAGGCATTCGATCTCAGCCGGGCTCACATTCGAGGCCGCCGCCGCATCTGTTAGAGAAAACTGTGAAACGAATTCGGCGAACTCATCGAAGGCCGTGGTGTGGGCATCGATGTATCCACGGTCGATCCAGCCATTGGCGATCAACAAATTCGCGAGGCCGTAGAGGAATACCAGATCGCTCTTCGGACGGATCGCGATATGTTGCGTGGCCGCCATCGCGGTCTCGGTAGCCCGGGGATCGATCACCACAATCGCCGGCTTATGCGGATTGCGCATCACCCGCTGCCACATGATCGGATGGGCGATGCAGGGATTCGCGCCGATGAAGACCATGACATCGGACTCCTCGAAATCCGCATAGGTGAATGGGGGCGCGTCAAAGCCGAAGGATTGTTTGTACGCGACATGGGAGGTCGCCATGCATTGGCGGGTGTTGCTGTCGCAGTGCACGAAGCCCATGCCGAATTTATAGAGGCAACCCAGCAGGGCCATTTCCTCGGTGGTGATTTGTCCTGTGCTCAGGAAGGCCACGGATTCGGGTCCATGCAGATCCTGAAGGCCTTTGAAGCGATCACAAAAGACTTTGATCGCGGTGTCCCATTCCACCGGGACCAATTTGCCGCCGCGCTTCAGCCGCATCATCGGCGTGGTGGCGCGGTCCTTCGCTTCGAGCGGGGCCAGCGCTTCCCAGCCTTTGGGACAGGCCATGCCGAGGTTGACGGGGTACTGCGTGTCGGCTGTTAGATTCACCGCCTCACCGTCCTTCAAATGGACATTGAGTCCGCAACCGGTGGAGCAGTAGCCGCAGACCACGGTGGTGGTGGCATCAAAGTCCAGTTTGGCGGGCACTTGGCCCAGACCGAACTCACCGGGCTGCCGCACCAGTTCGTCGGTCAGCGGACCGTCGCGCGCGCGCAGTTTGAGTTGGGGGCGTGAAAATTTCATATTCCTCCCGGCATCCGCAAGGCAACCACCGCACGGAAAAACTGATAGCGTTCAATGACCTGCGCTGCCACCGACAGGCACAGCACGATGGCAGCCGCGGCCACCAAACCCTGTGGCAGTGCGATCAACCATACCCATATTGCCAGGCATGCAAGCACCAGCGCTTCCCGCGCTTGTTCCTTCGTCCACAGGAAGCGGCGCAGCACCAAGGCGGACTCGTGGGCGGGCTGGAGCTCGTCATCCCTTAAAACCCGATACCTGGATTTTTCCCAAGCGACCGACAACATCTGAAGCAAAGCCGCAACCAATGCCGCGACGCGGACTTCGTGACCATCGGTCCCCGACAGCCATGCAACGATCGTCATCACTCCGACGGCTGACACCGATCCGAGCGTCAACACAGCGCCATAGAAGCGTTGCAACACCAACGCGGGTTTCCAAAACGAGCGGCGCGTTTTGATATAGATCATGGCTGAGGTAAATACAGCGATCAGACCCAGTCCCGCGGTTCCGCATGCCACCAGCGAATGGATCCGCGTGTTGGGGAAAAACCATGCCGCGCCGATACTGGCCATCGAGGCCACTGGCAGCATGCTGAAGGCAAGAATCTCGCGGCTCATCCATGAAGTTTTGAGGCCAAGGAAAAACCGCCATGCACCCATTGGCCGTCCCAAATGAAACACCGCGGCAAACAGGCCGGCGTTGAGTGTCAGAAAACCACAGGCCGCGAGGGCGGTCGTGCTGACATGCGACAAGGGTCCCGGAAAGAAGCTGAGAACCGCCTGGGCAAGGTGCTGGCCGACCGCCATTTGCGTGAGCACCAGCATGATGATGAGAGGCCAATGCGCGTGTTCAGTCCGCAAGGCATATTTGTTCGCGGCCTTTGCATCGACGGGAATCGGCTTGTCGGAAACATAGCGTGTCGAAGGCAGCGTGTATTCCGATGGCGGGGCACCGGGCAGCAATCCTCCAACAGCCGCGGCTTGGATCTCATCGCGGCTGATAATGCGGATGGTGATAGCTTCATGCGGACAGGCTTGTACGCAAGCCGGCGCCTCGCCCGCCGCGAGACGGTCATGGCACATGTCGCACTTTCTAACAATGCCCAGGCGCTCCGAGTATTTCGGAACTTCGTAGGGGCACATCATCGTGCAGTATTGGCAGCCGATGCATTGGTCATCGAGGTGGCGGACGATGCCGGTGTCATCATCCTTTTCATAGGCACCCACCGGGCAACCTTCGAGGCAGCCGGGTTCAGCGCAATGATGGCAGGCCGTGGTGATGGTTTGCTGGTAAGGCGCATTTTCGCGTTTTCCCACGATCGTGCCGACGTCGCGCCAAGTCTCGCCTTCATCCAGGCCGTTGAGCGAGTGACAGGCACTGACGCAAGCCTTGCAGCCGGTGCACTTGTCGAGGTTCACCTCGAAGGCGTATTGCTCGCCCTTCTTCGGTTTGCCCAATGGAATGAGGTCGCGGTAAAACGGCTGCTGCAACGGCACCTCGGCCCGCTTGTGCCGCTGAGCGAATCGTTCGACAGCGGTCAACGAGCGCTGCTCCTTCAACAAGGCGTCAATGAGATTCGCCTCGCCTGTTAGAAGATCGCTCATTGTTGGAATAACACCTGCAGCGAGTTGACATCATGGCGCGTGGCAAAGGCTTGGAATCCTTCGCCCGGCTGGCGGTTCGCGAGATATGCGCGGAGAATGCGTTCGATGGTTTCCTTCAACTCCTCAACCGGCAGCGCCTGATAGATTTGCCGGCCACATGCGGCGTTGCGGCCAAAGCCACCGCCGACACAGACGTGATAGGCTTCACCGCCATCGCGGGTTTTTGCACCGAGCAATCCGATGTCTCCCATGTAATGCTGGGCGCAGGAATGCGGACAACCGGTGAAGTGGATGTTCACGGGTTCGTCGAGCGCCACCTTCTTCTCCAGATACTTCGTGAGTGCCAGGGCATGTGACTTGGTGTCGGTCGCCGCATATTTGCAATAGCGGCTGCCCGTGCAGGCGATGATGCCACTCGCGACATTCGATTGGTGGGTGCTAAATCCGAGCTTTGAAACCGCCTTCTCCACGGTCGCGACATAAGCGAGCGGGACACCGGGAATGATGAAATTCTGCCAGACGGTCAGGCGAATTTCACCGGAGCCATAGTTATCCGCGAGATCTGCGATGCGCAGCATTTGCTTCGGCGTGATCTGGCCCACCGGCAGGGTCACTCCAATATAATGAAGCCCATCCTGCCGCTGCGGATACACACCGACATGCGAGTGTGCGATGTCCTGTGACGGATAATCCATCGCCGCGGGATCGAAGGGCGCTTTCTCCAACTCGAGGCCTAACAGCTTTTCGGTTTCGCCCAGATATTTCTCAAACGACCAGGTTTCGAGCAAATGCTTGAGCCGTGCGCGCTTGCGGTCGCTGCGGTTGCCGTTCGCGATGAACACGCGGACGATTGCGACCACCACTTTGACCACGTCATCGGGATCGATCAACACGCCGAGGTCGCGGGCAAATGCCTTGTGGCCCGTCGCTCCCCCGAGCGCGATCCGGAATTTCACCGCATCCCCCGCCATTACGGCCTTGATGCCGATGTCATTGGTATCCTCGACAGAACCGACCAAACCACCGCCGTCGAAGGCGATGTTGAACTTGCGCGGCAGGTTGTAGAATTCGCGGTGCGACAGGATGATGTCGGCGAGTTCGTTGACGTAGGGCGTGCAATCAATCAACTCCTTCGGGTCAATGCCGGCGGTTGGATTGTTGGTGAGGTTGCGGATGTTGTCAGCGCCGGAGCCGCGTGTATGCAAACCGACGGACTGAACGCGCCGAAGGAAGTCGGGAGCGTTCTTTGGTTTGATCAGGCGGATTTGGAAATTCGCGCGGGTCGTGATTTGCACATAGCCGCTGGTCAATTCATCGGCGATCCGTGCAAGTTCGCGAAGCTGATAGGTTTTCACCACGCCGCCGGGGATCCGCAGGCGTGCCATGAAAGCGTTTTCCACCGGTGTCAGATAGAACAACCCGTTCCACTTGAAACGGAATACTTCCTCCTTGTCCGGCGGCGTATCCCTGCGGGCGTTTTCAACGAGGCGGTAATACGAATCCAGCGGATGCTCCTCGTTCTTGATCCGCTCTTCGGCAGTCACCATGACTTCCTCGTCATCCGTTTCGCTCGCCGCATCCACGGCGGATGCTTCGAGTTTTGGAAACAGATCGGCGAATACGATGGCCCGCTGCTGGATTCCGGAGAAAAATCCGTCGAGATAATGCGCCTGCTCGGTGTTGAGCGGCTTGCCTTCGATTTCCTGAATGGGTGTCGGCATATCAGTAAACGTCGCGCAGATAGCGCTTTTCGATTTTCAATTGGTTCACGAAAGCGGTGGCTTGTTCCGCATCCAGTCCGCCGGCGATTTCGGCGACTTGGTGGAGGGCCGCATCGACATCCTTGGCCATGCGCTTGGCATCGCCGCAGACATAGAACGAGGCGCCTTCCTGGAACCAATTCCAGAGTTCATTGGCGTTCTCGATCATGCGATGTTGCACATAGATCTTCTCGGCCTGGTCGCGGGAAAAGGCGGCGTGGAACTCGGTGAGATGACCGTCCTTTTGCATTGCCAGCAATTCCTCGCGGTAGAGGAAATCGCAGTCGGCGCGCTGGTCACCGAAGAACAACCAGTTCTTGCCCGTGGCACCGATGGCACGACGTTCATGAAGAAACGCGCGGAAGGGAGCGATGCCGGTTCCCGGACCCACCATGATCACCGGCTTCGTGGAATCGGCTGGCAGACGGAACGACGGCGACTTGTGGATGAACACGGGGACCTTGTCGTTTCCGGACACGCGGTCAGCGAGAAAGGTCGAGCAAACGCCTTTGCGTGCGAGCCCTTCCAATTCATAGCGAACCATGCCGACCGTCAGATGGACTTCGCCGGGATGTGCCTTCAAGCTTGAGGAAATCGAATACAGCCGCGGTTGCAGGTTGCGCAGCGGTTTGCACAACTCTTCGGCGCTGATGCCGTGTGCCGGCAGCTTTTCGATGAACGGCTTCAGATCAAGGCGCCGTGTCAACGATAACCGGAGCGAATGCTCCACGCCTTGCGCATCCTTGACCGGTTCCTCGCCATCAAGGCCGGCCGCTGCAAGGATCTCGCTGACAAAGTCCGGGCAGTTCGTGGGCATCACTCCCAGCGCGTCGCCCACCTCGTATTCAAGGCCGGGTGCATCTAACAGGATTTCAAAATGGCGGGTTTCCTTCGACGATCCGGCACCGTTCAACACCAAGTTGGTCTTCAGTGTCGCGGGATAGGGATTGGTCTTGGTGTAGCCGCTTTCTTCGGGCTCGGGTTCTTCAGCTTCCGCAGAGGCTCCGCCGAAACTTCCCAACAACGAATCAAACCAAGCAGCGGCCGGTTGATCGTAGTCCACGTCGCAGTCGCAGCGATCCTGGATCCGCTTCGCACCGAGGGCGGCAAGGCGCTCGTCAATCAGTCGGCCGGCCTCGCAAAACAAGGTGTAGTTGCGGTCGCCAAGGGCGAGGACGGAGAACTCAAGGTGATCGAGCTTCGGCGCGCTGCCGTTTTTGATATAGTCCCAGAATGGCTGCGCGTTGTCCGGCATCTCGCCATCGCCATAGGTGCTGGTGATGATCGCGATGCGCGACTCTTTCGAGATGTCCATCGAGGCAAAGGCCTCCAGTCCGCTGACCTTGGTTTCAAAGCCCTGCTTTTTCGCGAGCTTGCCGAACTTCCGCGCCAGGCCTTCCGACGATCCTGACTGCGAGCCATACAAAAACAACAGTGACCCACGCGAAGTGCTTGCGGCGGGCGGGGTCGGCGAATTGGAACCACTGAACAAACCGGCGAGATAACCATTGAGCCATGCCCGCTGGTCTTCGGAGAACGGAGCATTCGCGGGAATTTGCGGCGTTGCTGTCATGATTTGGAGAGCAGGCGAATTATTAGGTAGATGGTGGTCACCGCGAGGATCCAGAAACCGGTCTTATAAACCAAAAGCGGATTGCGTTCCAAAAGTGGCTCGGATGTGAAGGAATCCGCAGTCACGCGATCCGGATGATCGAGGGCGAAGGAGAGCTCGGAAAAATGTTGGAAGCGCCGGTTGGCATCGAGCGCGAGGCATTTCATTACCACCGCATCCAGCCATGGCGGGACGTTTGGATTCCAATGGCTGAGGCGCTGCGCCGCGGCAAAGCGGGGGCGTTGGAAGCGTTCGATCGCGCCATAGGGAAGCTTGCCGGTGAGCGCTTCATAAAGAGTGACGCCGATTGAAAAAATTTCGGTGCGCTCGGTGACAACCGCGCCCGTGAAGCGTTCGGGAGCAAGATAGGTTGGAGTTCCCGCAACTCCTGAATCGGTGAACACCGCCGACGCAAGGCCGAGATCGAGGAGTTTGTAACCCAGGCCTTCACCCGTTCGGTAAATGAGAATGTTGTCGGACTTGATATCCCCGTGGATCAATTCACTGCGCAACAACCACTGGCAGGCATTCACCAGGAATTTCGCAAGTTCAACCGCCTGGTCGATGGCCAGCCGCTTGGTCTTCAACAGGAAACCCAGGCTGGGTGCATCCACGTAATCCATCACGTAGTAATGGCGTGAACCGCTTGCGGGCAGACTGGCTTTCACAAAGAACGGGCCTTGCAAGCGGCATGCATTCCATGCCTCGCGTTCGAAGCGCATCCGGACGATGCCATCCTCGTCGTTGGCCGATTCCGCGGGAATGAATTTCAGAACGAATTTCTGCTCGCCCTCGCTGGCCAACCACACCCGCTCATTGCCCATAATCGGCCGCAACAAGGTGTAGTCGTCGATCTTGCCACCCCTGGTGAGAAGAGGCAGCGCCGGCATGTTGTCGGGCACTTCGGCACGGCTAGGAGAAATCTCCTTCACATCGACGACGATCGCGCTGAGGTCGTCGATTTCCTTCGATTCCGAAGATTGAAACGCCTCCTGGATCAAGGTTCGCGCCGACCCATAACGGGTCGCAAGCTGGCCGATTTTCTGATCATCCATCAATCGCGTCAATCCGTCGGAGGTGATGACCACCGTATCGCCTTCGCGGACTTCGGTTTCGAAATAGTGATAAGAAATGGAATTACCGGCTCCCACCGCGTTGGTCAGCATTTCCATTCCATCGCGGTTGGTGCTGACATGGTTTTCGCTGAGCCGGCGAGTCGTGCCATCGCGGGTCAGCAGCACCGGTGAGTCGCCGATATTAATGCCCGACAAAACATTTCCACGGAAGGAAACCGCTGCGAGCGTCGCCTGCATCGAAGGCACTCCATCAAGGTAAGCGCCCTCGCGATAGAGGCTCGAGTTCGCTTCATCGATAAGCCGCTCGAAGGCCTTGCGGGGTGCCCAGTGGCGTGGCCTCGCGTTGAAATTGTCGCTAAGCCAACGCACGACCCGTTGCGCCGAGCGACGGGGATCGCGGGATGAGCCCACGCCATCGGACAACACGCACAGCAGCCCGCCATCGTCGCACTTGCTGATCGCGAAAGCGTCTTCGCTGATGCTGTGTGCTGGCGATGGCATGCCAAAACTGGTGGCGTGGAGTTTCATCAGATGCGTGCGCCGCTGAGTGCGCCCCAAGTAGTGCGCCAGCGGCTTTTAACCAGGCAAAGACCGCCGACCGCGACGATGCAGAATGAGGCGAAGGCAAGCAGGCCGATTGAATAACTGCCGGTCAGTCCCTTGGAATATCCCAACGAACTCGCCAGATAAAATCCACCGACGCCACCGGCCGCGCCAACGAGGCCGGTCATCACGCCGATGTCGCGGGCGAAGCGCTGCGGAAGGAGTTGGAACACCGCGCCATTCGCCATGCCCAGGGCAGCGGAGGAAACGACCAGCGTTGTGAGATTGATATACAAGCTGTGGCTGAATGCGGTCGCGGCAAGTGCGAGCGCGGCAATGATATAGAATTGGAACAACGAACGGATGCCACCGATGCGATCTGCAACCGCGCCACCCACGGGCCGCAGCAAGGCACCCGCCGCCGTGCAGATCGCGGCGAAGTCACCGGCATGCACTGGCGTCAACGCGAACTCGCCTTTGAAGTATAACACGTAGGTGCTCGCAAGACCCACGAAGCCACCGAAGCTGATCAGATAATAAAAGCAGAACCAGTGTGCGTCGCGATCCTTGAGCAAGGTCAGGTAGTCCGAGAACTTCTTGCGTTTCACCTCCACCTTCGCTTCACGGGAAAAGATCACATAGGCCAACAGCACCAGGATCGCCGGAATCATCGCCAGGCCGAAAACATTTTGCCAACCGAAGGCCTTCGCCAACCGCGGTGCGAACAAGGCATCCAGCACCGTTCCGATGTTGCCGGCGCCAGCCAAGCCCATCACCAGGCCCTGCATGTTCGGCGGATACCAGCGGCCCGCCTGTGGCAATGCGACCGCGAAACTGGCACCGGCGAAGCCGAGCACGAAGCCCATCAGCAAGGTCGCCTGGTAATCGGGCAAGCCGGCCAACCAAGCATAACAGAGTCCGCTGATGACGATCAACTGGGCGATAATGCCGGTGGCCTTCGCGCCGATGCGATCCACGGTGACACCCAGGATGATGCGCAACACCGCACCTGCGAGAATCGGCACCGCGACCATGAGGCCTTTTTGCTGGGCGTTGAGGCCGAGCGATTCTCCGATTTGCACACCAAGTGGTCCCAATAGCGTCCATACCATGAAGCTCACGTCGAAGTATAGGAACGCGGTGATCAGCGTGGGCAAATGCCCGGAACTTTTGAGGTCTGACAATTTCATCGGAATCCACGGAGAGCACCCGGCGTGCCCTACAATCAAGATTCCCATATGAATGGGATGATTGGTTTTGCGGAAAATGATGAGCGGAATTCATGCCAATATCCCCCGGGCATGAAAGTCGTTGATTATCCGCATGTTGTGTCCCTGGTCCCGAAATCGCGATTGCCTTGCGGCCCAGTCCGCCGGATGGTCCCAGCGAAATCAATGAGCGCGGGCGAGCCACAAGCGATCGAAGTTGAAGTCGTCGAAATTGACGGCTTGGCCCCGGCCCCGCGTGCGGAACCGGTTCCCGAACCGCAAACCCGGCCGGAGTGGCAGGATTGGCAAAAATGGCAGCGCCGCATGCTCAAACTCGACAGCCGCTGGTGGCCCGTGTGGGTGATCTTGGGAACGATTGCCGTGTTCCTGCTTCTAACAGTCGGGGTGGTCGTTGGAATCGTGTTCGTGATCTACCGGATCATCGCGGGGTTTCTGCGGGTTTTGTTGAGATAAGAGCTTACAGCAAAGGCGCAAAGGAATGTAGCGGCGACTCTATGAGCGCCGGTGGTTAATCGGATTCAGCAAAGATATCGGTTGGCTGCCGGACGAGTGACACGGACCAA
>JANMJQ010000070.1:0-6633 GCA_031371445.1 Akkermansiaceae bacterium
ATATTTTTCTGCGCACCGGCGAAGGTGCATCGAAACAACTGACCAAGTCCGGCCGCGATTCGGATCCGCTGCTTTCGCCGGACCGGCAGTGGATCGTGTTTGTGAGGACGCAGCCTGGAAAAGCCACCGGCAGCGACGACCGCGATGCCGCGGAGCTGTGGCAGATCCGCGCGGATGGTTCGGAGCCAATTCTGCTCGTCAAGCCACGCGCGGCTGAAGACGCAAAAGATATCATCGCCGGTTTCTCGGACCCGCAATTTTCCACCGATGGAAAGCAGGTATATTTCGTCACCGCGGCCTACGCCACCTCGGGCGCTGTCCACGTCGTCGACACCACCAAGCGCAAGGAGCACTTCATCATGGCGGGCAACAGCGTGGAGGTCGTTCCTTCGGGCGAATATCGCGATTGCCTGCTGGTGGAGCAGCACCGCTATTTCATCGGCGGTGGTTCCTACGACTGGATCTGGTTGTTCAAGCCGGATGGAAAAGAGGTGGGGCCGGTCGGTGAAGACGCGGAGAATTTCAAGGCTACGTATGTTGAGAAATAGCATTAGTTAAGGAGCATGAACGCCTACGTCCATGCTTGAAGGGACGTAGGCGTCCCTTCTCCTCAGGTCTCAATCCCGAAATCGTCTGGTCTCTGGTTTCTGGGGTCTGGCCGTTTACGACTGTCTTGCCAACACCGCCCGCATCCCCTTCACTCCGGCCCCCGCACATGGCTCTCATCGTTCAAAAATACGGCGGCACCTCCGTTGGCTCCATCGACCGCATCAAAAATGTCGCGGCGCGGATGAAACGGGTGCGCGACGAAGGCAATGAAGTGGTGGCCGTGGTGTCGGCGATGTCCGGCGTGACCGATGGCCTGATCAAGATGGCCAGGGATATTTCGGAAAATCCCGACGAGCGCGAACTCGACGTGTTGCTGGCGACCGGCGAGCAGCAATCGATCGCCCTGGTAACGATGGCTCTGCGCGAACTCGGTGTCGATGCGGCATCGATCACCGGACGGCAAGCTGGTATCCGCACCACCGGATCGCACACGCGCGGGCGCATCATGAACATGGACCCGGCCCTGATGCGCGATTTCCTTGATCAGGGAAAATCACTCGTCGTCGCGGGATTCCAAGGCGTCACTCTCGATGGCATGATCCACACGCTCGGTCGCGGCGGCTCGGACTTGACGGCCATCGCTGTTGCCGCCGCGTTGAAGGCCGACGTCTGCCAAATTCTAACAGACGTTGACGGCGTCTATACCTGCGACCCGCGGATCGTGAAGAACGCGCGCAAGCTGCCGGAGATTTCCTATGATGAAATGCTGGAAATGGCTTCGTCAGGATCGAAGGTCATGCAGTCCCGCTCGGTCGAATTCGCGAAAAAATTCGGCGTCATTTTCGAAGTCCGCTCCTCGCTCAACGACAACCCTGGAACCCTCGTGTTAGAAGAACATCCCCACATGGAAAACGTCGTCATCCGCGGCGTCTCGATCGAACGCTCGCAGGCGCGCATCACCATCACCGGCATCCCCGACGAACCCGGCATGTCCGGCCGCATTCTCGGGGCGCTTGCCGCTGCGGAAATCAACCTCGACATGATCGTGTCAAACATCGCCCATGATGGCTTTGCCCGGCATTCGTTCACGATGCATTCGAGCGACCTCGGCAAAGCCCAGGCCGCGCTCAAACCAGTGCTCGCCGACCTCGCGCCGAATTCGAAGATTGAGACCGAAGCGGGCATCGCGAAATTGTCGGCGGTCGGCATCGGCATGCGTTCCCATTCCGGAGTCGCCGCCACCATGTTCAAGGCGCTGGGCGACGCGGGCATCAACATCGGCATGATTTCCACTTCGGAAATCAAGATCGCGGTGACCGTCGACGAGCCGCGCATCGAAGACGCCGCGCGCGCCGTGCATGATGCTTTCGGACTCGACAAGGTGCCGGTCTAAGCGCTGCCCGGCCGCGGCTTGGGCCGGTATAACAGCAGGCCCACGGCGGCGATGGCGGCAAACCCCGCGCCGGCCATGAAGGTGGTGGCGGGGCCATAGGTGCTCCATAGACCTCCGGCGATGACGCTCGCCAGCAAGAGCGCCCCGCCGCTGACGAGGTTGAACAATCCGAAGGCGGAGCCACGCAGTTCCGCGGGTGCGGCGTTGGCAACGAGTTTTGAAAGCAAGCCCTGGGTCAATGCCATGTGCAGGCCCCATAAACCCGCCCCGAGAAATGCAACGGACGGGGAACCCGCGATTGCTAAAACACCATCCGCGGCGATCAGCACGACAAGGCCGACGATCAAAAGCAGTCGCGGGTGAAGACGATCCGCGATGACTCCGGCGGGGTAGGCGAAGAGCGCGTAAACGATGTTCATGACGATCATGATAACCGGGATCAAGCCCAGGCTCACGCCGACGTCCTTCGCGCGGAGGATCAGAAACGCTTCGCTGAACCGTGCCAGTGTGAATACGCCGCCGAGCGCGACGATGAGCCAGTAGCCGGGTGAAAGCCGTTTGATATTGGAAATGTTCAAGCGGCCCTTTGACTCCACGTTAGATGCGATCGATTCCGGCTCGCGCACGGCAATCACCAGCAGCGTGACCGCTATGAACGCCGGCACCACCGCGACCCACAACACCGCCTTGATGTCATTGGCGAACCAAAACATGAACGCCACCGCAAGCAGCGGTCCGGCGAACGCGCCGACCGAGTCCAGGGCCTGGCGCAGTCCATAAGCCGCGCCGCGGGATTCCGGCGGGACGAGGTCGGCTATCAGTGCATCGCGTGGCGCACCGCGGATGCCTTTGCCGACGCGGTCGATCATTCGCGCGGCGAACACCCATTGGATCGCGTTGGCCAGCGGGAACACCGGCTTGGTCACGGCCCCCAAGCCGTAGCCAAGCACGATCAGAAATTTACGCTTTCTAAAATGGTCGCTGATCGCACCCGAAAAAACCTTGGTGATCGCAGCCGTCGCTTCCGCGAGCCCTTCGATGATTCCCACCGTCATGATCGACGTGCCAAGCACGCTCACCATGAACAACGGCATCAGGCTGTGCACCAACTCCGAGGACGCGTCCATGAACAACGAGCCAAGTCCCAGAACCCATACGCCACGGGGCAGCGCGGCATAACTCGCTTTGGGTTGCGTGGAATTCATAAGCGGGCGCTCGCCGCGTGGAGGCTGTTAGAAATTCCACACCACGTAGAAAACCCCTGCGGGACCGGGTCCTGGCTTCGTGTCGTTCCGGAGTGACTGACTGACACTCGCCTTCATCGACCAGTTCGCATCAAAAGTATAGATGGCGCCGAGAGTTGCAGCCAGTGTGTGGTTCTTTGGCTCATCAAGCGGAGTGAGTCCGTAAATTTCCGCGCCCACGGCGATGTGTTTGTTGAAATTATAAAGCGAGCCCACGCCCCAGAACGCCACATCGCTGGCTTGGTGATCGAAGGCCCATTGATAGCCCGCTTCCGCGAAATGATACCAAGGCCCTATGGTCTTGCCAAATTCGACCGGCAGTTGCGCCCGCCAGATCCCGTCACTCAATCCGTTGCGCGTGCTGGCAGTAGGCAGCGTGAACTTGGGCGCAATCGACATCGCCGGCATCCAGCCGTGGGGGTCTTCTTCCAGAAATCGCCATTTCACCTTGAAGTCGGTGGTGCCGAAACCATACGCGTCCGTTCCCTGGTCAGGATCGATTCCCACCCCGGCCATCGTCAGATCGAGGCGCACGGTGGGAACGACCGCGTAGTTGATGTCCAGGATCGGCGCGGCCCAAGCGTTCCCGGAAGCGTTATGCTCGGTGGCGACGCCCAGCTTGATTTCCCAGCCCGGCGAAAAGAGCGGGTCGTCGGTGAAAAATGGCGAATCCGCTCGGGCGGAATCGTGCGGAGCCAAGGCAACGATCAAGGCAAAGGCCCAGAAGACCCGTCGCAGTCCGGTTTGGGGTTTGCGCGGTTTCATTTTGAAATAAATCACCGTGCCGGAAACTGTTAGAACCAGCAGCGCCACGCCCCACAGCATCCCCACGACCATTCCGCCATCGCCCAAGGCCTCGCCGGAGTGGAGCTTGAGAATGAATGAATCTTCATCATAGGGTTCTTCGTTCAACATCGCGCCGGTTCTGGCATTCACCACGATCCGGCGTCCCGCCCGCTGGCCTTCGGGTCCGAAGAAGAACGTGATGGCGGGGGTCTCGCCCTTGAGTTGCCATAACATTTTTTCGAGTGGCTGGCTGCCTCCCCGTGATGCGGCCGTGATCCGGCCCTTTTCAAAACCCGCTGCAAAATCCCCGCCCACGGTCGCCGCCGTTACCGGTGAAACCATGTCCCGGATCCGTTCGCGTTCCCCTTCTTCAGCGCCAAAAAATTTGACGCACTCCAGCCAAACTCCAGTGATCGAGGTAACCACCAGAAAAATGGCGGCAGGCAGGCCGACCCAGCGATGAATTTTGCGCATGTTCATTCTGCGTTTTGAATTGGGTGCATCATCGGAGGGGATGTCCAGTTCGTTCATCATGGACCTTCAATGTGACCGCAACCTGCGGGGCGGCAAGCCGAAATTTTTTGCATTGGGTGTTGGGAAAAGGCCGGCCCGTCGGCAACTCTGACACCCCAAATCTTATTTGCGTTCCTCTGCGCCTCTTTGCGGCTAAATCCATCAGCCATAGCGGCGCGTGGTAAACCCGCCTGTTGATCATGACACGTTTGCTTCACATCGCCCGTATGCTCGTCGCCGGGGTATGGATCTTCCATGGCCTCTACAGCAAGATCCTCGATGGCATTCCGCGCCATCGGCAGATTGTCGGTAAGATCCTCGGCGACGAATGGGCGCGCAACGCCGTTCTCGCAGTGGGAATCGCCGAGGTATTGTTGGGAACGTGGGTGCTCAGCCGTCGCTGCCCACGCTCCTGCGCGGCGGTGCAAACACTCGCGCTCGTAACCATGAATACCTTGGAGATTTTTTATGCCCGCGATCTGTTGATCTCCACGTCTGGAATGATCGCGTTGAACCTGGCATTTCTGGCTATCGCGTGGTGGGTCGCGTTAGGTTCGGATCAGCGCGGCAGCCATCCCGCCTGAACCGCCCCGCAAATGGCGAACAAAGCTGTTAGAGAGATCCAGACGAAGGTGAACCACCAGTGCACCGATGTCTCCATCCGTTTGCCGCGCCAGAGGTCCGCTTCATAAACGAACCATTGGAAATACAAACGCGTTCCCCAGAAGCCGGCAAATGACCAGCACAGCCAGCGGCCCGCAGCGGTAGGTGTTAGAAAGACGGCGGGGTCGATCACGCAGGGCAATCCCATCAGCACCAGCACGAGGCAGATGAAAAAGGTGTGCACGCGGAAGATCGACGCATTGACCGGGGTAAGACGTCCGCAGTCCTCACGCCACCCGAGGTGCCGGCCGATCGGCACATGCAGCAACGCGAGCAGCAGAAGGCCGCTGCCTGCGATGCGAAGGAGGATCGTCACAAAATCTAACATGGCGGAATGATGATGAACACGCGCACCCATGGGGTGATACGGAATTCGTCTGACGCTTGAAGCCCCGCTTCCTCCCAACAACGCCGCCAGTTTGTGCGCGTGTGAAAGTGGAAAAAGCCAGGACCGAACGCGGCGAAGTTTGCGAAGTCGCGGACATGCTCGGCAAGGATGATCCGCCCACCGGACTTCAAACACCGGCGTGCCTCGCCAAACCATGCCGTGCGTTCGGCCTCGCTGCGGAATTCATGGATCGCCAACAAGGCAATGACCGCATCCATGGACCCGGATTCCACCGGCCACCGGTCATAGGGGGAGGCCACGGTCTCCGGAGTTGGGGGAAACAGGCGGCGGGCCCGCAGAATCGAAGGCTCGGACATGTGATGCGGATCGAAATGATCAAGAACCCGCCAATCCGCCGGTGGCAACTTGTCCTTGAGGATCTGCGACGCCTCATCGAAGCCCGCATGACAGAACACGATGTGCTGCGGGGTCATCCCTTGAAAGGCCCGCTCCATCCAGCGCCAACGGTAGAGGTCCGAGCGATCGTAAATCAAATGGGACACACCAAGAGAGATGAAGATGAAATAGGTGGAGCACGCGGCGGCCGCTCCGCAAGCCAGCTTGAGCGCAACCGAAAGCGTCATGAACGAGCCCGTGGTTGAGGCAAGCAGCACCAAGGCAGCCGCGAGATAGAGCGGCCAGTTGAAGCGCAGGATGGTCATCATCCCTTGCCATGGTCGGCGCGGACTCATCTTCCGGTGGTAGGTTGAATGATTCGTCCAGCGTTCCACCGGTAGGGAATATTATCCACTGCAAAGGCGTTGGCCGCGACCGGAGTGAAGTCATGAAAGGGTGCCTCGTCGAAAATCGACGCGCGCCAGTTTTTCAAAATGACGGGGCGCGGCGTCCAGGTGGCCCGCTCTCCTTCGATGACCACCATGCCTTCTTCCGTCGGGCTGAACGTGACTGGCATCGGCCCCGCGTAGCGGCGGGCAGTCCGCCAATCGGGGAACGGTGAGCCGGCCGGGAGATCGATGGATCCGCCGCAATCGTCGAAGGTGAGGTCGAGGGTAACGATGCCATCCGCGTCTGAGGTGCGGACGCGCGTTTGGGTTCCTTCCGCTTCGATTTTCACGCTCACCTGGCTGTAATTGTAG
>JANMJQ010000093.1:0-33054 GCA_031371445.1 Akkermansiaceae bacterium
TCATCGCGTTGACTAAATATCACTACAAGGAAGGCATCGAAGCGGGAGTGATTTTCGCCAAAACCCAAGGCGGTCACGACAGCCAGATCAGAACTGGGGAAATCATGAAGCTGATCGCAAGTTATGGATCAGCCGCGCGTGGTGCCATTCCCGGGCTGAAAGAATTGATTAAAGAATTTGATGAACAGACCGCAAGAAATGAATTCCCGGAAGATCTCAATGGACTGAGAACCTCGGCGGTGAGCGATGCGATCAAGATCATCGAGTCCGCCACCACCCAGCCTGAACTCAAGATGATCACGGCGGTGCAGGAGAAAAACATTCAACCGGAAAAGCCAGTCACTCCATTACCCGAGAAAAAATATGGCATGGGTGATATCACGTTATTGACCACGCCCGAAGGCGCAAATCTCCCGGCTTCGGCCTCGATTGATAACTTCCCGATTTTGGTCCGCTTGCACAAGGACTGGTTCGACTTTAGCAAAGTGAAGGCAAATGGGGATGATATTCGCTTCGCCGGTGAGGACGGGAGCCAGCTCGCCTACCAGTTGGAGGAATGGAATCCAGCGCTCGGAACGGCAAGTATTTGGGTGCGCATTCCGCACATCGTCGGCAATGCACGACAAGTCATCCACATGCTTTGGGGAAAGAGCAATGCCGCGAGTAATTCGGATGGCAAGGCGGTCTTCAATGAGTCTAACGGCTACTTGAGCGTCTGGCACATGGACGATCCGACGAGGGATGAAGTGGGCACGCTTGATTGCAAGGATGAGGGCACCTCGTCCACCCAAGGTGTCATCGGAAAGGCCAGGCATTTCGCGGCCAAGCAGGGGATATCGGCAGGTAACAAGATTACCACTTATCCGACAGAAGCGACTCCGCATAGTTCGGAAGCATGGTTCCGCGCGGACAGGAGCAATGGCAAGATCCTCGCCTGGGGCAAGGATCAGAGTCAGGGCAAGGTCGTGATGGTATTTGCCAGCCCGCCACATGTCAAAATCGGCTGCTTTTTTTCCGGGGCCGATGTCGAGGGGGAAAGCGAACTGCCGCTTTCGGAGTGGACCCATGTGGTCCATACCTATGAAGAAGGGGATTCGCGGATCTATATCAATGGAGTTCTCGACGGTGTTTCTACGAGCAAAGGCAGTCCGCTTAAAATCCCGAACCCTTCCGGGCTGTGGATTGGTGGTTGGATGAACGACTACGATTTCCTTGGCGACATCGACGAAGTGCGAGTCTCGAAGGTCAAGCGCTCGGCTGACTGGGTGAAGTTGCAATATGAAAATCAGAAGGCGCTACAAACTCTCACCGGTTCCATCATCCAGCCGGGTAAGGAATTCGCCGTGAACCACCAAGAGGTCACTATAGCCGAGGGACAAAGCATGACTATTTTCGCGAAGGCGGGTGGCGCGCAAAAGGTGTTTTGGATTCTGAAAGCGAACGGCAAGGAAGCCGTTGTTTCCACCGATCGTTTTTCATTCCCCTTCGACGCGGGCCGCGTGACGGGCGATCAGAAGGCGACCCTGCAATTCAAGGCGATCTACCCGGACGGCGTAAAGACCAAGGACATTCCCATCTCTATCAAGGAGGCCATCGAAGAACCTTTTTTCACCCTGAAAGCACCAACCACTTGGGACGGTCGCGCACCGGTAGAAATCGTTCCGCAGATTGGGAATATGGCCGCCATGCAAGCCAAGCAAGCGGGTAATCTGAAAGTGACCTGGGACGTTTCCGGCATCGCGGTCATTAAGGAGGCGACGGCTGATCGACTACTACTCAAGCGTTCTCAAAATAGCGGCAAGTTGGTCATCACGGCGACGATTTCTAACGGCGGAAAACCTAGCAGCCGGTCAACCACCATCAACGTCACCGAGCCTAAGCAAGACCCGTGGATCGCCGCCGTTCCGGCAAAAGATGAACAACCCGAAGACGGTCAGTTCTATGCCCGCGACGATCAAAATGAAGGCACGCTTTTCTATAACGGCACGCTAACAGCAGCCGCCGACTCGGTATTCATCAAAGTCTATGCCGACGGGAAACCCTACAAGGATGAAACAGCGAAACCCGCAGCGGATAAATCATACTCGTTCGCCGTGAAGCTCAAGCCCGGCTTGATCAAATACAAAGTGGAATTCGGCACCAAGAGCGGCGGAAGCGAAACGATCCTGAAAACTGTTAGCGACTTGGTCTGCGGCGATGCCTATCTGGTCAACGGCCAATCCAATGCGGTCGCAACCTCATGGGGTGACAAGGAATTTCCCGAGACTAACGAATGGATACGCAGTTATGGTGGCGCGGGCGAGGACCCTACCAACGCCAAATGGGGGCCAGCCATTCGCAAGAGCAATGGAGATCGCCTGGCAATTGGTTACTGGGCATTCGATCTGGCGAAGCAGCTGATGGAGAATCACAAGATGCCGATTTGTATTCTCAACGGTGCAGTCGGTGGTACCCGGATCGACCAGCACCAGCGCGATCCCGGAAATCCCGAGGATCCTTCCACCATTTACGGTCGCCTCTTGTGGCGCACCCGGCAGGCCAAACTTACCTATGGCATCCGCGGCATCTTCTGGCATCAGGGCGAGAACGACCAAGGTTCCGACGGCCCGACTGGCGGCTACGGCTGGGAAAACTATCGGCAGTATTTCATCGATCTCACTGCCGCGTGGAAGCAGGACTATCCGAATATCCAGCACTATTATATGTTCCAGATCTGGCCTTATGCTTGCTCCATGGGACGCTCGGGTTCCGATAGTCGTTTGCGGGAGGTCCAGCGCACATTACCAGCCGCGTTTTCCAAGATTAGCATCATGTCTACGCTCGGCATTGATCCTCCCGGCGGCTGTCACTATCCGCCCGAAGGTTATGCGGAGTTCGCCCGGCTCATGGTCCCGCTGGTCGAGCAGTTCAACTATGGAGTCCAACCCGCAGCCTCGATCACCCCGCCGGATCTCAAGCGGGCGTATTACCCAAGCGCCAAGCGGGATGAGTTGGTGATGGAATTCGACCAACCCGTGAAATGGGATGAGACTCTCACAAGCCAGTTCTATCTGGATGGCGAGGACGGCAAAGTCGTGTCAGGTCAGACGAGCGGGAACTTAGTTACCTTGAAACTAACAAGAGGATCAGGAGCAGAGAACATCACTTACATCAACGGCCAGTCGTGGAGCCAGAAAACACTATTGCGGGGAGAAAACGGCATTGCCGCACTCACTTTTTGCGAGGTCCCGATTGCTTCAGCCCGGAAATAGCCGACACCATGGAAAGGCGAAAAGTTTCATCTCCCGGCCTGTCTAATGATTGCGGCCTGCAGTGGCGTTCGCTTGCCAGGACAATCGTAGTGTCAGCCGCCGGTATCATGGTATTGGGAATTTCGGACGTGGGTGCGGCGGGTGAAAAGGAACCCGCGCTGCACACCATTCTCTCTCCAGTGGGTTCCACAAGCGTGAAGGAACTCTATCCATTTTTAAATGGGGGGAAATTTGACGGTCCGGTAATTAAAGAAAATGGTGTTCGTATCCTTCAGGACGCTGGGGGAAATATCTCCGGCAATTTTCCGGCAATATCGGACCGACGCATGCTCGTCATTGAGCGTCATTGACAGGAACCCTGCTTCTAACAGCGAACAGCCGGACCGTCAATAAGGCGATGTTAGGCCCTTGTTCTTCAAGGCGTTCCGTGACACCATGGAGACGCATTAGTTTTGACTCCCTTACCTTCTCCGGAAGTAATCCAAGGTCGCAGCGAGGCCATCCTCGAGCGTATACCGCGGAACCCATCCCGCAGCGCGGAACTTGTCCGAACTGGCCCGCGAGTGTCTGACATCACCCGGACGTTCGGGAGCATGAAGAATTTTTGATGATGATCCGGCAGCGTCGATCAGTCCGCTGGCAAGATCATTGATCGTGATCTGTCCGTCATAACCCGCATTGAAAATTCCGGTGACGCCGGGCGTTTCGGCTGCGAACGCAAGCGCCCCCGCGATGTCTTTGACGTAAATGAAATCGCGGGTTTGTCCCCCGTCACCGAAGACCATGAGGGGTTCGTTTCGCACTGCCTTCTCAGTGAAGATCGGAACGGCGGCGGCATAGGCGCCCTTGGGATCCTGGCGCGGACCGAAGACGTTGAAGAACCGGATCGCGGCGGTCTCAAGCTTTCCTTCCCGCTGGAACATGCCGAGGTAGTACTCGCCATCGAGCTTGGTGATCGCATACGGGCTCTTGGGCTCGGGGATCATCGACTCGACTTTGGGCACCGTAGGATTGTCGCCATACACGGCGGCGGAAGAGGCGAACACGAGTTTCCTCACTCCGGCGGCGGAAGCCTCCTCAAGGACATTCAGCAACCCGTGCACATTGATGTCCACGCACTCGCCGGGCTTTTCCATCGACTCAGGCACGCTGACCAAGGCAGCCAGGTGGAAAATATAGTCCACTCCTTCCACCGCTCTTTTGACCAACGCGCGGTCGGTGACGGAGCCTTCCATAAAAGTGTGCCGGAGGCCGTCAAGATTGCGGCGGTAGCCGGTGCGTAGATTGTCAAGGACCCGGATTTCCTCCGCGATGTCCTGATAGTGCTCGACGATGTGGGATCCGATGAACCCGGATCCGCCCGTGATGAGGATTTTCATGCCCGCGCAATTTTGTGGTCTCCACTGCAGGCATGCAAGGCAACAAGCAACTCGATGTTTCTCCTATAAAGTCACTTCGCCGGGACGCGGAATTTCGCGGAGGTGAAACCCGGGGCTTCGGCGGTGAATTCCCATGTCCCTCCGGATTCGACAACAGCGGGTTTCGGTGCGAGTACGATGCTGCCCGCCAATGTTCCCTTGGTTTCGGTGATGCCTTCCGATAGGCCCAGGATGGCGCGGAGGATTTTATCGACATCCTCATCTTTGGCGGGTTGGGGAGGCATGGGGACTTCACCCCAAACGCCCTTGCCACCGGCTTTTACTTTGGCTTTGAGACGGTCGATGGCATCGGCTTGGCCGCGATATTTCAGGGCGACGTTCAAATAAGCGGGACCTACTGAAGTGACGTCGACTTGGTGACAACCGAAACACTGGTTGGCGGTGATGAGTGCGGTCAACTCGCTTGGGAAATGGGGACCTGCCGAATCATGGCCAGCTCCCTGAACGTAGCGGGCTCTAACAACAGCCTTGGTGGCGTCCGGTGCTGTGCCGCTAGTTACCTTGAAAGCAATCGATTGACCAAATTCAACGGACGCGGGGTTGCCATCGAGTTTCAATGTCAGCTCGGGAGCAGCCTCAGCTTTGACGAGGGCGATGCGGGCGACGCCGTTGGGGCTTGTGCCATCAGAAGCGACAGCGCGGATTTCGGTGCCTGATTTGTCGGAAAGCGTGACGGTGGAGCCGCTGCCGATCTTGAATTCGTCCGCGCCTTTGGTGAGCCACCAAGTGACGGTTATTTTTTCGTTTTCGGGATCGGTGGCGGATTTCACGGCGAAGGTGTCATCCTTGCCGGCTACCGCTTCGATGGTGATCTCCGGAGAATGGTTGGTGGATGCCGGAAGGAGGTGGAGCAATTTGCCGTTCTTGCTGAACCACCATTCGGAACCAGAATCTAACAGCCAGATGGATCCGTCGGAAGACATTTCCATATCCATGGGATGGCGGTGGCCTTCATCGAATACCTGGAGGCTCTGGAGTTTTTCTCCGGCACCGAGTTTAACCTTCCAGATCTTGCCACGCATCCAGTCATAAGTGAGCAAGCTGTGGTCATCTTCCTTGGAAAGCATGTTATACTTACGGGTGGCATCGTAGTAAAAGACAGGCCCGGCCATGGCACAGCGGCTGCCATTTCCCATGACGGGGAATTCCGGACTGTCCCCCTGCGGATACCAGATGAACGCGGGCTGCGCGGGTGGAAGATCGACGAGTCCGGTATTACGAATGCCAGTGTTCTTCGGCGCCGCTGGATCGGTCATGCGGCCTGGTTTGCCGGTGGCGAAATCGACGATCGGATAAGGCCTGTTGTTGCCCACGAGAAAAGGCCAGCCGAAGTATCCGGGAGCTTTGGCCTGGTTGATCTCATCGTAGCCGCGGGGGCCTCTATCGACGGAATCTTCGCTGGCATCAGGCCCGACCTCGCCCCAGTAGAGCGTGCCGATTTTCGGATCGATGGAAATGCGATAGGGGTTTCGGCAGCCCATCACATAAATCTCCGGCCTGGTCTTTTCCATGCCCTTGGGGAAGAGGTTTCCGGTAGGGATTTCATAGCCGTCTTCAGTCAGGCGGATGCGGAGGATTTTTCCACGGAGGTCGTTGGAATTTCCCGCGCTGCGCTGGGCGTCCCATGGCATTTTGTCCGGGCGGTTATCGATGGGCGCGTAGCCGCTGCTGTCAAATGGGTTGGTATTGTCACCGACGCTGAGATAGAGCAAACCGTCGCGACCGAAGGCGATGGAACCGCCGTGATGACAAATGCGGTCGTGGCGTTGCACCGGTATCTCCAACAACATTTTCTCCGATGAAGGATCCAGTTTGTTGTCCTTCAACTGGAAACGGGAAAGGCGTTCGATGAGTTGATCCGGATCGCTGTAATAGAGGTAAATGCGCTGGTTCTTCGCAAAGTTCGGATCGAGTGCGATGCCTTGCAGGCCATCTTCCACGGCGCTATCGCTTTTCGGATTGGATTCGCGGAGTGCGGAGACCTTGAGTTCGCCAAACTGGAAAAAGCCACCCGTCGAGGGACGGACCCGGAACATTCTGCCTTCACGCTCCACGAAATAGACGTCTCCATCCGGTGCGACCGCAATGGACATGGGATCATGGAAATTTTCGGCAACGGTGTCTTTGCGAATGGGTTCGGCGCAAACACCACCCAGGCAAACGAGGAAGATCGGCAGTATTTTTTTGCTCACGGAATTCGAGGAAGATACGCTGGGCAGAGGTTTCCCTTTCAGCGGCCTGATGGTGAGGACGACTTGCTTGGTATCTAGGAAGGCGAACTTGAAGGAGGCGCCGCAGACGGGAGAATGGACGGCGTTGGGGCTGTGAATCCAGTTGAGCGGGGACAGACCAGCGAGGACCTGGGGATCGTTCGCGGAAATGACTTTGGCAGGCAGAGGCTCCGCGGAGCTGAGGTCGGCAAGAAGGATGAGCGCGGCGTGGATGAGATGGTTCAGCATGGTTGGCGCGATTTCGAACGTTGGGCTGCATGGATTTCTCATGCCAGCAATTCCTTCACTACCCGCGCCGGTTCGACGCCGGTGAGCTTTTGGTCAAGGCCTTGGAATTTGAAGGTGAGGCGTTCGTGATCGATCCCTAACAGATTCAGGATGGTGGCATTGAGATCGCGGATGTGCATCGGGTCCTTGACAATGTTGTAGGAGAAATCGTCGGTCTCCCCGTAAGTGGTTCCGGGCTTTACACCACCGCCGGCCATCCACATCGAGAAACAGCGTGGATGGTGGTCGCGGCCGTAATTTTCCTTGGTAAGACCGCCTTGCGAGTAAACGGTGCGCCCGAATTCGCCGCCCCACACGACAAGAGTGTCTTCTAACAGACCGCGCTGTTTGAGATCGGCGATCAAGGCCGCGGTCGGCCGGTCGATGTCTTCGGAGAGGATCGCAATGTTGGCCGGAAGATTCGTGTGATTGTCCCAACCGCGATGGAAAATCTGGGTGAAGCGCACGCCACGCTCGGCCATGCGGCGGGCCATCAGGCAATTGTAGGCGTAAGTGCCGGGCTCTTTCGCCTTTGGGCCATACATGTCCCAGATGGATTGTGGTTCGTTGGAGAGATCGGTCAACTCGGGCACTGAGGTTTGCATCCGGAATGCCATTTCATACTGGGCGATGCGGGCGTTGGTCTCCGGATCTCCGATGCGCGCCGCGAGCCTGCGGTTAATGTCGCCCACACCATCGATCATCGCGCGCCGCATCGCGCTGGGAACGCCTCTGGGATTGGAGAGATGGATCACCGGATTCCCCCCCGAGCGCAGCGCGACTCCCGCATTCTCCGGCGACAGGAAACCAGCCGACCAAAGGCGTGAGGAAAGCGCCTGGATGTTGTTGGTGGTCGCCAGCTTGGAGGTGAGGACAATGAAGGTTGGCAGATCGTCGTTCATTGACCCAAGGCCGTAGGAAATCCACGAGCCGATCGATGGCTTGCCGGGATTCATGTTGCCCGAGTTCGCCAACAGGATTGCGGGCTCGTGGTTGATCGCATCGGTATGCATCGAACGGATCACCGCGAAATCATCGGAAACCTTGGCAAGCTGCGGGAACAAGTCGCTCACCCAGTGCCCGGCACTGCCATGTTGCTGGAATTTGACAAACGAAGGGGCCACGGGAAAGCGCGTTTGCGAGGCGGTCATGCCGGTGAGCAGTTGGCCGCCTCTAACAGATTCCGGCAGGTCCTGGTCGAACCTCTCGATGAGCTTCGGTTTGTAATCCCATGTCTCGATCTGCGAAGGAGCGCCGGCCATGAACAGATAGATCGCGCGCTTCGCCTTGGGAGCGAAATGAGGCAGCAGCGCGGCCTGCATTTCCGCCGCTTGAGCCGAGTTGCCACCCTTGGCAAACAAGCCCGCGATGCTGGCCCACGCGAGTGACTTGCCGGCTCGCGACATGAACTGCCGTCGCGAGGCTAGAGCGTGCCATTCGGACTTCAATGCGTCTGGGATGGGCAGATCCATCACGGACGGGGCTTCACCGCCATGGTCGGAGCAGAGTTGGATGGAAGAGTTCATAATGAGTGCCGAGTGAGCAGTGAGCAGTGAGCAGTGGAAGAGAAGAAGGGGTTGTGAGTTATTTGTTAGAAGTTATAAGTGAAGAGACAGCCATCCAAATAACAAATAACCAATAACGTCTAACTTCTTATTTAGTAATCGTTTCGTCGAAATTGAGGAACTGATTGGACATCATCGTCCAAATGGCGATTTCCACCGGATTGAGTGTGGCGTTGGCTGGCGCGGAGCCGGCAGTGAGGACTTGCTTCGCATCGTCCGGGTGCTCCTGATAGTATTTGGTATAGCGGTCCAAATGCTTAGTGAGATCGGTGATTTCCGCAACATCGAGGGGTCTTGAAATGAGTGTTGCCGCAAGGAAGGTCAGCCTTTCCGTGACAGTGCCGCCGCGAAGGATCGTGCGTTCGGCGAGCTTGCGGGCCGCTTCGAAAAACTGTGGATCATTCATGCTCACGAGTGCCTGCAGCGGCGTGTTGGTGCGGGCGCGGCGGATGCAAACGGTTTCGCGGGCCTGTGCATCGAAGGTCTCCATCGAAGGCGGCGGAGCGAAACGCTTCCAGAACGAATAGAGCGAACGACGGTAAAGGGCGTCGCCTTCATCCTGTTTGTAATGCAGCGTATCGGACTCGGGCATCGAGACGGCTTCCCAGATTCCTTCGGGCTGATAGCTCTTCACCGGTGGACCGCCAACCCTCGCTGCCAACAACCCGGAGGCCTGCAACGCGGTGTCGCGCAAAACCTCTGCATCCATCCGGAACCGGGGACCGCGTGACAGCAGCCGGTTGCCGGGATCCGCGGCGATGGCCTCGGGTGTGACGTAGTTGCTCTGGCGGTAAGTGTTGGAAGTGAGCAGCAGTTGATAGATATGCTTTACGTTCCAACCCGACTCACGGAACTCAACGGCGAGCCAGTCGAGCAGCTGCTGGTTCGACGGCCGGGTGCCCATGATTCCGAAGTCGTCGGATGTTTCCACGAGACCGATGCCGAAGACTTCCTGCCAAATGCGGTTGACCGTGACGCGCGCGAACAACGGGTTCTCCGGTTTGAACAACCACTCGGCAAGTTCGAGACGATTCGAAGTCTGATGCGCGGCGGGAAGAAACTCCGGCGTGCCGGGTGAAACCAACTCCTTGCGCGCGGAATAAACGCCGCGGTTGAGAATCCATGCGCTGGCCGGTTCCGGACGCTCGCGGGCGATGAGAGTGGCGGTCCCGCCTTTGCCGAGTTGGTCGATTTCCTCGTCGGCCGCGCGGATCTCGGCCTGGAGTTTCGCGGTTTCAGGATCGGCGGAGGCGAGGAAAAAACGGTCGAGGGTAACAAACTTTTGCTGGGGCGTCCACTTCTCGGGATCGTGCTCAGCTGTTAGAATTTCAGCGCCCGGGTCTTCGTAGGGAAGGCGGGAAAACTCGGCGGCATCGAGGGCCCGATGATAGACGCGCACGTCCTGGAAGGAGGATTCACGCAGGCGATCGTTGTCCACCCGCTGGCCGAGGTTGAGCGGGAGGATGTTGCGAATTGTTAGATCTCCTTGAAGCGAGTTATGGGTGATGTTAACCGGTCTGGGCTGGCCGTTGATGAAGAGCTTCACACCCTCCGCCTTGCGCGACCCGTCGTAACTGAAGCCCACGTGCACCCACTCGCCGCGCGGGAGGCCGCCGGTTTCCACACGGATGGCTTGCTCCGGCCAGTGATGAATGATGTGGACGACGAGTTTGTCGCCGTCGGCATACAGTTCCCAGCCGCGATGACCATCCATCTTGTCAGTGCCCATGCGGGAAATCAGAGCGCCGCCGCCGGTGTTTTGGTTGGAGGTTTTTAGCCGCAGTAGGGTCCACGTGGAGGCGGAGAATCCTTCGTTGGCTTCAAAATCCCCGAGGCCTGGCATCGGCAAATTGGAGCTGATGTCCATCCGCATCGAAGGCCAGAACCAGACTTGTTCGCCCCAGATGAGCGGGTTGGTGTCGGCCTTGTAGCCGGCGACCTTTGCGCCGGGCGCGGAGTTTTTCACGATGTCACCTTTGCCTTCGTCGAGGCGCAGGCGAAGTTCGAGAGCGCTGTTGGAAACGGGCATCGGCTTGTTGCCGGCGGCGAGCCATTGCTTGAAAAGATTCGGAGCTTCGGCACGGCGCTTTTCATATTTCACCAGCGCCGCTGAACGCCGCGCGACGGCAGCAGCGAAGGGCGCGCGTTTGTCATCGGCGGGCAGACGCAGGACTGGCGGGCTGTCCGCGATGTTTTCATCCCACGGCTTCTCGGCGGTGTTGTTGAAAAACGCAGCCAGCGAATAGAAGTCCTTTTGTGCGGTCGGGTCGAACTTGTGGTCATGGCACGCAGCGCAGCCGATTGTCAGACCGAGGAACGCGGCGCCGAACGCCTCCGTCCGGTCACGGGTATTGCTCACGTGGAGTTCTTCGGGAATGGTGCCGCCTTCGTTGGTGGAAACATTGCAACGGATGTAGCCGGTGGCGATCCATGTGTCTTCCGTTGATGTGGGGATCAAGTCCCCGGCCAGTTGTTCGCGGATGAACTGGTCGTAAGGCTTGTTCGCCGCGAACGAGCGGATGACATAGTCACGGTATGGCCAGATCGAGCGCACATTGTCGAAGTGCAACCCGTGGGTGTCCGCGTAGCGCGAGTAGTCCAGCCAGTAACGGGTCCGGTGCTCGGCATAAGCGGACGAGGCAAACAGCCTTTCGAGATAGGCATTGTAAGCTTCGTCCGAGGGATTCTTGGCAAAGGCTTCCACATCCGCAGCAACCGGCAACAAACCTGTTAGATCGAGCGTGGCCCGCCGGAACAGAATCCGTGGATCTTCCTGCGGGGCAGGGGAAATACCCTTCTTCGCGAGCTTCTCCCGGATGAAAGCATCCACTGGATTTTTTACGGCCGCCGGATTTGAAACCGTTGGGACCGCGGGTCGCTTCGGTGGAATGAACGACCAATGCTCTTCGTATACCGCGCCTTGTGCGACCCAGCGCTCCAACAGCGCGATCTCGTCTTGAGTCAACTGATGGTGCGACTTCGGCGGCGGCATCACCTCGTCCTCGTCCTTCGACTTGATCCGCTTGACCAACGGCGACCCCGCCGCGTCGCCCTTGATGATCACGGGCTTGCCGTCCTCGCGTTTCTGAAAGGCGAATTTTTCCCGGTCCAGCCGCAGCGGCTCTTCTTTCGGCTCGCGGGTTCCAGAGTCCGGACCGTGGCAGTGGTAGCATTTTTCAGAAAGGATCGGCTGGATCGAATCATTGAACGAAATCACCGCTCCATTCTGAGCCTTGCCTGTCCCTCTGTCCTCCGCGGCAAGAGAGGCCCGGTCACAACCCGACAGAATACAGCCCGCTATAGTCAGCAGATGGATGCGGCCAAAGGATTTCATCGTAAGGAGTTCGCGGATTCAAATTGCAACCATTCAATCCGGATCGGTCCGGAACAGTGAGGCGGGCAGGCCTTTCTTGTTGAATAGGTTCACGTCCGGGACATTCGCCCAGCCGTAACGAACCGCTACGGGCGCGGCAACCTGAGTATTACGGACAACCACCTTGTAACCGCGGATTTCTACTCTCCGGCGCAACTGCGTCGGCGTGCCCATGCTCCGGATGCATCCACGGAATCGCCTCTTGAGAGTGAAGGCATTCCCCGCACTTAGCCGCCCCAGGACACCTGTAGCTTCCGCGCATGAAAGCCGCGGTGGCCTCGTCCAACGACAGGCTCAGCCCAGCACATCGTCCATGGCATCGATGAGTTCCTGCATCGTTGCCTCGGTCTCGTTGCCCATGTTGGAGATGCGGAAGGTTTTGCCTTTGATCTTGCCGTAGCCGCCGTTGATCAGGAAGCCGTGCTTGGATTTCAGATTCTTGATGAATCCGGAAAGATCGAAACCCTCGGGTGTCACGAAGCAGGTCAATGCCTCCGAGCGACGGCCCGCTGGTGCGAAATGTTCGAAGCCGTGGCGCGCGCCCCATTCCGCGATCATCGCATTGGTTTTCGCATGGCGCTGCTGGCGTGCGGCAAAGCCTTCCTTGGCGATTTCACCTAGAATGAATTGAAGGCCGTAAAGCAATGAAATCGCGGGCGTCGAAGGGGTGTTGTTGACCGCCGCGTTCTTGGCGAACTCGACGAAATCGAAATAGTAACCCCGGTTCTTGGAACCTTTGGCGCGCTCCATGCCGGCTTCGGAAACGGCGAATACGGCAAGCCCGGGTGGAAGGGCAAGCGCCTTCTGGACACCCGCAAGCATGACGTCGATTTGATTCGCGTCCATGTCCACCGTCACCGCGGAAAGTGACGACACGGTATCGACGATGAGCATGGTGTCGGGGAAGGATTTCACGACCTTGCAAATTCCTGTTAGATCGTTGACGACGCCCGTTGAGGTTTCCGAATGGATAAGGGTCACCGTATCGAAGCCACCTTCCGCCAGTTTCGAGCGGACGGTTTCGGGATCGATCGCCTGGCCCCATTCGACTTGCACGGAATCGGCCTCAAAGCCGCACTTTTTGGCGACGTCGAGCCACTTGTCGGAAAACGCGCCGCAGCAAAGGCAAAGCACTTTTTGCCGGGCGAGGTTGCGCAAGGCACCTTCCATGACGCCCCATGCCGATGATGTCGAAAGGAAGACGGGACGGGAGGCTCCGAAAATTTCCTGAAGGCCGGGTTGCAAGGAGGCATACAGCGCTTCGAATTCCGAACCGCGATGGCCGATCATGGTTTGCGACATGGCCGCGAAGGTTTCCTTTGAAACATCGACTGGCCCAGGGCTGAACAATTTGGGTGATGGCATAGGATTAGAGAGGGAACGTCGAACGCTGAACGTCCAACATCGAACGTTGAAGTAGATTTATCACTTTATCAAAGGAGCTTGTACGACTTCAGCAGTGCGGAGAGCTTGCTGGTGTTGTCGTCGGAAAGCGGCGCAAGCGGCAAGCGCAGCTCGGCCGAGCAATGGCCCTGCAAGGCAACGGCGGTCTTGATGGGCACCGGGTTGACGTCGAGGGACATCAGGCCGCGCATCAGCGGGTAATACTTTTTCTGCAAGGCAAGCGCGTCCGCGAACTTGCCAGACATCGCCGCAGCCACGAGTTGCACCATGATGTCCGGAATCAAATTCGATGCCACCGACACCAGGCCTGTTGCCCCACAGACGATGAAGGGAAGGGCGAGGGGGTCGTCACCGCAAAGGATGCCGAAGCCTTCTGGCACAGCCTGGACCAACTGGTTGACGCGGTCCACCGAACCACCGGCTTCCTTGATCGCGACGATGGTTGGGCAATCGGCGGCGAGCCTGGCAACGGTTTCCGGCGCGATCTCGATCGATGAACGGCCAGGCACGCTGTAGAGCATGACCGGTAGTTTGGTGGCTTCAGCGATGGCCTTGAAATGAAGGTAGAGTCCTTCTTGCGAGGGCTTGTTGTAGTAAGGGCATACTTGGAGGGTTCCGTCAGCACCCAACTTTTCGGCGGCTTGGGTCAGCTCGATGGCCTCGGCGGTGGCATTGGCACCGGTTCCGGCGATCACTTCGCAGCGGCCACCCGCAAAGGCGATGGCCAGGCGGATCACCTCGATGTGTTCCTCCGTGTTGAGCGTCGGCGACTCACCGGTGGTGCCGACGGGCACGATCCCTTTGACCCCTCCGGCGATTTGGCGCTCGATCAACGATTGGAACGCGGGCTCATCGACTTTGCCATCGCGAAACGGCGTGATGAGGGCGGTGTAAGTGCCGGAGAATTTCATGGCGGGGGCGGACCATGTACGAAGTTCGGCGGAGCTCCAAGCGGTATCCCTCGGAGGGTGGAAATTTTTCGGGGTAATGGGTCCCCCTAAACTAGGGGGAAATGACCCCAAACGACTCCTGTTTCAAAAAATTCAACCGCAGATGAACAGGATTGACACAGATAAAGATGAGAATGAATCGATCTCGATGAGATGGGCAGGGAAAATGGCAAGCGGACAGAACAATCATTCTCTTCATCTGCGTCCATCTTGTTCATCTGTGGTTGGTTTTTTGCCCGCTATTTCGGTGCCGCCACGGGTGCTTCTTTGCCGGTCAGGGCCTTGTAAGCGGCCCTCGCCATTTCGCCGGCGCCCGCGGTGTTGGGATGGACCTTGTCAGGCAGCAACTCGGGCTTTTTCTCAAGCGCCTTGTGCATGTCGATGACACCCAGGCTCATCTCCTTCGCGAGCTTGTCGATCCGCTTGATTTCCTCCTTCACGTTCTTCTCGTTGATCCCAAAATTGCCGGGCTCAGGAACAGGGCAGGGACGGCAGACATAGACCCGCGGCTTACTGGCCAGATCCTGGAACGATTTCACCAAGACTTTGTAGTCCGCGACGAACTCCGACTCGAACTTCCAGTTCTGTGGTTTCGTATCGTTGGTGCCGAGCATGATCACGACGACATCGGGACTGAACGCGAGCGCGTCCTGATAGGCCTTCTCATTCCAATACGGGAAATCGCCCTTCTTCAAAAGCGTGCGCCCGCTGACGCCAAAGTTGCCGACCTTCCACGCATTGGCGAACATTCCCTGAAGCTGCGATGGATACGACATCCCGGGCTCGGCCCCGGAGCCCTGCGTGATGCTGTCACCAATGCAGGCCACCTTAACCGGCTCATTGTAATCGGTTGGTTTGATCGGCGCCATCGGATCGGCGGCAAAAGCGTTCATGGAAATCATGGCGAGGAGAGGAATGATGTGGGTTTTCATGAGGGAATATTGCTACGTATTGGAAACGCGTGATGTATCAACCATCGGTTTAGGGCAGGCGATAAGGAATGTGAATATCCGCATTCTGTTTGGGGAAATCCTGGGTATTGCGTGTGGTCAAACGGCAACTTGTCCCGCGCGCTGAAGCCAGGATAATCGCATCCGGCAATCTCAGCTTTGGACGGTGATGGCGGCGAAGGGAAACCGCGGCTTCTGAAATCGATTCGTCCAGTTCAATCATGTCGAACTGCGACAGAAACCGGCGGATCTTTCGCTCCTGTTGGCTGTCCCTGGCTCCGGCCATCACTTCCATCCATGTGATCCGGCTGATGCACAGCCGGTCGAAGGGTTCGAACGTTTTTCCGGCTTCTTCAATCCCATTCAGAAAATCGATCAGGATGTTTGTGTCGAAAAATCCCGTCATTCCCATTCCGAGCGCATGCGTTCCTGATATTCGAGGCCATCGGGCAGACTGCCTTGCAAAATGCCAAACCCTTTGAGCGGCTTGCGCTTCACCAGAGTCGGCCGGTCGCGGCGGACGAGGTATTCGGCGACGGCGTCTCGAAGGACGGATGCACGCGAAACACCCTCGTCGTCCGCCAGCCGCTCCAACTGCGCCAGGTCCGCTTCCTGAATGTCCAATAACACCCGCTTCATTTTCTCCCAAAATAATACCGGGAAAAGTGATGTCAAGTTTTGATATATGTGGGCGGTCTGCCAGGCGCGCCGTCGTCTGCTTTCGATCTTCTTTGAAGACGAAATCGGCCGGGCCTAGAAGATATCTAGACCCTTTGCCAAAAATTATTTGCCGTAACATTTGATCATCCAAGAGATTGAACAGGAGGAAGCAGAGGCTACGGAGGAAGAAAGTCTTGTTCTCTGCTCCCTCCGTTACCTCCTGTTCAAAATCTTCACTGACACAGCTGAAAAGTTTCGGAAATTATTTTTGGCAATCGGTCTAGGGCAGAGCGAAATCCAGATAAGGGTTCACCCATACAGGAACAGGTGAACCCTTGGTGTAATGATATTCCTCAATCAGTTTCATCGATCTGACATCAAACTTTTCCCAACGGGCGGGGCCGTGCGAATTGCGGGATCGAATCACCGCAAACCGGTCTCCGTCGATCAACCCCCAAGCTTCGATGAAAGCATATCCCGCCCGGAACTCCTTCTTCGTTCCGTTTTTGTTTTGGATGATCAGGGTGGAGTTCATCCATCCGTCGCGGGAATGCTGGGTGTTCGCCTTCGTCCATCCAACCAATCCACTCACGCTTTTTTGACGCAAAGAAATATGTTCTTCCGCCGCTTGGATGGGAGAATGACTAATCAACGCAGCGAAAAGGCAGGTGATGGCTTTTTTCATCGATGGTGGGACTCTGGCTCGGAGCGGGACGCTCCAGCAACGGACTGGGGCAAGATGACCCAGCCACTAGCGGTTTAAGACAGGGTGGCGTCAAATATCAATCTCGCCTTCGAAGACAAAATCAGCGGGCCCGGTAAGCGTGACCTTCTTGAAGGAATCGCCGGACTTTTCGAAGCCGATTTCAAGCGTGTCGCCGCCTTCGACGTCCACCTTGATGGGGCTCGGTGCACCTGTTAGAAGATGATGCACCAGAGCCGACGCGACCATGCCGGTGCCGCAGGCGAGTGTTTCATCTTCGACGCCGCGCTCGAAGGTACGGATCGAAATATGCTGCGGCGACAGGATCGCGGCGAAGTTGGCGTTGGTGCCGGCGGGCGCGAAATCCGGGTGGTTGCGGATCGTGGAACCGAAATTGCTGACATCGAATTGGTCAAGGGCCTCAGCGTCTTTGACGAAGGTCACCACATGAGGCACGCCGGTGTTCATGAAATGCAGCGTGGCATCGAGGCCTTCGATTTGGGTGGGCACGTTGAGCCGCACGTCGGTGGGTTCGCTCATCGCGATCTTCACATCGTCGCCGATCATATCCGCGGCCAAGGTT
Organism: Akkermansiaceae bacterium; assembly: GCA_031371445.1. Classification (GTDB taxonomy): domain Bacteria; phylum Verrucomicrobiota; class Verrucomicrobiia; order Verrucomicrobiales; family Akkermansiaceae; genus Luteolibacter. Next base: position 17,377 of record JANMJQ010000093.1, read on the forward strand.
CCGACGATGGTTTCAAAAGTGACCCTCTTGAGAACGATCTCGCCAAGATGCGCGGTGAAGCGTCCGAAGCAACGCGCGCCGTTGCCGCACATTTCCGCCTCGCCGCCATCGGCGTTGTAGTAGCGGAAGCGGTAGTCCGCACCCTTGCGCGCGGGCTCGACAGCCAGCAAGCCATCGGCGCCGATCCCGCGGTTGCGGTCGCAGAGCGCGGCGATGGTGTCTCCGTCGAGGTCGTATTCGAGTTCGCGGTTGTCAATGATGATGAAATCATTGCCAGCGCCGTTCATTTTAAAGAAGTGGAGAAGCATTGGAAGAAGTTGAGAGTGGATGGTTGAGAGTTGAGAGTGAAGACGAAGAGTCGGTATGGGAATTTAACGCTTCGCGATCAACCAACAACATTTTGTCACGGCGATTTTTGACAGCTTCCGCCACTGAGCTTGACAAGCGTTCGCTTTTACGCACGTTATTTCGACATGACTACGGTGACTGCCACGAAGGCCCGAGGTGATCTTTATTCGCTCATGGATGAGGTGAGGGAGTCCCATGAGCCGATTCAAATTACAGGGAAACGAGGAAATGCGGTCCTAATTTCCGAGGAGGATTGGAGATCGATTCGGGAAACGCTGTTCCTGCATTCGATTCCGGGCCTCGTCGATTCCATCAAGCAGGCACGCGCCGAAGGTTTGGAGAAGGCCTCGAGCGAACTGAAGTGGTAAGCGCATGTATGAAATCGTGTATTCGCGGCAAGCCCGCAAGGACGCCGTGAAGCTGGCCAAGAGCAATCTAAAGACGCAGGCACAGGCGCTTTTGAAGCTGTTGGCAGTGGATCCTTTCAAGACGCCGCCGCGTTACGAGTCATTGTGCGGTGAGTTGGCCGGATGTTTTTCCCGCAGGATCAATCTCCAGCATCGGATCGTTTACGAGGTTTTCACTGACGAGGAAAAGGTTCTCGTGCTGCGAATGTGGACTCACTACGGAGAGTGAAAAACTCGGTGATCAGGCTTTGGTGGCGGCGATCAGGGGTTCGACGAATTCCCTTACCGCCGCAGCCGCGTGGGTTGGGTTCATCTCGACTTGCTTGACGATGGCCGAGCCCACGATCACCCCATCCGCGGCTTTTGCAACTGTGGCTGCCTGCTCGGGGGTGGTGATGCCGAAGCCGACGCAAATTGGCGTGCTGGTGTGCTTGCGGACGGCGGCGACTTGTTCGGCGATGTTGATCGAAGGCGCACCGTGCGACCCGGTGACACCGGTGCGGGAGAGGAGGTAGATGAAACCTTCGGACGATTTTGCGAGGGCTTTGACTCGTTCGGGCGGTGTCGTTGGTGCGATCAGGCGGATGCGCTTCAACCCGCAGCCGTCGTCGAGGGCTGCGTCTAGTGAGGCTTCGTCAGGAGGTAGATCCAACAACAAAATCCCATCCGCACCGGCCGCTGCGGCATCACGGTGGAACTTTGCGAAGCCGTAGGTGAAGATCGGGTTGAGATACGTGAACAAGACGATGGGCGTCTCATGCGTCTCGCGGAAGCGCCGAATCAACTCGATCGCATGGACCGTTGTCATGCCCGCCTTCAACGCGCGGTCGGCCGCCATCTGGTTGACGATGCCGTCGGCCAAGGGATCTGAAAACGGCAAGCCGAGTTCGATGATGTCGGAGCCTGCGTCGGCAAGCGCCTTGATGATTTCCAGAGAGTTTTCGAAATCCGGATCGCCCGCCGCGACGTAGGCGACGAATGCCTTGCCACTGGTTTTGTGGAGACGCGCGAAGGTTTGGTCAATTCGATTGGGCATCAAGCGGAGGAGGGTTATCGGTTATTGGTTAAAAGTTATTGGGGAAGAGAAGATTCTGAGGCGGAGTGTGGAGAACGAATAACAAATAACTATTAACCAATAACTCTGCACCGCTCTCAACTCTCAACCATCAACTGTCTTTTGCCAGTTCCTCACATCCCTTGATGTCGAGCTTGCCCGAGGCGAGGACCGGGATTTCGCGGACGGGGACGATGCGCTTGGGGCACCATAGGGACGAGAGGCCGCTATCTAACAGTTTGTAGCGGAGATCGATGCATTCCTGTTCCAGCGCGGGCCCGGCGATGGTCGACAGCAGCAGGATGGCTTCGCCCTTTTGTTCGTCGGGCACGCCGACGACGGCGATGCGGCGTTCGGATTCAGAGTCGAGGCCGAGCACGTGGTTGATGGCCGCCTCAACGGTTTCATGGGGAACCATTTCACCCGCGATTTTCGAAAAGCGCGAGATGCGGCCTTCGATGTAAAGGAAACCGTCTTCATCGACGCGGCCCACATCGCCTGTGCGGAACCAGCCATCGACAAGAACCTCCGCGGACCTTTGGGGATCGCCGAGATAGCCGCGGAAAACGTTGGAGCCCTTGAACCAGATGATCCCTTGCTGCGTGAGCGGCACGACATCCTCGTTGACGGGATCGGTGATTTTGATGGCAAGGCCCGGCAGCAATTGGCCGACCGAACCATTGCGCGACGAAGGCAGCACCACCGCACCGCTTGAAGGGTCGGGGTCCGGCAAGTTCACGTTTGTGGCGGGCGAAGTTTCAGTGAGGCCATAACCTTCCTGTGGACGCATGCCGAATTTTTGCTCGAAGGCATTGGCGAGCGATTGCGGAAGCTTCTCCGCGCCGGTGACAACGAGCTTGAGCGAGGCCAACTGCGAGGGATCGATCCGCTTCATGTAGCCGCGCAGGAAGGTCGGGGTGGACAGGAAAATATTGATCTGGTGAAACGCGATGAGTTCGGCCAGACGCTTGGTTTCCAGGGGGCTTGGGTAGGTGACCAGGTTGATGCCTTCAATGATTGGAAACCACAGGGTCACCGTGCAACCGAACGAATGGAACAAGGGCAGGCAGCCGAGGATCGCCGAGCCCTTGGGGAGATCGAGGCGGCTGGCAAACTGGCAGACGTTTGCAAGCACGTTGCGATGGCTGAGCGCGACACCTTTGGGTTCGCCCGAAGAACCGGACGTGAACAACAAAGTCGCTTCGTCCTCGCCGCTGCGCTTTGACAAACCTAACAGAATTCCAAGCGCCGACGCCGGCAGCAGCTTGCAGAGAATCGTCCACGTCACTATTTTTTTCTTCAACGACGGCAGGACTCGTTCGATGAAAATCAGATCGCGGTTGGGAGGCCATGGAAATGACGACACCTTCCGCACAAAGGGATCGGCGGTGATGAAGCGATCGACGTCTGCCTGCCGGATGCATGACTTGATGGCTTCGTGGCCTGCGGTGAAGTTGAGATTCACCGGCACCTTGCCTGCGAAGAGCACCGCGAGATTGGCGATGAGACCGGCCTTGCCAGGTGGTAGCACGATTGCAACCCGCGGCTTGGTGGTTTCGGCCTGGATGAATTTAGCGAGTGAAATGGCCCGTGGCAGGATATCCGCAAAGCTGAGTGCGGTATCGTCCGCACCATCCATGAGGCGGTTGCGCGAGCCGTGCTTTTTGAGGCCTTCCAACAACGCCATCGCGAGCGATCCACGGAACAAGGCACGCGATGAATAGGCCTCCTCGTTCGCTTCGAAAATGGCCTGCTGGAATACACCAACGGATGCCTTTTCAGCGGGAATCGAGTTCGCCAAAACAACAACCGCAATGGGCAATGAGGACTTCCGTTCGATGCTCAGGCAGGACTCGCGGGGATGATCAACGGCGATGGGCAGAATCGGCAGGCCGAACGCGCATAGCGCTTTCATGTCCTGTGCCGCGATATGACAGGCCGTGCCATTGTGGGCGACGGTCCGTCCGGGGACGAAAATGAGGACGCCACCATCCGCAAGATGTTCCTCCAGCTGGCCGCCGGCAGCCGCGAGACCTTTGTCGTTGGCGGAGAACATGGCACCCGACCCGGAGCGCTGGAGGTGATTCTGAATCGCTTCGTCAAAGGTGGCGGATTCTTCGACCAGCCAGGTGATTTTGCGGCCGGCGAAGAGTTTCTCCAATTGGAGCAGCACCGGAAAATCGAGACGGGCCGGAACAACCAGCCGACCTTCCGACGGAAGACGCTCGCGGTGAAGGATTTGAACAACAGAAGAACTCATGGCGGAAAAGCAGCGGCGGACGGGCGTAACATTGCCTCCCGCAGGGTTTTACGTGATTTCCGCCTTTTGTCGCACGATAATTTGCTGAAAATTCAAGGCGTGGACGCGTTCGCAAGCCCGGCGCGGGGCAGGGTGATCAAAAAGGTCGTCTTCAGACCCGGAACCGAGGTCACACCGATGCTTCCGCCGTGCGCTTCGACCGCCCGTTTCACGATGGATAAGCCCAGTCCGGTGCCTTTGATTTCCTGGTTCGAATGATGTTTTTCCACCCGGAAGAAGCGCCGGAAAATGTGCGCAAGATCCGCGCTGGGAATGCCGACCCCGTTGTCACTCACCCAAATCCGCAACTGGTCGCCGATTTGTTCGCAACCGATTTCAACACGCAGCCCGACGCGTGGATTCTGTTTGAGAGCGTTCTCAACCAGGTTGAACAACACCTGCGTCCAATAAAAGCGATCGCCTTCAAACACCAGCGCGGGGTCGGGCATGACCACCACGGTTTCCGCACTCTGGCCCCGGATTACCGATTCCAAACGTTCGAGCACGTCGTTGATGCAGCTTTGGAATCTGAACGGTTCGATCTTGAGCGCATTGGCCTCACCCGATTCCAAACGCGATATCACCAGCATGTCCTCGACGATGCGCGAGATCCGGTCGGCGTGCTTGCGCATGATGGTTAGAAATCGCCGGGAAATGTCCTGATCCTCCAGCATGCCATCTTCTAACAGATTTTCCAGGTAACCGTTGATGATCGCAAGCGGTGTGCGGAGTTCATGCGAAGCATTCGCCACGAAATCCTTGCGGACTTGCTCGACCTGATGCTCTGACGTGACATCACGGAGAATCACGCGGGTCGAAGCTTCGTCACTGGCCGGATGGGTGAGACGCGCGGCGTCGATGATCCATGCGTTGACTCCACGGCTTTCCTGGTCACCGAGCGGTGAGCTTTGCTGGGGAAGCACGACGCGCGATTGGACGGGTTCGCCGGTTGCGAGACAACGCTGGAGGGCCTCGGCCAGGCGGGGATCCAGAAACGCCTCGTTGAAGTGCCTGCCTGTTAGATCGCGGCTGCCGAACAACGATCGGGCGGCGCTGTTGGCGAAGCGGATGTTGCCATTGGAATCGATCAGCAAAAATGGATCGCCGAGCGCATCTAACAGAAGGTTGCGTTCGTCACGCGCTTGCTCCAAATCGCGTTGCATCCGCGCCTTCAAGGCAACCTCGTCGGCATGATGCTGTTTGCGGGCCCTCTGCAGCACGACGGCCAGAATCCCCAGTCCCAGCAATGCCAGCACCGCGGCAACTATTTCAACCGCTCCGTTCATGGGATCTTCGCGGCCACCACGTAACCTGTGCCGCGGACGGTTTCAATCCAGGTGCCGTGCGTGCCAAGCTTATGGCGAAGGCGCTTCATGTGGGTGTCGAGAGTCCGGCTGTGCGCGGCATCGCTGTAACCCCAGATGGTTCTCAGGAGGTCGTTGCGATCCTGAGGCTTGCCGGCCCGTTCGCAAAGGTAGAGCAAGAGCTTGAACTCCGTGCCGGTGAGTTCCGCAGGTTCATTTTCCACGTAAAATTTCTGCGCATTCTTGTCGAAGCGGAACGGCCCATGGGTGAAATCGACCGCACCCGGCGGACGGTCGCTGCGCTTGAGCACCGCCTGCACGCGGAGCATCAATTCTTTCGGACTAAAAGGTTTGGTCAGATAGTCATCGGCACCCGCCTCGAGTCCCTGGATCTTGTCTTCCGTCTGCGCCCGCGCTGTGAGAATGATCACCGGCGTGCCGGCCGTGCGCACATCGCGGCGAAGTTCGCGAAACAGCGAGTAGCCGTCGCGTCCCGGAAGCATCAGGTCTAACAGAATGAGATCAGGCCGTTCGCGCAATGCCATCTCGGTTCCTTCCAGGCCGTCATGCGCCTGGATCACTTCGTAACCGCCCCGCTTCAAGTTGAAAGCGATCAGATCCGCGATGTCGTGCTCGTCCTCAATAATCAAAATGCGATGCATCGCGCCAACCGGTAGCGGACCGGGTGGCTCATCCCGATTCAACGCTTGTGACGATTCGGTCACAGAAGGTCTTTGCCGATATAACTTCCGGGCTGCGTCGTCCGCGCGATGCCGATTTTTACACCAGCTTCGATGGACGTGTTGACGCCCGTGCGGACACCGTCTCCGAGTATCGCACCGAGCTTGAGCCGGCCGGTGTTCACGGGCTTGCCCTGGATCATCGACACATGGTGACGACCGTCGTGACGATGGTTTTCGGTGCAGGTTCCCGCGCCGAGGGTGACGTGGGTGCCGATGATGGAGTCACCGACATAGCACTGGCGTGAGATGTAGGAATTGTTGTAAACGATCGAGTTCTTCACCTCCGCGCCGTTGCCGACGAAGCAGTTGGCACCGATGCTGGTCGCGCCGCGGATGAAAGCGTTCGGTCCGATCTGACTGTTGGGTCCGATGACCACCGGGCCTTCGATGACGGTTCCTGGGAGGATTTTCGAGCCATTCGCGAGACGGATGCATCCGCTCAGGCTGGCCAGCGGGCTGACTTCACCGAGCAACGACGTTTCATCCATCAGATTGAGCACTTCCTCGTTCATCCGCAGGAGGTCCCAGGGATAGTTGACGGGAAAGCAGTTTGCGTCGGTGACGATTCTTTCAACGCAGTCCTCGTGTTTTTCCGAGCCCTTCCAGGCGAGGACGTTTCCATCGCTGTCGAGGAGGCAGGCGCTGTTGGGATTTCTACCCAGAAGAAGCAGGGCACCGAGTTCGATCCAGTTGTCGAGGGGGATGCGCAGCGTGCGCTCCGTGGCTTCCTTCGGGTCCACCAATTGCAGCCCGGCGCGCCGCAGGTCGGTCGAAAGCAGCTCCCGCATGGGGAGATTCGCGATCAGGCAGGCCCCTAGTTCGCGATTGGAGGTAATCGGAGCGCAGAACGCGGGATTTCTCGGCGGTAAAAGCGTGGCCTGCATGGGTTAACGACACTTGACCATGATCCTTCCGGAGACACACGAAAAATCGTCGGAATTCCGGAAATTGTGATGCTCCGGCTTGGGGGCGGGGAAGGCCCGATCCATTATTCCGCGTGCCTAGCGTGCCAATCCGCGTAAACCTTGGGGGAAATTTCCGAGGGCTTGATTTCCGAACGCCCGCCCCAAAAAACGTTGGTGTAGGAAACCGGAATGCCCGCCTCGGCAAGGTGGCGGTCGATGGCCGCCTTGTGTTCCAGCACCCGCGGTTTTTCGGTGCCGTGCATGACGCCCATGATGTTGACGTTTCCAAACTGCGGCCCGCCTTCGCGCCAGTAGGCGTGGGTCATGCAAAAATGCCGGCCCACTTCGCCACCCGCCTCCATTTCGCGGCCTTGCGGCACCGCCCAATGGAAGAGCCCGTTGAAACGGGTGACACGCTCACCGGTGGCCGATGGCTTGACGTGCTCAAGGAATGTCGAGAAGCGCCCGATGACTTTTTTCGCGTTCAAACGTTCGGCGATTTCACAAAAGCGATCGAGCGTGACGCCGGCGATTTCCGCGCGCTTGGTCCATGGATTTTCAACGATCTCATCGACCGTGAGTTCTTCCTTCAATGCGAGTAAGACATTCCATTCCTCATCTGTTAGATCGACGGCCGTGGTGGTCATCATCGTTGCTGGTTCATCCGCTTTGTCGCCCGGCTCAAGCACTTTGCGGCGCGTGTGACCGACACCGAGTGCAAACACGCCGTGAGCTGGCATTAACAAATATTCCGTCGCGCCTGTCAGACGAAGCAAGGCGGTGGCATGGAAATCCAATGACTCACCGACCGGAACTTTAAGCGTGGTCCAAAGACGATAGCCGGAACCCGAGACTTCGGTATCGGTGGAACGGATCACGACATGCCCCGAAAACGGATCTTCCTTCGCCATGAAATCGAAGGCGTCGTTGAGCTTCTCTTCCGGCACTTTCCACGCGACCAAGGCCCCGTGCGCAAGCTTCGTGGAAAGCAAAGTCTGCCGGACGCGCCGAACCACGCCCGCTTCCAGCATCGCCCGGATCCGCTCCAGCACCACCGGCAGCGCGACGCCCGATTGTTCCGCGATCGCATGAAAGGGCTGGCGATGAAACCCCGCGATCAAATCCTCGGAAATCGCAAGGATGGCGGCGTTGGTTGGATCGGAATGCTCTACGGGAACGGTGGGATTCATGGCGAAAATCGATTATGGCCCGCAACCAAACGGCCCTGCGAGTTCCCGGAGATAAACGAGGGCGGCGTCACGATCAAGGATTCGTCCTTCGAGCTGTTCGGTTTCGACGGCATCCAGCAGGTCCTTGAAGCGCGGGCCCGGCTTGAGGCCCAGTTCGATCAAGTCCCGCCCCGAAACCAGCGGCGGGGGGATCAGTGGCTCGGCGGCGAATTCCGCCCCCTTTTCGAGGAGAAATTCATAGTTGTCCGTGAAGCCGTTGGACGACCCGCAATCGACGCGATGCAATTCCATTTCCTTCGGGAAATCCGGCGATGCCATGAAGCGCTTCAGTTTCGCCGTGCGCATCTTCTGGACGTTCATGAACTGCATGTGCCGCGACACCATCGCGGTGACGGAAGCGATCACCTCGTTCGGATATCGCAAGCGGCGCAAAATCGTTTCCGACATTTCCGCACCCATCGTGTCATGGCCATTGAAACGGATGCGGTTTTCCTCCTCATCATAGGTCCGGCAGGGCGGTTTCGCGATGTCATGCAGCAAGGTCGCCAGGCAAAGATCGAGTGGAGCCTTCGCTTCCAACATTTCAAGCATGATGCAGGTGTGGACATAGACATCGCCCTCCGGATGCCATTCAGGCGGCTGTTCGCAGCCGATCGTCGCCAGAAACTCCGGCACGATGAACTGCATCAATTCGGTCTCCACCAACAGTTCGACACCCCATCGCCGCAGCGGGGACAGCAGGATTTTCGAAAACTCATCGCGGATCCGCTCGGGCGAAATTTTTTCCAACAGATGGGCGCAGGTAATGATTGCGGCCTTGGTGTCAGCCTCGATTTCAAACCCCAGTGTCGTCGAAAATCTAACAGCTCGCAGCAGGCGCAGCGCATCCTCGTTGAAGCGCGCGAAGGGATCGCCAATCGCCCGCAGCACGCCGGCACGCAAATCCGCAACACCGCCGGTGTAATCGATGACCTCGCCGCTGTCGGGATCTTCGAACAAACCATTGACCGTGAAATCGCGGCGTTTGGCATCTTCCTCGGGCGTCGAAAATTCCACGCTCACCGGCCGGCGGCCATCCTTGTAACTGCCATCGGTGCGGAAGGTCGCAACCTCCACATGTACGCCCTGGTGCTTCACGATCACCACTCCGAAATGCGCCCCGACTTCGTTCGAGCCGGGAAACAACTTCAACACCTCCTCCGGCCGCGCCGACGTCGCGATGTCGACATCGTTTGCCTCGCGGCCCAGCAGCCGGTCCCGCACGCAGCCACCCGCAAACAACGCCTCATGCCCGGCAGCCATCAAGCGCCGGGCAACTTCCAGCGCGGCGTCGCGGGCTTGCATGCGCGGAGCATCGCCACCCGGGGCGGCGATTCAACCCTGGAGTGCGGCGGGAAGCGCAGCGCCACGCCGCTTTCGATGGGTTCGCAGGACGGGGGAATGGTAAAAGTTCAACGCCGCCTCCGATCCAAAGCGGTGTCGTCGTTGTCACTATGCCACCGCACTCCAAGGAGGTTTGACATCGTCCCCCATTGTGCTACAAATCTGGAGCACCATGAAAACGGCCACCGTCCGGGATCTCCGGAACCGCTACACCGACCTGTTGGCTTGGATCGAAGCGGGGGAGGAAATTGTGATTACACGACGCGGAAAGGCAGTGGCCCGTCTCGTGCCTGAGCCGGCCTCGGCCAGTGGCAAAGTCGATTGGTCGCAGAGTGCTGCGGTGTTACGGGATCGCAGTCAGGACCGGACGATTTCCGCTGAAGAATCCGCCGAATTGCTCAAGGATGCCAGCGGCTCATGGTGATCTGTTGTGACACAAGCTTCCTGTTCGCACTTTATGGCGACGATTGCCATACGCAGGCCGCGATGGATTGGATGACAGCGGCAAAAGCGCCAATCACGATCACGGCACTCAATGAATTTGAATTGCTCAACGCCTTGCGACTATCAGAATTCCGCAAGCTGCTTGCACCCGGAAAAGTTGCTCAATTCGTGGATCAGTTCCACCGCGACGTTGAAGCGGGCTTTCTGGTCAACCATCCTTGCAACCTGGCGCAGGTCATTGAAACCGCCGGGAATTTGTCTGAATCCCATACGGTTCACCGCGGCCACCGGAGCTTCGATATCTTGCATGTCGCCGGGGCCTTGCATTTGAAAGCCACCATCTTCCTCACTTTCGACCGGAACCAACAACGCCTCGCCGAGGCGCAAGGGTTGCGCGTGGCGGGTTTGGTGGAGTGACTGCCGACCGGTCGCCTATCTCCCAAATTCCCTGACAAACGTGCCTCGCCACATCATAAGATATTAGGCGACGCGACCGTCTTATGACTCCAAGCATAGGCAATACCGACATGGAAGCCGAGCCTAAGCGCAGGATTCTTTCCCCCGAAAAGCACAAGCAAATGCTCGACTGGCTCAGAACTCCATCAGGTGCCTACAACTTCGCACTGATTCTCTCCATTTTCGGCTGGTTGTTTGGTGGATTTATTATCCTAGCCGGATTTCACCTGAACAAAGTGCGAACGACCGACGCCGAAGCAAAAACCAAAACCGCGCAAACCCAACGTGATGCTGTCAGCGCGGAATTAACTGCGGCCAATGAGAAAATTGCTAATACAGAAGCCGCATTGCAGACCGCTGCTGCGGAACTCGAACGTGCGAAAGCTCATACCGCCGAACTTGAAAGGAAGCTCGCGCTGCGACAACTCACCGATGATTGACGCACAAAGTTTGTCGCCTTCCTAGCTACAGTGCCTAAAGGTCCTATTGATATCGTCTACAACGCACCGCCGCCAGAGACAGTTGATTTCTCCGAGCAGATTCGCTCCTTGCTCGCCGAGACAGGATTCACAACGCCACCAAAAGCGAAATATGAGGTCGGAAACACTTCGCCAGCCAAGGCACCTTGGCTCATTTCGCTTGTCATCAACAATGCGGGGCAGCCTCTGTATGCCCGAGCGCTTCAACAGGCTTTCGAGCATATCGGCATCGAGGCCATTGCCATCGATGGTCTCGGCAATGCTCCCATTGGTGAGATACGTGTTTTCATTGGTAGTAGGTAATATCCTCTCGCACCGTCTCGTGACATGAATGACGCGCGAATGTTGGTGTTGATTCAGTGGCTACGCCGTAAGCCTTCGCACTGCTACTTGATGAAAAACCCACCCACCTTCCCATCTTTAACACTCATCGTCACCAGCGCGTCATCGCTGCCGTCCTTGAAGGTCATCTTCCATAGTGTGACGTGAAATCCCTGCTGCTTGAGATCGCCCAGATAGGTCAACGCGGAACGGTTTTTCAAATGATCGGCAAACTTGGCGGAGACTGCATCAAATTGCCCCTTTGACAGAGCTTTGAAATCAGGAGTGCCATCGGCGATGAAGTTCTCGTAGTCCGCATTTTCAATCGCGCCAATGAGCTTTGCGGAGAATGAGGCATCTTCTTTCGCCGCATCCGCCGCGGAAAGAGCCAATGGCATTTCGATGATCAGGATGAACGCGAGAGCAATAATCGTTCGCGCCGCAGCGCAGGGATTTTTCATGCGCTTAAAATGCCCCCCGCCAAGCCGGATGACAAGAATGGAGCGCTGGCATGTAGCGGCGTGTCTATGACCGCCGCTGATTGTAAAAAAGGCTCGCAACACATACGCTGAGCCAGGAGGGCACTCGGCAGCATACCGAAATTCCCGATTGGCTACCGGCGGTCATAGACGCGCCGCTACATTACAAAAAGCCGTCTCCCCGCGACAGGGAGACGGCTTCGATAGACTTCAGAACTCAACTCAAGGAGTCGGCACGAGCGAGATCGTCTTCAGGATCCGCGAAGCGATCTGATAGGGATCACCTTGGGAATTCGGACGACGGTCTTCGAGGTAACCTTGATACTTGTTGTCCTTGACGAAGCTGTGCGGAACGCGAACCGAAGCACCGCGGTCGGCGACGCCGTACGAGAACTTGTCGATTGACTGCGTTTCGTGGAGACCGGTCAGGCGGAGGTGGTTGTCGGGGCCATAGACCGCGATGTGTTCTTCGCAATGCTCGGAGAACGCCTGCATCAGCGCTTCGAAGTAAGCCTTGCCGCCCTTGCTGCGCAGGTATTCGGTCGAGAAGTTGGCGTGCATGCCGGAACCGTTCCAGTCGCCCGAGATCGGCTTGCAATGATATTCGACGTCGATGCCGTATTTTTCACAAAGCCGGTTGAGCAGGTAGCGGGCAATCCACATTTCATCGGCGGCCTTCTTGGAGCCTTTGCCGAAGATCTGGAATTCCCACTGTCCCTTCGCCACTTCGGCATTGATGCCTTCGTGGTTGATGCCGGCATCGAGGCAGAGGTCGAGGTGCTCCTCAACGATCTGACGGGCGATGTCGCCGACGTTCTTGTAGCCGACGCCGGTGTAATACGGACCTTGCGGGGCAGGGAAGCCATCGACAGGGAAGCCGAGCGGGCGACCGTCCTGGTAGAAGAAGTATTCCTGCTCGAAGCCGAACCAGGCACCGGGATCGTCAAGGATCGTGGCGCGGCCGTTCGAAGGATGCGGGGTGACGCCATCGGGCATCATGACTTCGCACATGACGATCGCGCCATTTTTGCGGGTCGAGTCGGGGTAAACCGCCACCGGCTTGAGAACGCAGTCGGAGCTGCGGCCTTCAGCTTGCTGGGTGGAGCTACCATCGAAGCCCCAGAGCGGGAGCTCGTCCAATTTCGGGAAGCTTGAGAATTCTTTGATTTGAGTTTTCCCGCGGAGATTTGGCACCGGGGTGTAGCCGTCGAGCCAGATGTATTCCAATTTGTATTTGGCCATGATTATGGTTTGGTTGTCAGTGATTACGGTATATATTTCAGAAATCCTTACAAATGGGATATAGGCCCACCCGCCGGGACGGCTGACGCTGGGAAAAAGCATCGAGCGTGCCAAGCGCAGAGTCGTTTTTCAGTCAGATTCAACAGCTTGCGCTTGCCCGACCGATACCAGGATGACGCTCGTGTCATCCTTCCCTGAATTTTCAACCGCACGCTGCAGGAGCGTTCCGGCAACGCCCTGCAAGTCCGCCGGGCCGGCCATCGCGTCCCGGATATGGCGCTCCCACAGGCCGTCGATCAAGCCATCCGAGCAGACCAAAAATCGATCTCCCGGCTCGTAGGGAATCGCCGCGAGGTGGGGATGAATCGTCGCATGGCCACCGCCGACGACTTCGTAAAGGGCGGCGCGGCGGGGGTGGGTCCGGTATTGCGACTCGGCGATTTCCCCGCGTTTCCATTGCCCCCAGGCAGACGTGTGGTCGCGGCTCAATTGCTCCAGCGCGCCGTTGCGCGAGCGGTAGATCCGGGAATCGCCGACGTTTGCGATGTAGAGATTTTCTGGCGTAAACCATGCCAGCGCTAGAGTTGCCGCCATGCCGGATTTCTCCGGACAGCCCTGGGCCGTCGCGTTGATTTGATCGTGGACACCCCGCACCGCCTGCGCGAGGTGCTCGATCGAATCCGGGAAAAAGCCGCCGGCCGCCGCTTTGAAGGTTTCGGGGATGATCTCGGTCATGCAGCGCAAAATGGTCGACGAAGCGATGTCGCCCGCATTGCCCCCGCCCATGCCATCGGAAATCGCAAACACCAGGTCGTGGCGACCCAGGGAATGGCTGCCACTTTCCTCCAGGGCTTCGGCGCCGTCGGGGCCGGACGCGAAGGCGATCAGCGAATCGTCGTTGCGTGGTTTTCGCGAGCCGTTGTGGCTTAGGGAGGTCCAGCAGAGGGTCGCGGCTTGGGTCACGGCGGCGGAAATTCGGGGAGTGGCTCCGATACTGTGGGGGCCGGCAGGATTTCGGCGAGTTCGAAATCGATGACGCAGAAGCAGCCCAGTTTGTCCGAATAAGTGATGTTGCGCGGCTCCGCGTCCAGATGGCGGACGCCGTATTCGCGCTCCAGCTTCGCGAACAGCTTGTTGGCCTTTTCCACGGATAGGGCCGGAGCGGGTTTGCCGCAGTTGGTCGAAACGAAATAGAGCTCCCCGGGGTGTTCCTCCAGCAGACGGGGCACATAGGGGCAGCCGCGTTCCTCCAAAACCTTGAGCACCGCGACTTCCGTGGCGTAGCGCTTGTCCGCGTCGGTCCCTTTTAACCTTTTGTGGACCTGGCCGTAGAAATCGATCCGCACATTCGAGCGGATGCCGTCTTTCAAGGGGTCGATCGCCATGCCGCCCGACAAAACGCGTGGCATCCGCTCCTGTCACGCGCGGATTGCGAGAGAAACCAGAGACCAGAACCCAGAGACCAGACGAATTGAAGATTCACCGCAGAGTCGCAGAGAACGCAAAGGAGCGCAGAGGGATTATTTCAATTGAAGTCCAATACCCTCTCTTTCTTTGCGAAACTTCGCGTCCTTTGCGACTCTGCGGTAATCTCTTAATCTGGTCTCTGGATTCTGGTCTCTGGAATCTCATTTGCCGTTGCCAGCCGGGAAATTCCCGTTTATCCACCCGCCATGTCCATTGTTGCTGAAGACTCCGCCGTGATCGAAAAGACCAAGGAACTGTGCGCGCAAATCGCCAGCGATCCGAATTTCCTCAAGCTCCAGGCCGATGTCGAGCGCTTCCTCAGCGACGACGCCGCCCGCTTGCAATATCAAAGCGTCCACGAGCGCGGCGAAGAGCTTCATCAAAAGCAGCATGCCGGCATCGAACTGGGTGCCGCCGAGATCCGCGAGTTTGAGAACGCCCGTGAAGCTTTGATGTCAAACACGGTTGCGCGTTCCTTTCTAGCAGCCCAGCGCGAGTTGGAAAACATGCAGAAGCAAATCGGCAAGTACGTCAGCAGCACCATCGAACTCGGCCGCGTGCCAAATGCCGAAGACCTCGTCGAATCCGGCGGCTGCTGCGGTGGCCACGGTGGCGGCGGCTGCTGCAGCTGACAGAAGGCGCGGCTGTCATTAAACGTGGCGGCGGTTTGCAACCGCCTCGCCTGTCTCTTTGATTTGAAAGGGAACCGCATGCCCGCGGCGTCGTACCTTGGTGGTTGTGCGTAATCGACGGATGGGTGCGTTGAATCGTCGCTACGCGACGCGGGAGCTTGCGACAGAGTGTTGGGCGAGGCGGTTGCAAACCGCCGCCACGATCACTCGACCTCGACGATCATATTAATCTCCACCGCCACGTTGAGCGGCAGCGATGCGGCACCCAGCGCGGTGCGTGAATGCTTGCCCTTGTCGCCGAAAATTTCCACCAGCAAATCGGACGCGCCGTTGATGACCTGGGGATGCCCATAAAAATCCGGCTCGGAATTCACGAAACCGCCGAGCGCCACGATCTGCTTCACCTTGTCCAGCGAACCGATTTCGCCCTGCACCACCGCAAGGCGGTTGAGGACGATCATGCGCGCCGCACCCTGGGCTTCTTCGATGGAAACCGCCGAGGGAACTTTGCCGATGATCTTAATA
>JANMJQ010000115.1:0-4341 GCA_031371445.1 Akkermansiaceae bacterium
CGGAGTCGCCGCAGCCGTGCCCGGTGCTGAAAAGGCGAACGTGCCCATCTATCCGGTTGTTCTAACAGAAAAAGGCCCGCGCGTGCTCGCGGAAATCGACCTCTTCGCCGGTGGCAACCGCAACCGTGCCTTCCTCAACAAGGCCGCCATGGCACCCTTGCGGAAAGCGCATTCGCCCGCTGCCGCGGAGGATTTGCAGGAAATTTTCAACCGCCACGCGGCCGCCGTCGAAAAGCCCGCGGCTCCAAAGACAGAACCTTGATTTTTTCCGCGTTCTACGCGATCACGTGGTTGCTTGTGGCCGGATACGATGCTTTTCTAACAGCATCACTTTCCCATAGCCCCCGGCGCTGTTTCTGAGACAGCGCATGACGGGCTCCCCCCAGCATAGTGTGTGTGTAAACGTTGCCCCGGATTGCTCCCCGCGATCCGGGGCAACTACACCGGGAGGGGCGGTATTAGATATCGGTTATCGGTTATCGGGAAAAACTTTTCTCCTATTAACCAATAACTAATAACTGATAACCGCGAATGCAATCCCCCTAGCCCCACAACCGCGTGATCTCGGAGGAATCCAGCATCCTCCAGGTTCCCGGCAGCAGGTCATGTGCCTCAAATTTGCCGATCGCAACCCGCAGCAGGCGCAGCGTGGGAAAGCCCACCGCCGCCGTCATCCGCCGCACCTGGCGGTTTTTTCCTTCCGTCAATTTCAGTTCGAGCCATGAGGTTGGAATCGATTTCCTAAAGCGCACCGGCGGATCGCGCGGAGGCAGAGCAGGTTCTTCAACCAACGATCTAACAAGACAGGGCCGGGTGCGGTGGCCCTGGATCAGCAGACCGCCGCGCTGCAGCTTGGCCAATGCCTCGGGTGTTGGTATTCCCTCGACCTGCGCAAGATAAGTCCGCGGATGCGCGGCCACTGGATCTAACAGACGGCTGTTGAAACCCGCTTCGTCGCTGAGCAAAAGAAGTCCTTCCGAATCGAGATCAAGCCGGCCCACCGGATAAACACGTGGCGGAAAATCGAATTCCGCGAGCGTCCGCTGGCCCGGCAGATCAGGCGTGAACTGGCACAACACATCATACGGCTTGTTGAAGGCGATCACCACGGGCAGGAAGAGAAGAAGTTGATGGTTGAGAGTTGATGGTTGATAGCAAAGAAGGTTGTAGCGGCGTGTCTATGACCGCCGCAGGTTGCAGCTGCTCACTGATCACTCGGCACTTCTTCACTCCGGCGTCATCTGAAATCCCCGGCGCTCGTGTTTACAGCGGAACGGAGGATGAGCCTCATTGGGTTTCCAACCGTTGGCATTCCCGAAATCAATCGCATCGGTGACCATCGTCCAACTGACGATCTTGGGAAGCTCCGCGATCAACGACTGCCCGTTGACCGCCGCATTCGCCATCACCACGAGTTCATTCACGCCACGCCGGTTTTGCATGATCCAGCGATACTGCACGTCATGGTGGTTGATGATCTTGAAACCTTTTTGCGGAGGAGCCATTGGCGTTACCTTGCATGGACGCCAGCCCGTTGAGAACAACGATGTTTGGAAAATGGTTCGTTGCCCAAGATACCCTCAATTGGATTTGAACCGCGAATGGACGCCAATGGACACGAATAAGAGGAATAAACAATGCTTGTGGCTTCTGAAATCTGATTTCCTAATTTTCCCCATTCGCGTCTATTTGCGTCCATTCGCGGTTCGCTTCTCTCCGTAGTTCTGGCTGGCTCCGCTCCCCCCTTGCCACCCGGCCCCCGATCTGCTCACTTCTTTCCGATGGGAAAGCTAACGACGCACGTTCTCGACACTGCCTCAGGAAATCCTGCCGCCGGAGTCAGGATCCGGCTGTATCACGATGGCGAACTCCTCGCGGACACCGTCACCAACTCGGATGGACGCTGCGACGAGCCCCTGCTCACCGACGCGCCCGCGGGCCTTTATCGGCTGCTGTTTTCCATCGGTGACTACTTTCTCGAGAACGATGTCGCATCGCCATTTCTCAACGAAATCCCCATCGACTTCATCATCGAGACCGGCCGCAACTATCATGTGCCGCTCGCGTGTTCACCCTATTCCTATTCAACCTACCGCGGCAGTTAGATGAAGAAAGTTGATGTTTGATGGCTGAAGGGAAGAGTGATTAAACCGCAATGGGAGCGCAGCGGACATGGACGAACTGACTGAAAATAGCTAATTACTTCGTCAAATGAACACAGATGGACGCAGATTAAAGATGCAGAGGGTGAAAGCTTATCGGTTGATCGAGTGCTTTTTCGATTCCATATTTCATTCTTCCGGCTCCAAAATCTCCAATCTCAGATGTCCAATCCCTCCCTCTTCCATCTGCGTTTATCTGCGTCCATCTGCGGTTAAAAAACCTTCTTCCGATTCTTCTTATTCCATGATGTTTCAAGCGACTCCTTAGATTTCCAATGCCTTCTCACCTGGAAACTGCGATCGCCCGTCTTGATGAGTTGGGAAGCATCTCCGACTCGCCGGAGTACCTGATGCGCACTTTCCTGTCTCCCGCCAGCCTGCGTGCCGCCAAAAAGGTTGCGGAATGGATGGAGGAGCTGGGCATGGAAGTATCCCACTCGGTCGATGGAACCGTCCGTGGAATTTTGCAGGGAACGATTCCCGAGGCGCGGCCACTTCTGTTAGGTTCTCATCTGGACACGGTGATCGATGCCGGAAAATACGATGGCCCGCTCGGCGTCATCGCCCCGCTTGCGGCATTGGAATCCCTCCGCGCCCAAAAAATTCAACTCCCCTTCCCGGTTCATGTTCTGGCATTTTCCGACGAGGAAGGCACCCGCTTCCAGACCACCTATCTCGGCAGCAAAGGCATCACCTCCCCGCTCGATGACAAGACACTCGCCGCGACCGATGCCGATGGCACCAGCGTCGCCAGCGCGATGAAACAGGATGGCTGGCATGAGGGGGCATCCGAAATCCGCTATGCTCCCGGCACCTGCCGCGCTTATGTCGAGCTTCACATCGAGCAAGGTCGCGTGCTTGAGGAAGCGGATGAGCCGGCCTGCGTTGTTTCATCCATCGCCGGGCAATCACGCCTCACCGTCACCCTAACAGGTCGCGCCGATCACGCGGGAACCACGCCGATGCCATTGCGCCGCGACGCCCTCGCCGGAGCCTCGGCCTGCATTGTCGCTGCCGAAGCGCTGGCAAAAGCAGAGCCGCCGCTGGTCATCACGGTGGGAAAAATCCAGGTGCACCCAGGAGCTTCCAACTCCGTGCCGCAGGACGCCACCTTTACCATCGACCTCCGCCATCCGAATGACAGCCACCGCAACAACGCTCTCCACCGCCTGCATGAAATTTGCGAGGGGATCGCCAAGGACCGCGGATTGAAGATGGCATGGCAGCCGGTGCAGGACAACAATGCCACTCCCTGCGATTCCAACCTAACAAAAGCGTTGATGGCCTCGCTGCAAGCTGTCACCGGCTCCAGCCTGTCGCTGGCGAGCGGAGCGGGTCACGACGGTGTCGCCGTTTCAAAGATTTGCCCTATCGCGATGATCTTCATCCGTTGTCGCGACGGGCTCAGCCATCACCCCGACGAATATGCCAGCCCGGAGGATATTGGTGTTGGCATTGAGATTCTCACTCATTTTCTCAAAACCATTTCTCCATGAACGACCTCCTCGTCCACGGCCGTTGCCCAATGGGCGAGCGCATCTCGTTGGCCATCACCAACGGGTTATTCACCGCAGTGGGGCCATCGCTCAACGAGAGCGCCAAAGAAGAAATCGACTTCGGGGATGATGTGCTTCTGCCCGGCTGGATCGATGCGCATGTGCATTTCAATGAGCCCGGGCGGACCAATTGGGAGGGCATTGAAACAGGCTCGCGTGCCCTCGCTGCGGGGGGTGGCGTCGCATTTTTTGACATGCCTTTGAACTCCACGCCGCCGGTGCTGACGCGCGCGGCATTTGAGGAGAAGCGCCGTATCGCCGAAGCGAAGTCGTGCCTGGACTTCGCGCTCTGGGGAGGACTGACACCCGATTCGCTCGATCACATGGAAGCCATGGCGGACGCGGGTGCCATCGGTTTCAAAGCCTTCATGTGCCCATCTGACCTGGATGAATTTGGCGCGGCAAATCCTTCGACCTTGCGCAAGGGCATGCAAATCGCCGCCAATGTCAGTTTGCCGGTCGCGGTTCATGCGGAAGATCCCGAAGTGATCCTCCGCCATCAGGAGGCGCATCCCGCATTGGCTTGTGACATGCTGGCATGGCTTGAATCGCGCCCCATCGAAGCCGAGTTGTCAGCGATCCGCATCGCCCTGGAGCTTGCAGGTGAAACCGGTTGCGATCTT
>JANMJQ010000156.1:0-1752 GCA_031371445.1 Akkermansiaceae bacterium
GCGCAAATCGCAATCCGGATTTTACAACTACCATGGCGACCATGCGACCTTGAACCAGGCGGCGGCTGCCTTGCGACCCGGCGCGGAGGAAGTTCCTTCAGACACTGCGACACGACTCGCACGAGCCATGACCGACGAGGCACGCCGCTGCCTTGACGAAGGCGTGGCGGAAACTGCGGATGACATCGATCTCGCGATGGTGCTGGGCACCGGCTACGCGCCCTTCCGCGGCGGTCCGCTGCAATACGAAGATTTGAACCACAGATGAACAGGATGAACACAGATGATTTCAAATGAAAGAACCTCTCTTCTATGATCTGTCATCCCTCTTTATCTGTGTTCATCCTGTTTATCTGTGGTTGAAAAATTCTTAATTTCTCAAACTCAATGAATGACTCAATCATCGACACCTCGAAGATGGCTGCGGGACAACGCGCCGCGCTTGAACTTGCCGAGTCGTCGCGCGACAGCCGGGAACTCAGCGGCTTCGCGGCTTCGGTCTTCGATGGATCGCCCAACTTCCGCTTGGTCTTTCCATTTCCCGCGCAGAGTGCCGCCGATCGCGCGGAGGGCGATGCTTTCCTTGAAAAATTGGGAGCCTTCCTTCGTGAACACACCGATCCAGATGCCATCGACCGCGAAGGCGAAATCCCCGATGAAGTCTTTACCGGTCTTGCGGAGCTCGGAGCTTTTGGCATCAAGATCCCGAAGGAACTCGGTGGCCTCGGCCTTTCGCAAACCAACTATTCGCGTGCGGCGATGTTGCTGGGCACTCATTGCGGCAACATCACCGCTTTGCTTTCGGCCCATCAATCGATCGGCATTCCGCAGCCGCTGCTGGCTTTTGGCACACCCGAGCAGAAAGCGAAATACCTTCCGCAATGCGCTGCTGGGGCGATTTCCGCATTTGCTCTCACAGAAACCGAGGTGGGCTCCGATCCCGCGCGGATGAAAACCAGTGCGCGTGTTTCCGAAGACGGCACCCACTGGATTTTGGATGGTGAAAAATTGTGGTGCACCAACGGGCTCAAGGCCAAGCACCTCATTGTGATGGCCCGCACGCCGATGCCGGACAAGCCGCATGCAATTACGGCGTTCATCGTAGAAACCGCCTGGCCGGGCGTGGAGATCGTCACGCGTTGCCACTTCATGGGACTGCGCGCGCTTTACAATGGCGTGATCCGTTTCACCGCAGTCAACGTTCCGATGGCCAACGTCGTTCTCGGCGAAGGGAAGGGACTCAAAGTCGCGCTTGCCACGCTCAACACCGGCCGCCTGACACTTCCCGCGGCTTGTGTCGGACTCATGCGGCGCTGCAGCGAGATCGCGGTGGCGTGGTCGCAAACGCGCGAGCAATGGGGCCAAGCCATCGGAAAGCACGAAGCCATCGCCGGCAAACTCGCGGATCTAACAGCCGATGAATTTGCCACCGAATCGCTCGCGCTCTACACCTCGGCGCTGGTCGATGTGGACAAGCATGCCGACATCCGCCTTGAAGCGGCCATCGCCAAGCTATGGGGAACCGAGGCCGGCTGGCGCGCCACCGATGCGACGATGCAGATCAAAGGCGGCCGCGGTTATGAAACCGCCGATTCCCTGCGAGCCCGCGGTGAGACGCCTGATCCGATCGAACGCATGCTGCGCGATTCACGCATTAACACCATCTTCGAAGGCTCCACCGAGATCATGCATCTGTTCATCGCCCGCGAAGCGCTCGATCCGCATCTCCGGCGCGGAGCGGGCGCGCTCGAT
>JANMJQ010000193.1:0-18249 GCA_031371445.1 Akkermansiaceae bacterium
GGGAGCGGGCGATTTTTCGAAGACGATACAGCTTTTCAAGATGACCGCTTCTTCAGGCGTGACGCAGGGGTGCCGAAGGAATCACCCAAGTTCATTCCGCCGATTCCCGATGATATGCAATTGCCGCGAATGGGATTGGAGCGCCGTCAAATCGAGGCTGAACTGGTTCAAGGATCGGATCCGTTCGATCGTTACGAACCGGAAATCGATGGAACGATGGTGTTGCCGAGAAAGGGTGTCCGCTACGAGGAGCGCATCTCCGAGAACTGGCATGCGGGTCATTACGAGCATTCCGACGTTCCTTCTAACAGCACGCCTGTCGAGGACCGCTACCGCGTTGCGACGGGAGTTTGGAATCGCTATCTCGAGGACAATGTCGCCGAGACTCCCTACGAGAGAAGGACACCCTACCGTTGGCACCCCTACTATCAGAGTGTGCTCAAAGGGGATCTTCCGGTTTACGGGCAGGACATTTTTGCTTCGCTGACTCTGCAAAACACCACCGAAATCGAGGTTCACCAAATCCCGATCCCCTCCGGCGTCAGTTCGGCCCGGCCTGACAGTTCGGAATTTTTCGGCAAGGGAGATCAGACCGTCTTCAACACCAACACCAGTCTGACATTTGATCTGTTCAAGGGGGAAACTTCGTTCAAGCCCGTGGAGTGGCTGTTCCGCATCCAACCGGTTTTCAATACCAACTATATTTCCGGTTACGAAGCAAACGTCGTCTCGCCGGACCCGCGCGGGCTTGATCAATCGACGGGGAATTTTTCTGGCAATCCCGTCATCGACGACCCCGGCGATATCGACCCCTTCCCTCCCGCCGACGGGGACTTTCACAATACGAAAGCAACCGAGCGCTTCGAGAACCGTGTCGGACTGCAGCAGTTCTTTTTGGAATCGCATCTGCTCGATCTTTCCGAGAATTACGACTTCGCGGCGATGCGGCTTGGCATCCAGACCTTCAACGCGGATTTCCGCGGCCATGTGTTTTTCGACTCGAATATGGGATACCGGCTTTTCGGGAATCTGCAGAAGAACCGCATCCAGTATAATCTCGCGCTATTCGATCTCTTCGAGAAAGAGTCCTTTTCAGAGCTGAACACTTTCGATGACCGTCATCAGAATGTTTTCGTCGCCAACGTCTATTGCCAGGATTTTCTAACAGAAGGCTACACCGCCGAATTCAGTTTTCTGGCCAACTGGGACAACGGCAGCGACAGCGGTTTCACCTACGACAGCGCGGGCCACCTCGTGCGCCCAGCCCCCCTCGGCACCGTGGTTCCCCACGATCTCCAGGCCTATTACCTAGGCTGGAATGGCGAAGGCCACATCGGTCGTGCGAACATCAGCCATTCGCTCTACCACGTGTTCGGCCAGGACGAAATGAATGGTCTTGCCGGACGTTCGGTTGACATCAGCGCGTGGATGGCGGCCCTTGAAGTTTCCGTGGATACCGACTGGATGCGCCACAAATTCACTTTGTTCTGCGCATCGGGCGACGACGATGCCACCGACGACACCGCGACCGGCTGGGACGCCATCGTTGACAATCCGAACTTCATCGGACCCTTCAGCTATTGGCAGAGGCAGGGAATGAATCTCGGCGGGACGGCGGTCGCCTTGAAGCAGCGTCTGAGCCTGATTCCCGAACTGAGCTCCAGCAAGTTCATGGGGCAGTCAAATTTCGTCAACCCGGGCATTTTCATCGCCGGCCTTGGCGAAGAATGGGACCTGACACCCCGCTTGCGGGCATTCGCAAATTTGAATTATCTTTTGTTCATGGATACGAACACGATCGCCACCGCGCTGCTCACGGATGATATCGATCGGGAAATTGGCTGGGATCTCAGCTTCGGGGTGGAATACCGGCCGTTTCTAACAGACAACTTGAAACTCAACGCGGGGATGGGCATGCTGTTCCCTGGAGCTGGTTTCAAAGACATCTACGGCACGGACTCAACCGATGTGCCTGGATATACCTCTCCGAAATCGGATCTGCCCGGTGTCCTTTGTAGCGGTTTCCTCACCGCAACCATGACCTTTTGACCATGAAGAGACTCACAGTTCATCTACGTATCGTCTGCGCACTGGCAGTAGGCGGAGTGAACTTGTCGGGTTATTGCCAGGATACGGGCACGACTTATGGAAGTCTTTTCGGCCCGCCCATCGCCGCAGCGGATTCCTCGGCAGTGAGCGGCGCGGCAATCCCAAAAGCCAACAAGGTGGATCAATCCAAAGCGGCGGTGATGCAGAAAAGCCGTGGCTGCATAAGCTGTCATGAGAATTCGCATGATCCGCATGCCAGTGAATTTGTCCGCCTCGGCTGCACGGACTGCCACGGTGGTGATCCCACTCCGGGCCTGACCATGCGCCAGGCTCACCCGGCTCCACGCAATCCCGTTTTCTTCGAAAGCTCGGCGAATCCAAGTTCCAGCGATGTGCTGCTCAACCATGAGTCGCCTGAGTTCATTCAGTTCGTGAACCCGGGCGACCTGCGCGTGGCGAAAAAAACGTGCGGCGACTGCCATGCGGAGTCCGTCGATCACGTCGATCACAGCATGATGCGGCATGGTGCAATGCTCTGGGGCGCGGCGGCATACAACAACGGGGCATACCCGGTTAAAGATGCGATATTCGGCCAAGCCTATGGTGCCAACGGGGTTCCTCTCGCACTGCAAAGTCCCATCAAGGTCACGCCGGAAATGCAAAGAACCATGGGCATCGTGCAGGAGATATTTCCGCTGCCACGTTTCAACGTTTCAACGTTTCGCAAACCGGCAATATTTTCCGGATCTTTGAAAAAGGTGGAACCAAGCTGGGAGAACTCGGCAATCCCGATCCCTCCGAGCCACCGGGCAAACCCTTCCGGCGTTTGGGAGAGCGCGGGCTTGGCACATTCTCAAGAGTCGATCCGGTAGTCATCGGCGCGCAGAAGACACGCCTGCACGATCCATTGCTGGACTTCTTCGGATCTAACAACCGCCCGGGTGATTATCGTTCCAGTGGCTGCACCTCATGCCACGTCGTTTATGCGAACGATCGCTCTCCCTCGAATTCCGGCTGGTATAGCGCCTTTGGAAACCAGGGCCTGTCATTCAATCCGGATCCCATGATTTCCAAGAAGGAGAAAGGCCATCCCATCGCCCACAAGTTCACCCGGAGCATTCCCTCCAGCCAATGCATGTCGTGCCACATGCACCAGGGCAATTTGTTCGTGAACCCCTTCCTCGGATATACCTGGTGGGATCAGGAATCGGACGGCGAGTTCATGTATCCGAAGGAGCAACACAATCCCAGCGATGAGGAAATGGTAAAATCGCTGCGTGCAAATCCCGAAGCAGCGGCCGCGCGAGGATTGTGGGGCGATGTCAATTTCCTGGAGAAAACCGCCGAGTTGAATCCCAAGCTCAATGAAACCCAGTTTGCCGACTACCACGGTCATGGCTGGGTGTTCCGCGCCGTGTTTAAAAAAGACCGTGAAGGGAATTTGCTGACCTTGAAAGATGAGAAGATTTCCTTCGACGACAAAGACAAGTTCAAGAAGGCCGTGCACATGAAAGACATCCACCTCGCGCGCGGAATGCAGTGCGTCGATTGTCACTTCCTCAACGATTCCCACGGCAACGGTTTGCTCAATGTCGAACCAAGGGCGGCGACCGCGATCACTTGCGTGGATTGCCATGGAACCGTCAGCTCCCACACCACCCTCGTCACCTCCGGCAAGGGAGGCAAGCTCTCGGCGGAAGGAAAAGTCGAGCCAGTCAATCTACGCGAAAGCAACACCCCGTTCGGTCCCCGTTTCACTTGGAGCGCGGATGGCAAGAGGCTGATGCAGCAGTCATCGATGGAGCAGAACCTGCAGTGGGAAATCCCCCAGACGCTCGATACGGTTACTCCCGGATCCGATCATTACAACATCATGAGCGCTTACGCCAAGACGCTGAAGCGCGACGGCAAAAATTGGGGAGCGGTCCCGGATGATCCCAAGAAATGCGCTAAGGATCTCGCCCACAGCAATGAGGCAATGGACTGCCAGACCTGCCACACGGCATGGGCGACCAGTTGTTTTGGCTGCCACATGCCCATGGAGGCGGATGTCAAAATGGCAACCAACAAATTTGAAGGAACTACTTCCCGGAATTTTAGTTCATACAATCCGCAGGTCGTGCGCGACGATGTCTTCATGCTTGGCAAGGACAGCACGGCCAAAGGAAATCGGCTCGCCGTATTGCGCTCGTCCAGCGCTGTGGTGGTGGGCTCCCAAGGGGCGAACCGCGAGCAGTTTTACAGCCAGCAGCAAACCGTCTCCGCCGAGGGATACTCGGGCCAGGCCTTCAACCCCCACTTCGCGCATACCACCAGCGGCGTTGGTACGACGAAAAATTGCACGGACTGCCACGTCTCGGAAGCGAATGACAACAACGCGATCATGACGCAACTCCTCGGCTTCGGTACGGGCACCGTCAACTTCTTCGGAAGATATGGCTACGTCGGCACCGATGACCACGGCCTGTATGGTGTCGCCTGGACCGAGCGCACCGAACCACAGGCAGCGCTTGGCAGCCATTTGCATAAAATCGCTTACCCAGACAACTACAAGGAGCACCTCACGAACAACTCCATCCTCAAGACCGGCTACCACAATCACGCCAAGGGCGGCGTGCTCGACCTGCAGGCGCGCGGTGAATATCTCTATGCCGCTCTCGGAAAAAATGGTTTCGGCATTTTCGATATCGCGAACATCGACAACAAGAATTTCTCCGAGCGCATCTCGACCTCCCCCGTTTCTCCCTTCGGACAGGACACCTTTATCAAAACCGCCTATGCCACCTCCGTGTGTCTCCCGAGCACCCTGATCAACGATCCCAATCGCAATCAACTGCCGCAGAACGAGGAAAAAACCATCGCCGCCTATCATGGCTACGCGTTTGTGACCGATCTCGAGGAAGGCCTGATCGTGGTGGATGTGGCCACCTTGTTAGATGGAAATCCGGCGAACAATTTCATCAAACGCGCGGCTACTTTCAATCCCGACGGAGCCCTAACCGGCGCGCGCCATGCGTGGATGGCCGGGCAATGGCTCTACATCACCACTTCGCGCGGACTGGCCGTTGTCGATGTATCGAACCCGAAGTCCCCCGTCTTCGCGGGTGGCTATTCAGGCTCATTCCTGCGTGGCGCCCGTCAATCCACTGTGCAGTGGCATTACTGCTTTGTCACCGATGACGATGGCGTGAAAGTCTTCGATGTTTCCAATCCCGCGAAACCCCTCGCGCTTTCCGGTGCGTCCGTTTCATTGGGCCATGCCGAAGGCCTCTATGCCGCCAGAACCTATCTCTATGTTGCGAACGGCTCCGATGGCCTGGCGATCATCGATATTAAAAATCCGGAAAAGCCGCAGATCCTAACCAACTTCACCGCCGATGGAGAACTCACCGATGTGCGCGATGTGCAAATCGGTTCCGTGAGCGCCTCGATGTATGCGCTCGTCGCCGACGGACACCATGGCATGCGTGTCCTGCAACTGATCTCGCCGGAGAACGTGCCCGGCCACATGGGTTTCTCACCGAAGCCCGCGCCGAAACTCATCGCAACTTACCCGACCGAGGGCTCCGCGGTCTCCATTTCCCGCGGCCTCGACCGTGACCGCGCCGTCGATGAAAGCGGCAACCAGACCGCCGTCTTCGGCCGCCGTGGTTCCAGCCCGCTCAATCTCGATGAAATGAAAGCCTTCTTCCGCAAACCGGGTGATGGAGAACAAGGATCACGCAATGGACCGATCTACAAAGTCTCCGACGTGAAACATGGCGCAGATGACACTCTCATGAATGCCGTCGGAAAAACGCTCACGCCCTCTCTTGAGTTCACGACTCCAAAATCAGCGGAACGGGACGCACCACCACCATACAGAGGGCGCTTGAGGCAGAGACGAGCGCCCGAGGGGATGGGATGGTGAATGACGGTTGTGCCCGAATCCGCAACTGCGAGGATACCCATAAGGAGCCACGACACTCCTGTCGTGCAGCCAATGAAACGCGAACGAACCGTATGTCACTCAGTGTAAATGATACACGAATGTTTGACAGTGGCATGGCGCAGTCGTATCCTGCGTCATCGTGAGCCAGTTTCAGCGAGCGATGACGCAGGATACGACTGCGCCATGCCATCCTTGGTAAGCCGATGAAAATTTCCAATAGTGCCAATCACGCTTCCCGTGCAGCCGTTAAAAAGGCTTCACGGCGTGATGACCATGCACGTTTGGAAAAGGGCGAAAATCCCGAAATCCTGCAACGCGAAAATTCGATTTTCCCTGAGGGCTTTTTTAAAGGTGCTCGGATTTCCAACCTCGCCCGAGCGGTTGGAAGGTAATGCACGGAAATTTTCGTGTTTCGGATTTCGTCACCTTCCTCCAAGAATTAGGCAAGGCGGAGCAAGCGTATTTCCTCGAAGGCGGCCAAGCGGTGAACTTCTGGGCTGAATACTTCACGGCAAAAGAAAAAGGCGAAAAACTCAGCGCATTCCAGCCTTTCACCTCAGAGGACTGTGACATCTGGGTAAGCCACGCGGCGGCCAAATATTTGGGACAAAAACAGGCTGGGACGCTGGTGAAGGGAACATCTCCGGCCCAAGGCCAACTCGGCATCTTCACGCTTGAGGGCGAGCCACCGCGGACAATTGATCTGTTGATCGGTGTTTACGGTATTCCACCGGAGGAACATAATCACCTTTGCGTGAGAGCCCTCACTGTCAATGGGGTGACCGTAATGGACCCGCTGAACCTTTTCCGGAGCAAGTGCCACTGCCTTCTTGGACTCGATCAAACGGAACGACAGGACGAACGGCATCTCAAAATGCTTTGTTTGATTCTTCCCGCCTATTTTTCCGACCTCATCGAGGAAGCCAAGATGGGTGAAACGACCGAACGGGAAATCATCAAAGACGTGAAGCTCCTCCGAAAGATTTGCTCTACGAATGTTTGCCGACGTGCCTTGGCTGAAATCGGGTTACTTCCAGAAGCCCTAATTCCAGCTACCGAAATGGAGCAGTGTGGACTTCCCCTCTTGGAGCGGTTCGCGAAGACTCAACTCCAGAACCAAACTTAGATCCACTTCATCCTCACTCCGGCAACTTGCAGACGAGACAAATGTTGCCGCCCTGCAGAAGCCGACTATTGCCTTCGAAACTCCTTTTGTTATCTTCCTGCTCATGAGTGCTCAAACAGCCTTTCAGCGCGGCGTAAGTCCACTCCTTCAACTCCTGCTTCCCGGCAGGGAAGACGCTGTATTGGCCTTACAGACGGATCAACCTCTCCGCGACCGCATTGAGGAACTGGCTGCAAAAAACACCGAAGGCAGCCTGTCCTCCGAGGAACGCGACGAGTATACCGGGTACGTCAGGGCCAACAAATTCGTTGCCGTCCTGCGCCGCGAAGCCAAAAAGTTCAAATCCGGCAGCGCCGCATGAAGGGCGAATAAATGAAAGCCAAGGCCCTGAATCACAATCCACTCGTCACCGAAATCTCACTCGCTCCGAGAGGAATGTTACGATGCGGGGACCGACCCGAAACGCATCGACGTTTAACTCTATCGTTTCGCGAAACAGTAACGGAGCGGTCCAATAATACCAAATAGGAAAGCACCAAGACATCCACCCGCAGAACTAAGGCCAGTGCCTGTAGGATCAACATGAAAAGGAGCTTCTCCATGCTCCATCGTGTTGGTGTTCCAAATCTGATGGGCCAAGTCATGAGCGGTCTCGACGATCATCAAGCGACGCACCTCCGCGGTAATTCCCGGAGTACATTTTCGGTGAACAGCACCCAAAAATGACTCAAGCCGAGACAAATCCTTGAATACAAGTGTTGCGACGAGCATCGGTGGTATGGTCGGGTTGGGAACTAGCTTGATACACGGATTAGCGAGACACTCGATCATGGCTATGTAAGCAACTCCGAGATCTTCCGATGTGAAATCGTATTGCCGCGCGGCCCCCTTAATTGTTGGATCAGTAAGGGCTTGATCGACAAATTTTATTCCGAGCTGCAATCCGATTTGGTCCGTGATGCTCCCGTTCGAGTAAAGGTGATTCCTTAACCGGGTATCGAGCATGCTGAGTTTGATGTTCATAAATCGAAGTGTGACTCGAAATCTGCGATTTCGGGTTCATTGACTTTGCCTATTTGACGAAGAACAACGTCTCGGGTTGGCTACTAGCAAAATTGATGAGGTTACGGATCGCCTCGATCTTCACGACCATGGCCAAACCCTTTCTATCCTTTTTCGTATCCCGGTCATGGATGAGGATTCCAGCAATTCCCGTGGCGCATTTGGGGATTTCCGCATCCTGCCCTTTGGTCATGTGCCAAGCACCGCCCCCAGACATCCCGTGAAGATCGAACAGTTCCGGAATCTTTTTGTTGGTTAAGCCGTCCCAGAAATCGACTCTCTTCTTCATCTCAAGGGCAAAGTGGAACTCAGGATCGCCTCCGATAGCCTTCACCTTTTGAGGGTTCTCCATAAAGGACTGAATGTGCTGGCACCCACACGTCTCGGCATAGATCTTTCTCCGGCGGTCGTAGTAGTTCTTCTTGGCTGGAAATCCGGAAATGAAGCACTCGCCGGTAATAGCTGGAGGGGCGTTCTTGTCCAAGTCGAAGAAAGACATCCCCTCTTCCGCGAAAAAATTTCGGTAGTTACTGGTGACCGATAGGAGGCAAGATCGAGGCCAGCTTTATATGTCCCATCTTGCTGTTTTGCGGCAAAGATCCGGCTAGGCCGATCCTTTGACCATTTGATCTGGTTTCCTTTTACTATTGCTATCCCCACCTCGTCATCTTCGGACAATTCATCAACTACATGGGCGGCCGAGGCAATGTAGTCCTTACCCTCAATCCGGAGGAGCACACCAGACCCCACGAACGAGGGACTGGGGCCTTCACATTTCTGAATGGAAACGGTGTGGAAGAAAGGATTGATCACAGAGGACATTGACGGATGATAAATGGAGTCGGGCTTCGCATTTCAACATTTCCAACTTCTCACGCCGCACACGGCTGCACTTCCTTGCGGATGGCTTCGCCTTTTTCCCGGTCGGCGCGCATGAATTCGTCGTCGAGTTGGAGATTCATCCAAATGCCGGGGGTGATGCCGAAGAAACAGCTCAGGCGAAGGTAGTATTCGGGCGTGCAGCGGCGTTTGCCTTGTTTCATCTGGGTGAGATGGGGCGCGGGAATCCCGCAGCGGCGGGCGATCTCCGCTTGGGATAGACCGGATTCCTCGAGCGTTTCACGGAGGGTTTCGGCGAAGAAATTGAGCAGCGGGATGAGTTGCGGTTTCTTCTTCATGCCGGTGGCTCAGTTCACAGTCAAAACCCGGACTTCGAGGCCAGAGATCCGGCGGAAATGGGCTTCATCCCGTGGGCCAACCAAGACCCCGCAACCCAGACAGCGCGCGGTGGCCGCCACGGAGATGTCGTTTTGGGGAATCATGGTGCCGCTTTGGGTCAACTCGGCGAAGATGTCCGCATGGTGTTCGGCGGTTTCGGCGGTGAACGGCTCGATTCCCATCAAGCGGCGCAAGGCTTCGAGCCGCGCCATTCGGCGGGCGGCGCGCGGGGCGGAATCTGCCAGGCGGACGCCGGCCAAGGCCTCGGCCCAGACCACGGCGGGCATCACCAGTTCCTCGCTGCCGTCGAGGGCGATGGTTTGTCCCGCTTTTTCGGCGCGTTCCCAAGCGACCAGGGCGGAAGTATCGAGAATCAGGCCCATGAATTGGCGGCGGGTTGATCGGCCTCATTCACCTTCTCCAGATCGTCGGCGAACGAAGGGTCGCGAGGCAGACGGGCGACGGCGGACACCAATTCCCCCCATGTCGCGCGACGGGACCCGCTGGCTGGCGAAAGTTCGGCGATCGGTTGGTCGTTCTTCGTAAGAAGGAAATGCTCGCCCTTGTGCTTTACCCGCGCGAGATAGTCTCCCAAATGGCGCGCGGCGTCGGTGGTGCTGATGGTGGTTGGCATACGTAAATTTGTAACTTACGAAGTTCTGAAAATCAAGGACCGTTGTTGGATGTCTATAAAGTCGCCTCCCCACCCAGAAGCTCCCTCGCCCGTGCGAGCGCGTCGTCGAAGTGAATGGGGTCATTGCTCACGGATTCACAATATTACTTCATGGCACACCGACTGGTAACCCAAAATCCGTGTTTTGGGTCCTCGCATGGTAACATTTCTGGAGTTTTACGCCGCGCAAGGCCGCACTTCCTTCCGAATGGCCTCACCTTTCTCCCGATCCGCGCGCATGAATTCATAGTCGAGTTGGAGATTCATCCACATGCCGGGAGTGATGCCAAAGAAGCAGCTTAAGCGAAGATCGTATTCGGGCGTACAGCGGCGCTTGCCTTGTTTCATCTGGGTGAGATGAGGCGCGGGAATTCCGCAGCGACGGGCAATCTCCGCCTGGGACAGTCCGGATTCCTCAAGCGTTTCGCGGAGGGTCTCGGCGAAGAAGTTGAGCAGCGGGATGAGTTGCGGTTTCTTTTTCATGGCTGTGGCTCAGTGATAGTCGGTGATTTGGACGTCGGAAGCGTTGCCGTCCTTCCAGCGGAAAACGACGCGCCACTGTTGATTGATGCGGATGCTCCAGAATCCCTTGAGATTGCCAGAGAGTGATTCGAGGCGGTTGGAAGGTGGTTGGCGAAGTTGGTCGATGGCGATGAGCCGGTGGAGCTGACGGAGTCTCATCAGCGCCCGTGGCTGAATGTCCCCCGGGAATTTCCGGGAGTATTCCCCATGGAAGACTTTGGAGGTTTCCTTGCAGGTGAAGTTTTCGATCACTTGCAGGAAATAGTTACCATATTTGATAATGCCAGCAAGAGGAAAAATGAACGAAACTTTCTTCGGGGCTTCTCAATCCCCGGCAGGGAGGCTCCAATCGCGTTTGAAACCAAAGCACTCCCCGTTTCCAATTCCCATGCGCAAATTCCTCATCCTCGCAGCTCTCTCGCTGGGCGTTCTCGTCTCCTGTAAGGACGAACAAATCCACACATATCGGGTCGCCAGTGATTCCACGTCGGAAAATCCAGCGCCGCCTGCCGGCGATTCCATGGGAGCGGCTCCAAAGGAAGGAGAACCCCACGCGGCCCAGTCCGTGGTCTGGCAGGCTCCCGGGGATTGGAAACAGGAAGCAGGCGGTCAGTTTCTAACAGCCGCATACGCTCTCCCAAGCGGCGGACGGGTAACAGTCTCGAAGCTTGGTGGTGATGGCGGAGGCCTTGCTGCGAACATCAACCGCTGGCGTGGACAACTTGGCTTCAAGCCGCTCGCTGAAAATGAGGTGACCGGCCAGCCGCTCAAGATCGCCAATTCCAAAGAAGAAATGCTGCTCTTCAATCTCACCGCCGAAAACTCTGCCGATGACGCCCAAGGGATCTTCGCTGCAATCCTCCCTCTCAATACTGAAACGTGGTATTTCAAATTTTCCGGCCCTGTTGCTGTTCTCAAAAAATCCGAAGGAGTGTTCATGGCGTTCCTACAAACTGTTCGAATCGCAGGCAGCGAAAAAAGCGCAGCAACGCCAGTGCCCACACCCGGTCCAGGCAGCGCGAAAAAAATCAATGTGACGCCACCCGACGGTTGGACACCCAGCGAAGGCAGCTCCATGCGTGCCGCCAGCTTCAGCATCGCTGGCCCGGAAGGCGCTTCAGCCGATGTTTCGGTCGTTCCGATCCCCGGCGATGCCGGCAGTGTCCTCGACAACGTCAACCGCTGGCGCTCCCAACTCCAACTCGCGCCCCTCACGACAGTGGATGAACCATCTGCCGGAGAAATTTTCACCAGTCACATGATCAGCACCGAGCCCATCGTTAACGGGAAAAAAGCCGCCATCGGCGCCGCAATCCTCAAGCGTCCCGGCATGACTTGGTTTTTCAAAATCACCGGCGAAGCTTCTCTCGTCGAAGCGAACCTCGAAAAATTCGACAGCTTCGTCCGCTCCGCAACCTTTCCTGAGTAAGGTCCCGTGCCCGTTTTCAAACTACTCAGCTCACTGCGCCTGACCGTCACCCTTCTGGGTTTTGCGATGGTGTTGATCTTCGTCGCCACCATCACTCAGGTCGAGCTGGGCATTTATGAAGTGCAGGCGAGATTCTTCCGCTCATGGATCGCGTGGTGGGATGTCATGCCGGGTCCGAAAAGGTTTTCCATCCCGATACCCGGCGGAACCCTGTTAGGCATCCTTCTTATCGTCAATCTCCTCGCCGCACACGGCGCGCGCTTCAAGCTGCGGTGGAACAAGGCTGGTATGATTGTCATCCACACCGGCATTCTGCTGATGTTGCTGGGTGAAATTTTCACCGGCCTGTTAGGGCGCGAAGCGCAGATGGCTATCAGCGAGGGAGAAACGTTGAACTACTCCACCTTCCCCCGCGAGGTAGAGCTCGTCGTCATTCGTCCTGATGGTGATGGCCTGGAAACTGTCACCGCCATTCCGCAGAGCCGTATGCAAGAGGGAGCTGAATTCCCGTTGGGTGGCTTTTCTGTTAGAATCCACAGCTACTACAGCAACAGCGAAATTCTCCCGGAGTCTGAGGCCACTGGCAAGTTCGACATGACCCGCGCCAGCGAGGGATTCGGAAAAGGTTATGCCGTCCGCCGTACGCCCCGCGAAACCGCCGCTGACCGCCGCGATCTAACAACCGCCTTCGTCGATATCATCCCGGACGGTGGAAAATCCCAAGGTCACTGGCTGCTTTCGAACGCGTTCAAGGGCGAGCAATCATTCGAAGCCGCCGGAAGACTCTGGAAAATGTCCATCCGCCCCCGCCGCCTCTACCATCCCTTTTCCATCAAGCTCCTCGACTTCAGTCACGACCAATACCTCGGCACCAACATTCCGAAAAACTTTTCCAGCAAGATCAAGATTCTCAATCCCGACACCGGAGAGAACCGCGAGGATCTCCTCTACATGAACCATCCCTTGCGCTACGGTGGCCTCACGTTCTATCAGGCCGGCTTCGAAAACAACGACACCACTTCCATCTTCCAAGTCGTCCGCAACCCTGTGTGGACGCTTCCCTACATCTCCTGCGCGATGGTTGGCCTCGGCCTGCTTTGGGTATTTTCCGAGCACCTGATCAAAGCCATTTCACGCCGCAACAAAATCTCCAGCGCATCATGAGCAGCCTTCGCAAAATTACGGCGTGGTTGATTCCCTCGCTCTGCCTGCTCTTCATCGCCAGCGCGGTGTTCAAGGCCACGCGGCCATCGACGGGTCTCGATTTCAAAAGCTTCGGCACACTCCCCGTTGTCTCGAACGGTCGTGTTCAACCGCTCGATTCGCTTGCGAGGAACGCACTGCTATCCATCCACGGGAAACAAAGCGTCTCCGGCGAGGATGCACCCGCCAGCCCTTCCGCATGGCTCGCGGAACTCAATTTCAAACCGGAGCTGGCCGATACCCGGAAAATTTTCCCCATCCATCACGACGATCTTCTCGGCCTGACCAAGCTCACGCGTGGCGAGGAGAAATCCTATTCCTACGCCCAGCTCAAGCCCTCCTTCACCGCCCTGCAACCGGAGGCACGACGCATCGCCGCGACCGATTCGAAATCATGGTCCCCGTATGAGAAGGCGCTGATGCTTCTTACGCGGAATCTCACGCTCTACAACCAACTCAAGCATGCACTAGCCCTCCCCGGACAGGGTCACGTCGAATCCGAGTTCACCCATTTCCTCGCCGATGCCTCATCGCGCATCGACATTGTCAGCGAGTGGGCGGAGATGACCGAGGTTTATACAACACCTTCCGGCTCTGGAGCGAACGGCTGGAGGAAACTCCCCGATTCTCTAACAGACGCCATCGACAAAGGTGTCCTCCATCCCTCCACCCTCGCGTATGCCCGCATGGGAGATGCCTATCGCGCCAAGGACAGCACCGCTTTCAACTCCGCCATCAGGGACTATCGGGCATGGCTGTTAGAAAATCGCCTGGGCATTTTGAAGAAATCGTCATCGGAAACCCTCTTCAATGCGATCGCGCCCTTCTACCTTTGCATGGTTCTCTATGTGGTCGCATTTCTCTGCGCCATCGTTTCATGGCTCTGGCAAGGCAGCACTCTCCGGCAAGCAGCCTTTCGTGTTCTGCTCATCGGCCTCACTCTCCACAGCTTCGGCCTCATCACCCGCATGTTGCTGGAAGGCCGCCCGCCCGTCACCAACCTCTATTCCTCCGCCATTTTCATCGGCTGGGGCGCGATCGTTCTCAGCACTATCCTCGAGCTCTTCCACCGCAACGCCATCGGCACCGTGGTCGCTTCGATCGTCGGCTTCACCACCCTGCTCATCGCCCACCACCTGTCTCTATCAGGCGATACACTGGAAATGATGCGCGCCGTACTCGACACGAATTTCTGGCTCGCCACCCATGTTGTCGTCATCACGCTCGGTTACGCATCCACCTTCCTCGCCGGCACCATCGCGATCGTCTATCTGATCCGCCGCGCCTTCGGCAATGTCCCTCAATCCACCGCCGCCTCGCTGCGCGGCATGGTCTATGGCGTGATCTGTTTTGCCACTCTCGCCAGCTTCGTTGGCACTGTCCTCGGCGGCATCTGGGCCGACCAGTCCTGGGGCCGCTTCTGGGGTTGGGATCCCAAGGAAAACGGCGCACTGCTCATCGTCATTTGGAACGCCATCATCCTCCACGCCCGCTGGGGTGGCATGGTCCGCGAGCGCGGCATGATGGTCATGGCCGTCTTCGGCAACATCGTCACCAGTTGGTCATGGTTCGGCACCAACATGCTCGGCATCGGCCTCCATTCCTACGGCTTCACCGACGCCGCCTTCCTTTGGCTCAGCGCATTCATGATCAGCCAGGTTCTCATCATGACCCTCGGTCTGATCCGCGAACGCGGAGAGGAAATGCGGGTTGATTGATGATTGATGATTGATGATTGAGGATTGAGGATTGAGGATTTTTGATTTGGGAGACCAAAACCCCGGATGGAAACGACTTTTTTCGAAAATCACATATCAACAATCAACAATCAACAATCGTCATTCTCCCAGGTGCTTGTTCACGCATTGCGTAAGTTTCGCCCTACCTTCGGAAGGGGCGATGGACTTCCGGCAAGCATGGATAGCCTCAGCAATCTCATCATCGGATGTATCTGCATGTGCCTTTTTGATGGTCATCTTGAAATATTGGTATTCATGCGGCTCGGTGGAGACAAACCAGCCATCGGTATATGTTTTGTTAGGATCGTCAGCCATTTTGATGTTCTATTGGTGATGAAACCATTCTGAAAGGTTTCGCCAGATGTCAATAATCCAGTTGTTGGCTATCGATGCGTTGGGGACGTGTTATCACGTGTGGACCACACAATCTGCATGATTTGGGATGTGCAAGCCACCGCTTCCGCCCTCGTCTCGAACTCAACGGATTACCCCACTAGGGACCTTTTTAGCGAACGTAGAGCCGTTCTATGTCCCGCCGGGACAGCAGTGGCTACGCGAGCTTTGAATTCGCTATAGAACCTGAATCTAGCACGCCTACAATCCAGCCGCCTCGCGGCTTCAGAAACTCTCGGGAGCAGGCCCTACGAAGTCATTGCCGCTTCACGACCCGTTGATAGAGCCAAACGTTTGCGGAGAAGTCGCCGGCGGGACGGGCCACGATCACACCAGCGACCGGCCGCGGCGCTTCCGTGATGGGTTCCCAATCGCCGGGCAACGGGATCGAAACTTGGGCCGGAGAATCTTCAAAAGTGTGCAGCACCACCAGCGCCTGCTGTCCAGAGCATCGCACGACGGCCTGCCAGCCTCGGGGATGGCGCCAGCTCGGGCCAAGGTCTCGGTAAATACGAGATGTGCCGTACTTGATGACAGGAGCAGCCAATTCATACAGCCCGATGAAATTGCGGACCAGTTGCCATGACGGTTCCGGCAAAGATTCGATGTTCCCGGACAAGCACATCCGCCCGAGGAAAGTCGCTGCAAGGCTGTAGCCGATCCGTTGCGGTGTGTCGCCCGGATGAAGCACAGCCCAGATCTGATTCTGGCGAGGAAGGATCAGGCGCTGCAGGTTCGCCGCGATAATCGGAATTTCCACCAACTCATGCGCGTCGGAAAAGGATGACATCGCCGTGCGGGCAATCATGGAGGGTTCGAGCCGATGGCCGCCGGATGAACAATTTTCGATCACGAGGTCGGGCAGTCGCTGGCGGATGAGATCGAAGAAATGGTAGATGCCATCGACCTGTTGGCGCAGGCCTTCGCCCTGCGAATCCGGGTGATCGCAGCCCAAGCCAGCGGTCTCATTGTAGTCCACTTTCAGATAGCCGAAGCCGCAGGACTCTAACAGGTCGATGACTTTCTCCGAAAGATACCCGACCGCCGCCGGATCGTTCAAATCCCAAAACCTTCGCTCGCGGACGGTTATTGGAACACCATCACGCATCAGGAAGTGTTCACCGAGCGAAAACGCCGTGCTCTGCGAGCCCGCGGTCTCCATTTCAAACCACAGCCCTGGAATCAATCCCCGCCCGCGGATCGCCGCTGCTGCGCGGGCAAGACCATGGGGAAAAAGTTCGGGGCTCGGATCCCAGTCGCCATGACCACTGCTCCAATCGGTGCCCTGTCGCTTGTACCAACCGGCATCGATAACCAGGTAACGCACTCCCGAGCCTTTCAAACGGTCCGCCATGGCACACAGCTTTTCATGGGAGGGATCGCCCCAGGTCGTGCACCACTCGTTGAAAACGACGGGCAGGTTCTGTTCGACACGCGGTTGTAGATTCACCGCCGCGTCCTGCATCGCGGTGAGGCGATCGCAGAGGTCATCGAGATTCCCCTGCACACAAGCAACGGTGGCCGCGGGAGTCTCAAATGATTCGCCGGGCCGAAGTGTCTTCATCCAATGACCGAACTCGCGGTCTGCGAGCCCGCCCGAGAGACAGATGTCGTCATGTTGGCGGAAGACTTCCATCTGCCACGAACCTGCCCAAGCGAGGTTGGCGCCCCACAAGACGCCCGCCACCGAATCTTCCACGGCTACAAAAGGAAACCATTTTCTAACAGGCATGGTTCCGAGTTGACCGAAGCGTTCGCTGAAGGCTCCAGCGCCGCTCCAGGATCGCTCGAGATGAAGATCCTCGATGCTGACACATTCGTGACGGCCTTCGGCGCTCCACGCGGAACGGAAGCGATGGACCTTGAGGCGACCCACTGCGTCCGCGGCATCGAATGGTGAAATACCGGCAAGAGAGAAACTCGCAAACATTTCGAGCGCCACCGGTTCGCTTGAACCATTGATCAACCTGTTCGTGATGGTGACCGCTCGGTCCCCTTCCCGCCAGACCAGCCGATGAACGGCACTCAGGCCGTCGCGGCTTGCAAACATTGATACGATGCTCGTAGTATTTCCCTCCCGCAGCACCTCCTGCCCTTCGAATGCGAAGCGGTCGACCGTTCCGGAATTCCGCATCGTGTGTCCTTGGGCGAAGGCACCGGGATAAGGATCGCCCGCCAGTTTGAGCTGTAGCAATGATTCCACCGGGCGCGCGGGCCACGGATCATCGCCGGGAAGCGCATCGATGAAAGGTTCCCCACGCAGCGACTCCCTGGGAGGCACCGCATGATCTAACAGAAAGGCGGGCAATAGTTCGAGCCCAACACGTCCGGTCGTCGTATCGCGCGGATAACGGACGGCCAAGTCGCCCAGTAGGTGGGTGGCTAGAATTTCGCGGGCCATGGGTTCACGGATGGCGATTACCACCAAGTGTCTTTCATTCCCATTTCCCGGGCAAGGGCCTCCATGAAATAGTAGTCACCCCAACTGGTGTAAGCGCTCTTGGCCTCACCCACGCCGTCACCCACTTCCCCGTGCTTCAGCACTCCTTCGACAGCGGGATTGCGATCAAGATATTCTTCCGAGCAAAGCGCGGCGAGCAGGGTTTGCTTGGCCGTGAGCATCCTTTCATCGGCAGCTCCAAGCGCCTCCAATTCCTGCAGACCACAAATCGCGATGGCAGCCGCGGAAGAATCCCTGATATGCGGGGCTTCCGCATCCAGACGGAAGTCCCAAAGCGGAACCACTTCGGTGTCGAGCAGCGAAATGAATTTGCGGGCCAAGCGCAGCGCGGCATCGAGATAGCGGGCATCCCCGGTGTAGCGGTTGCCCATCGCGAAACCGTAAATGGCCCACGCGGTTCCGCGGGCCCAATGGCTTTCCACGGCGCGGCCGCAATAATTTTC
>JANMJQ010000265.1:0-11756 GCA_031371445.1 Akkermansiaceae bacterium
GACCTGCTCACCCTCGAAACGCTCAAGGCCGATCCCCTGCTGCAAGAGATGGTGGTTTGCCAACGGGGAACACGCCTTTCAATCACCCCGGTCGAGGCCGTGCACTTCAAGCGGGTCTGCAAACTCGCGGGCTGGAAACCCTGAGCGAGGTGGTTGATAAACCGCCATCCGTTGGATTCGACAGCCCGGCAGCCAATTCGGATTTTTGGCTGATGCTCCAGGAAGTTGATCAAATCAAGAACCGTGACGACCCGGGTGCTACGGGTACACAACTCCCGAAGAGCTCTTTAACTAGATATCATTCTGTTGCACTTCGCTCTTGAACCTGAGCCTCTTGAATTTAGTCGAGTACCCAGGCAGAGAATGTCGTAGGATCAAGGGTAAGGAATCCAATAATGAGGAGCCACCCTACGCCTGCTGTCATCACCTGCGCTTTGATAACTCCCCGCGAAGATGGCCGCAGCTGTGGAACCAGCAAACAAATGAGCCAGAGTGGTCCTGCGAAATAGACTGAAAAATCCAAGGTCCTCTCAAGAACGCGCATGTGGAAAAGACTCGCCGGGGTCCGGTAGTTCTCGTAGATGGGTGTAGGCCAATGACCAAGCCCGAGACGAATATGAATGGCCATGGCTATGATGGTGAGAAGCAGAGCAATCGGCGAAAGCGCGAATAACCAAGCGATCTGAGGGTATCGACGCCCGATTGAATGTGGCAATTGTGAGGGAATAGTTGCTGCTTTCATGATAGCGACGGGTTTCAGTTTCTTGGCCGAACGTTCGGGCACTAAGTATCCCAAGCACGTTCGATTCCCAGGTTTACAGGAATCCATTCATCATCCCTCTTTTCTAAGGTGAAAATGCGGCCGCTTGCCTCGTATTCACCGTGCTTGGTCCCAGTCCAGATTTCAACCCGAGACGGAGTCTTGACGTCAATCCTCATAAGGCGGCCATTGTTGTCTAGTCGGCTAGCCAACTGTTTGATTGATGAGATATCCCGGTCGTTAACCCCGGCTGCAACACCTGTAACTTGAACGACCGGCTTGCTCGGGACTGCTTTTGGCGGCGAACCCCAAAAGATCATTGAGGCGACGGCTATCCCTAAGAGCCCTCCGGCTACGATTCCCCAAAACTTCATGCCTCATGTAATCAGTCGCCCCTTCTTAGTCGAGCAGGGAAACAACGTCCGCGATGCTCCAGACTGAGCTCATCGAGGGGGAAAGGCTTTGAGGCATGGAAAAAAGAGATTTAGCAGAACGTTAAATGTGGTGGCACGGCGGCGCAGGACTGACAGAGCGAAGCGAACGAGAGAGCTTGTCCGCCGTTGCCACCCACGACGTGTTCGGCTTCTTTCTGTTTTGGGACTTCATGTAGATAGATACCATGTCTTTGTCTCGCTGGAGTATTCCCATGTGTCGATCAAGCCACCTGGCTGGGGGAATGAGAACGAGTAACTGCTCCCATCTGAACGATAGCCGTAAGAGCTGCGAAGAAGACGTGGAAGGGAGGGCTTGGTTGGAAGCTGCGCAAGGTTCGTAGGGTAAGCTCCGTGGCTGCTGCGGTAAGCCTCCAGCAGCGGGGCGACACGCGAAGGATAATCCTTGGCTGCCAAGACTGCGCGTTGCTGGACGAACCGATTCGATGGGATGGCGAGTCCGACAAAGCAGCCGGAAGTCGCAACTATCAAAAGAAGCGTCAATGCGGGGCGGTTTGAGCGCCCATAGTGGAAAGCAAACAACCAGAGAATTCCAGCGACAAGTAACGCGGGTATCCCTATCCATGCGACCACGATGCCAAGCATCATCAGAAGAAACGGGTCCATGCACCAGACGACGGCGATAAAGCACGCGACAAACACCACGGCAATGACGAGCCATCGATTTTTGGTGAGTAATTGGCGCATATTCATTTCTGCCGATTGAGGTAGGGACACCGGTTGCCCGGTGCCCCCCTCGCAGATCCCGGCGTGCGGAATTACCGCACCGGGCTCCTCGGAGAACGCGCATTCAGGGCAGCGCTGGTCCTTGGTTTTCTTGGTTGTGGTTTGATCATGCAGGGTTGGCTTTCTGGTGCAATCCGGGACTTGAGGGAGCTTCCACCACTTTCGGCGGCGGCAGCTTCCAGTCCGGCAGACGGCGCGTGAACTGCGCCCGTGTCATCGAACGCCGCTGGCTGCGGCGGTTTAGCCACTTATAGAGCAGCCGGGTCACTTCGAACCAATACGCCGAGAGCATCCGCGAGTTGCCGATGACCCCGTAATAGTTCCGATATCAGCTTCCACGACCCACCGGTATTGTCCGTCGTTGAGGGCCTCGCGTAGTTCCAGACTGCTCTGGCGCGCTCCCTTTCCCGCACGGTAGCCGATGCTCTCGTCATGAAACGCCGGTTCCCAAATGGACTCCAGGATCTGCTTCACGGCATGCTGCACGATTTCATCTTCCAACACGGGGATGCCCAGCGGTCGCAGTTTCCCGCTTCCCGCCTTCGCGATCCACCGCCGTTTGACACAGCGGGCGCGGTAACGCCCGGAGCCCAAACGCTCTTCCAAGGCCGTCAGGTTTTCCTCAAGGTTTTCGGCATACCCCGCCCAGACCACCCCGTCGATTCCCGGGCTGGCTTTGCGTTTCAGGTTTCCGAACGCCTCTCGGAGCATCCGACGGTCTAACAGACGCGCGAGTCCCCGGAAGCGATGCTCCGGTTCCTTTTGCGCCTTTGCCCTCAGTGCGGACAGGGTGCGTGACACGCTTTCATCGGGAGTATTCCTATCCCTCGCGTGAGTGCTTTGTCCGCTTTGTTTTCCGGCCAACCCCTTCGCCATGTGAACGGCTCTCCCGTCTCTGACTACTATGGGTGGCTCTGACTCCCGGCTCCTTCCCGGCGCGTCTCCTTGATGTCGATCACGCGGGTCTCCCTGGAGATAAACCGACTCCATGGGATGAGGCTCCGGGCCTCCCGAGTTCAAGGTGCCGCCCTCCTCAGGACGGTCATCTTCCCGCTTCTCTGCACGCATGCCACGGTCTTGTGACGACCCCGACGGAACCTTCGACACTCGCCATGACGCGTCTTCCGGTGCTGGATTCTCCATACTGTTAGTGGATCTCCCTCCGCATCCCAATAATTACGGGGCTATATCAACCTTCAGGCGGATGCGACCCGCCCTGTGGCCTGCGTGCTTCCCTGTGTACGCTTCAATCATGTTGTTTCCCCATCCATCGGCCTCCATGTCAGCCTCCGGGTTCATGTTGTTAACGCGGTGCCTTCCGCGACATTCCAATGGGTTAGCTGACACAACTGCAACACTCGGTAGTTTCTACTGGCTAGGTTTTGAAACATCAGGTCTTTCACCTGACAAGAAGCGCCTTGCTTGGCTCGGCGCACAACAGTGTTTATTCGTAGGATCTCCGCGCATGATATCCCGCAGCCTCCTTCTCGTAAAAGTTGCAGCCATTCCTTGATTTGACAAGGAATTCCATGAGGGGAGTGTGTATATCAGGCAGCCCTACGCCCTCCTTCTTAGCGGGCCAGGGAGCGCCTGATATCATCCGGAATGAACGGGGTTGGTCCTAACGAATGGGGACGGTCCTTTGCTATTCGCCTTGCAGCTCCGGCTGCTTTGCCGCCTGTCTGCTCGTGCCCCTCAACCAGGCTTTGGCTCCTACGGTTGCCGGTGCCGTTGGCGGGCAAGGCTGCGGCGGACGGGCAAGAGATCTAGACGGCGTGCGACTGCATCCGCCCCAATGGCGCACGGGCGGCCCTGGCAGGCGCAAATTATGGCGCTTTGTGGGTGCGGGCGGGGGGAGCGGCGGGAACTCGTTTGACACCCGGCGCGGTCGCGGCTTTTTCAGGAGCACCGGATAGACAAATCATTCCACGGGCTGCGCTATATGGACGAAGATCGATCAATGCCTTCAACGATGACCGCAGGTTCGGAACCCTCACCGGCAGCCTCCGCATGGCGCGAGTGGCTGGCGGAGCATGGCCCGAAGTTGTTGTTGTTCGCCCGCCAGCAGGCCCGTTCACATGAAGACGCGAAGGACATTCTTCAGGACGCGCTGGTGAAGCTGGTCGAGAAAGTGCGCTCCGGCGAATTTTATGGCGGCCAGGAGGCGTGGCTCCCTTATCTCTATACGGCGATCCGTCGTCTGGCGATCGACCTCAGCCGCCGCGATGACAGGCGCAAACGCCGTGAGGACAATGTCAGCGC
The DNA here is from genome assembly GCA_031371445.1 of Akkermansiaceae bacterium. Taxonomy (GTDB): domain Bacteria; phylum Verrucomicrobiota; class Verrucomicrobiia; order Verrucomicrobiales; family Akkermansiaceae; genus Luteolibacter. The sequence continues at coordinate 4,201 of JANMJQ010000265.1, forward strand.
CGATGAAGCGATCGAATCCTTTGAGGCCTTTCATCCTTGGTTCGACAGCGAGTCGTCCGATGACGAAACCCGCGAACAACTTGAGAACAGCCTCAAGGATTTGCCGGAAAAATTCTCCGAAGTCATCGTCATGAAAGTCTGGGGCGAAAGGACTTTTGCGGAGATTGGTGAAACTCTTGGAATTTCCCAAAACACAGCGGCGTCCCGGTATCGCTATGGACTTGAAGCCCTCAAGCGCTCACTCGGCAATGCCCGCAGGCGCGGCGACCTTTCGATTTAAAATACCATTCCCACACGATCATGAGCAACGACCCCTTCGAAGCCGAACTCCGTGAGCTGCGCGCCGCCTCGCTGGATGACGCGCTGTTGACGCGGCTTGACGCGGTTGCGGACGGAAACTGGACCCAGCTATCCGCCGCGGAACAGCGCTTCGAGGATACGTTGCGCGGGCATCGTCCGGCGCCATTGCCAGCGGGCCTGTTGCAGGATTTCGAAGCGCTCACCGCGGACCTGCCATTTGCCGTAAATGAAAAGATCGTCCTGTTCCCCAAGAGCGGTTCGCAGGCCGTTCGCCCGCGCCGTTCGACATGGGCTGCTGCGGCGGCCGTGGCATTGATCGGCGCCGCCACCGCACTATTGATGCCATCAACCGGGAACAAGCCGACGGTCGCATCCGCTCCTCCGTCCCACGCGTCGCAACCCGCGCCCCTCGCCGCTTCCAACAACTTGGTTCCCGCCAGCTTCAACCGTGGGGTGAGCGAGGTGCATGATGAAGGAGTGGTGTGGAAAAGCGGCAACCAACCCCATAGCGTGGTGCGTGTGGTTTACAAGGACCGCATCACGCTCAAGGACCAGAACGGCCGCACCTTTGAAGTCGAGCAGCCGCGCGTCGAATACATGATGGTGCCTGCGAAAACCGATTGAGAAAAATTTCCGGACAAAAAGATTCATCTACTACGCTCCTAGTAAGTAATCATGAAAACTCGAAACCTTCATTTTATCCTGAGCGCTGTGGCAGGCGCTCTAACAACTCCGGCATTCGCCCTTGAAGCGCCCGAGGACAACGCACCACCGCCACCTCCACTCAAGCAGGAGCCCGCCGCTTTGCCACAATTCAAACTGCAGGCGGACAAGCAGCCCGAGGCCGAAGCAAAGGCCGAATCGGAAGCAACAAACGAGACCGCATTCCTGGGGGTGATCTCCGGCGAGTTGCCAGAGTTGCTCGCGGCTCATTTGGATTTGCCAGCCGGCAAAGGCATCGTTGTCCGATCGCTGGTTCCCGACGGTCCCGCCGCCAAAGCAGGTGTGGCTGTGAATGATGTCATCACCGCAGTGGGTGGCAAAGCGATCGGCTCGCCGGCGGAATTGTCGGCGGAAATTTCCTCGCACAAGCCGGGTGAGAGCCTTGCCCTGGATTTGATTCACCGGGGCAAAGCCGGCAAAGCGGATGTCACCCTGGACAGCCGCCCCACCGACCTCGGCAGCACCGATCCCCAGAACCTGGATTTGGAATCGCTTCCCAAAGACCTCGCGGACCGGGTGCGTGACGCCATTGCCGGCAACAGCGCCGGCTTGAACCTGCAGTTCGGCGGCGATCCCGCAAAAATGGAGGAAGCGATGCGCAATTTGCAAAACCGCCTGCAGTCGGGTGGCTTGAATATGATCGATCCCAAGGCCACGGGCAAAATCCAAATGCAGGGCAGCGCCACCGTCCGGATGAGCGACAGGGACGGCACCGTCGAAGTGAAATCCACCAACGGCAGCAAGGAAGTGACTGTCCGCGATCACAATGACAAGGTGACCTGGAGTGGTCCGTGGAACAGCGACGCCGACAAAGCCGCCGCTCCCGCCGATGTGCGTCTGCGGGTTGACAGTTTGAATTTAGACAGCACCTTCCAAGGTGGTGGTTTGCGGTTCAACTTCAACCGGAAGGCCGCTGAAGACGACGATCATTGATCCAACAATTTCATAGGATGGGTTCGCACCCGCGTTCGGTAATGGCCCGGACGCGGGTGTTTTACATCAATCCTGCGGCGTGCCGCTGAGCGTGATTTTGGCGGATGCCAGCAAGCCGCGCGGACCACTCACTTCCCCGCCCACCTGCACCAAGCCGCCAAGCCTGCCTTCGACATTCGCGCTGATTTTCAAGACCTCGCCGGGCCTCGCGGCACCGAGAATTTTCGCGGCGCGCACGGCGGTGAGCCTCAGGTCGAGCAGTGGCTTGATTTCGGCATCGGATTGCGCGGTCACGCCTCCCAATTGGGCGATCGCCTCCAGCAAGATCACGCCAGGCATCATCGGATTTCCCGGAAAATGCCCTTCCAAAAATGCTTCGTCCCCATTCACCCGGTATTCCGCCAAGGCCTCTTTGCCTGGAACCAGGCTCAGCAATTTGTCCACGAATCGAAAGCCAGGTCCATGTGGCAGTGAATCCAGGGCGTTCGCTAATTGTTCATCCATGCAGCGTGTGCACAACATTGGTGCTGAACAGGTGGGACGCGCAATTGCAAAGCGCTAGCGCGTCCCTTGGATCCATCTTCAAAGATGCGTCCGGTGAAATCCCAACCGCGCGGCGGGCCTTTCCAGCCAGATTGCCCGTTTCTTCCTATCCCGTTTCGCACTTTGCAGCTCCTGAAAATCAAATCGACCGACCGCGGATTCATCGCTAAAATCCATGCCGTGCCAGCCAGCGATCCCAGCGCTATCACGATCCATCCCGCTGCATCGATGACCCTCCGCCGGTGGGTCCGCGCCCTTTGGGATTATCCGATGATGGCTCTTGGCCTGCTTTATTGGCTGCTGTTCGGCGGCTTGCTCACATTGATCGGCGGGCCCCTGCATTGGCTCATGCCGAAGCGCGCGGGCGAACGGCTCGGGCGCTATCTCCTGCACCACCTGTTCCGCAAATTCGCGGTGTGTTTGAAATGGATGGATCTGGTGCGCGTCGATCTAACAGCTTTGGATCGCTTGCAGGATATCGAGGGCTCCTTCATCGCGGCACCCAACCACACTTCGCTGTGGGACGCGGTGTTCATCATCGCGCGCCTGCCATCGGCGGTCTGCGTGATGAAGCGGGAGATCCTTTCGAACCCGGTGTTGGGTGGCGGCGCCCGGCTGGCCGGATACATCGCCAACGATGGCATGACGCGCATGATCCGCGACGTGACGACAGCTTTGGACGAGGGTGGGCAGCTTCTGTTGTTTCCCGAAGGCACACGAACCCGGTCCGATGTCCGATGGATCAATCCGCTCAAAGGTGGCTGCGCGATCATCGCCACCCGCGCCAAGGTGCCGGTGTATCCCATTTTCATCCGCAGCAACACGCGCTTCCTGCAAAAGGGCTGGCCTTTGTGGCGGAGGCCTTCGTTCCCCATCCAGATGCACTTCGATCTCGGCGAGCCACTCACTCCGCGCGAGGATGAATCCTCACAGGACTTCACCGCGCGCCTGACCGCCATGTTTGAACAGGAGCTGTCGAAGCCTCATCCACTGCGAAGACAAATCGACGCGACGGGAAATTAATGTAGCGGCGTCTCTATGAGCGCCGGTGACTTTAAAGCGATAGAAGATTCGGACGGTCATAGACCGACGCTACAAAAGAATCGGCGATCACAGACGGCCGCTGCAACTTGCTTTTATTGGAAATTCTCCAACAACAGACGCGCAATTTCAACGACCCGCGGACGCGAGTTGGACAGCCGGTGGTCGTCATCGACGAGAATGAATTCCAAGTGGTGTTCGTTGCAAAAAGCCTCGGACTCCGGCCATGGCACCAAATCATCCTGCGAACCCTGAAGCACGATCGTGTTGGGCGGAACCCACGTGATTTCACCCGGAGCCGCCAGCGAAATGGCGGGAGCGCATAACAGGCAACCGGCGACCCGTTCCCGGTTGGCGGGTCGTTGGGCGAACAACAACGCCGCCAACCCACCGAAGCTGGAGCCGACGAGCACCATTTTTTCGACAGCTTCCAGACAACGTTCGATGACCAAAAGCCGCTCGGCGATCCGATCGAGGCCGGAGCAATCGGGCGCGATCACATCGGGATCGATTTCCAGCAGCGCCTGATACTTCGAGCCGTGGGGGCCGCTTTCCAAGCCATGCAGAAATACCAACCGCGTTTTCATCACGCGCAGCATGCCGGCGAAATCAGCGGATGTCAAAGTGGCTGGGGCGTCCCCCGCTCCAGTCCGTGAAAGGAGCATCTTGCTCCGAGGTCCCCATGCTATTGAAAATGAGCGCGCGATGCTTGCCGGGCTGGATTTTCAACGTTAAAGCAAAGGGCTCATGCCCGATGTGCGACCGCTGCTCCTTGTCCCAAGCTACAACACGGGCCCGATTCTGTTAGAGACGGTGACCGGAGCACTGGCCCTTCGGGCTCCGCTGTGGGTGGTCATCGATGGTTCGACCGACGGTTCGGCTGAATTGATCCGTCCCTTTGAGTCGGCTGCGAACCCCGATTTCAAAATCCTCTCGCTGGAAAAAAATTCCGGCAAGGGCGCGGCGGTTTTGCACGGTCTTGAAGCGGCCATCGCCGAAGGATTCACGCATGTCCTGACCATGGACGCGGATGGCCAGCATCCGGCTGACCGCGTAACCGGATTTTTCAAATGGTCCGCCGCACATCCCGAAGCGGCGGTGTTCGGCTCTCCTATCTTCGATGACTCAGCTCCAGCCCTGCGCGTGAACGGCCGCAAGCTTTCCAATTTCTGGGCGAATCTTGAAACGCTCGGCTGGGGCATCGATGACTCGCTGTTCGGTATGCGGCTGTATCCCGCCCTGCCACTCTTTGAAGTCCTGAATGCCACCTCCTATGCCCGGCGCTTTGATTTCGACCCCGAGGTCGCAGTCCGCCTGGCGTGGCGCGGAGTTCCCATCATCAACCTACCGACACCGGTGCGCTACATTCCAAAGGAGGAAGGCGGCGTATCCCAATTCCGCTATCTCCGCGACAATGTGTTGTTAACATGGATGCACCTGCGTCTGGTCGCGGGCTTCCTGATGCGCCTGCCCGTGCTCCTGCTCCGCGGCGATAATCCATTGCATCACCATAGCCCGCCACAACGATGAAGGAGGACGTTTTGAAACGCATCTCCGCCGCCTTTCCTGGGCGATGGGATCGCAACTATGTCGCGGCGAAATTGCGCACGGATCCTCTTTACGGCGCGATCGCCAACGAACTTGGTGGCAGCGACTATCCCCTGCTGGATGTCGGTTGTGGGATTGGACTGCTGGCTTTTTTCCTCCGCGCGAAAGGGCTCGATGCGTCGATTTACGGCGTGGATTATGACGATCGGAAAATCGAAGTCGCCACCCACGTCGCAACCGAGTCCGGCACCCGCGATGTTAGCTTTCATCATCACGACGTCCGGAATGGCCTGCCCGAGCATGCCGGCAATGTCAGCATTCTCGACATCCTTCAATTTTTTGATCCCTCCCAACAACAAGTTCTGTTAGAAAATGCGGCCGCCCGTGTCGCAACCGGCGGCAAGCTCGTCGTCCGTTCCGGCCTGCGTGACTCTTCGTTGCGATTTAAGATCACCGTGCTAGGCGATTGGCTCGGGAAGGCGACCCGCTGGATGCAAGCGGCTCCGACCCATTATCCATCGGCCGGGGATTTTCATCGTATCCTGTCTTCATACGGCACCGTGAAAATATCGCCGCTTTGGGGAGGAACACCGTTCAACAATCATCTGATTGTCCTGACGCGTTAGTTTCCTATCAACCAACCACCATCAACCTCTTCAAAAAAGGTGGCCCGAGCCGGATTCGAACCAGCGACACGCGAATTTTCAATCCGCTGCTCTACCAACTGAGCTATCGGGCCTTGGGAAAGGCACCACCCTCGCGGGCGGGGCGGAAGTAAGCGGGGCTTGGCGGGTTTTGACAACCGGAAAAGCCACTTGCCACCATTTTTTGTAGGGCGTCCAAGGCCAGTTCCGGTTACCGAAGGAGAACCGGGCCGCTCCTGACTTTCGTGGCTCCCCGCTTGATCGAATCAGCCCGCGAGACACTTACTGAAACCACATAAGCCCAACCGGCATATTGTGAACTCACAAACTCCCTCGTCCGAAACGCTTCGCCGGGGGCGAGTTTCTGGATTTGGCCTGGAATGTAGCCAAGAGCGCACATTCCCCTCATCGAAGGCGTAATGTTCTGCCAACGCTGCCACGTGTCATTGACTTGTCCGCAAGATCGGTTAGCAAAGTTTCATGGGAAAGGTCAGGGTTCAGTGATTTGCCACTTCGATCGACGGCTTCAGCGCGGGGCCGAAGCAGAGCTTGGATAATCCCCTTGGAGTGCGGGGGCCTGAGTTGTTTGAATATTTCTTTGCGACCAAGTTCTTCCGTGAAATGCACGGGATGGAGGGTGGCGAGACGGGCGTGGACAATGACATGGCCGAGCAGGGCTTCGCCGGTGTGGGTGCGTGGATCCTGGGGCGCAACATGTTTGGGCCAATCCGCGGTCCGTGGCCGGATGACGAATGGAAGGGATGGTGGGCGAGGAGCTTGGCTATGAATGCGTGAAGCATGTGCCCGGCGAGCGTGCGGTGCATGTTTTTCTGAAGAAGCGTGCTTAACGTTCAGCCGCAGGGGCATGGGTTACTTCTTCCGCCCCAACGGTGCGACATTCCTTAGCCCAGCCCATCGGGCTGGGAAATTGATTCGAAAATATTGGCGGCCTGAAAGGTGGCGATAAGGAACGGTATCAATCGGCGTTGACGAAATAATACGTCTGGGATTGAACCCGTATCGCACCCCCTTGGGGCGCCGGTTCCCAATGCGCAATGACCCAGCCCGATGGGCTGGGCTAAGGAATGACGACCCGTTGGGCCGTGGGATATCAAAATGCTCCGACCACGATTGGCAATTGCTTTTGGGAAAAAAGTCCAATGACTGGTCCTTTTGGATAAAAAATCAACGGCTACGCCATTTATTAAAATACTCTAATAACCGATAACCCATAACCGATAGCTATTTCAAAAAAACCTCACGCGCCTTGGCTCCTTCGCCGGGACCCACAATGCCGCGCTGCTCGAGGATATCGACCATCCGCGCGGCTCGTGTATAGCCGAGGCGGAGACGGCGTTGCAGGAGCGAGGTGCTGGCTTTTTGTTCCTGACGCACGACTTCGATGCACTTGGTGACAAGCTCTTCGTCGGCTTGTGAAACATCCTCTTCATCATCATCGCTGTCGTTATTGATGGAAGCCTGGATGTCAGTCTCAAATTTCGGCGCACCTTGTTTGGCGCAGTGATCGATAATGCGCTCGATCTCCGCATCGGTGACGAACGCCCCCTGCGCGCGCTCCAACTTCGCGGAGCCCGGTGGCAGGTATAGCATGTCCCCTTTTCCAACGAGCTTGTCCGCGCCCTTGGTGTCGAGGATGACCCGCGAGTCGAGGGCGGATGAAACCTGGAACGCAATGCGGCAGGGAATGTTCGCCTTGATGATGCCGGTCACGACATCCGCGCGTGGCGTCTGCGTGGCGATGATCAAATGGATGCCGGCCGCGCGGGCTTTCTGCGCAATGCGGGCGATGCACATTTCCACATC
>JANMJQ010000280.1:0-14504 GCA_031371445.1 Akkermansiaceae bacterium
AAAAACAAGAGCAGCCAGTTGATTTCCATCCGGTCGGCACCTTCTTTGATCAGGATGCCCCAAGAACTGTTAGGCGGCTTCACTCCAAGGCCGAGAAACGACAACACGCTTTCCAAAAGCATGATGCCCGGCACCGCAAGCGTGGTGTAAATGATGATCGGGCCGATGACGTTCGGCAGAATATGGCGGAACAGGATCCGCGTTTTGCCGAGTCCAAGCGAGATCGCGGCTTCGACGAATTCCTGCTTCTTCACTGCCATCACCTGGGCTCTTACGATCCGCGCGATGGTCAGCCAACCAATCGCACCAATCGCGATGAACAAGGGCACCAGCGAGGTGATCGGCGCCACGCTGTCGCGCTCAAAGCCAGTCGTGCGGATTACCCACTCCGTGAATTCCGACGAGGGCTTGTCGATCACCAGTGCGAACAGAATCACCAGCACCAGGAAAGGCAGCGCGAACAGGATATCGACGAAGCGCATCATCAGATCGTCCAGAAATCCACCCGTATAGCCTGCGATCGAGCCGTAAATGACGCCGATCATCACCGCCACCGCTGTCGCCACGACGCCCACGAGAAGCGACACGCGGCCACCACTGAGCACGCGTGCGAACAGGTCGCGTCCGAGTTGGTCCGTGCCGAACCAGTGCTCCGCCGACGGAGCCGCGACGGTGTTTTTGAGATCGATGGCCGTCGTGCTCTTCACAAACGGAAACAGCGGCCCCACGAAACAGGCCAGCAGGATCACCACCAGCACTATCAGGCTGACGACCGCCGCGTGATTCCGCGCCAGCCGATGCCAGGCGTCTTTCCAAAGTGAACTGCTTTTATCCATGCCTGAGTTTGCTAGTTTTCAGTTTTCAGTTTTCAGGGAAGAAAAGAATCCAGAGCCCGGACTCCAGACGATAACCCCCCGCTCGGTGGCGGTCTCTGCGGCTGTGCGGTAAACTCTTCATCTTGCTGAACACTGAAAACTGAAAACTAACAAACTTATCTACGCTTTGCGTAGGCGCGGATTCAGCGCGATCTGCGCGAGATCTGATAGAAGATTCGCGCCGACGATGAGGAAGCCGTAGAAGAGCACGAGTCCCTGGATGAGGAAGAACTCGCGGTCGGTGGCGGCGTTGACGAAGTGCTGGCCCATGCCGGGCACTTGGAAGATCGTTTCGATGACGAAGGATCCCGAAATCATTCCCGCGAACGCAGGACCCACGAAGGCGACCGCGGGAATCAAGCCGCCGCGGAGGGCATGGCGGATCACGATGCGCGGTCCCGACACGCCCTTCGCGCGCGCGGTGCGGATGTAGTCCTGTGACAACACGTCGAGCATGCCGCCGCGCGCGAGGCGGGCGAGATACGCGGCATTGATGATGCCCAGCGTGAAGGCCGGCAGGATCCAATCGCCAGGCGACGACCAGCCCGCGACGTTCAACGATTTCAAACCTAGCCCGGCGGTGACCGCGAGCAGAGGACCGATGACGAAGCTCGGCAGGCAAATCCCCGTCATCGCCGCCGCGAGGCTGGCGTAGTCGATGATCGTGTTTTTCCGCACCGCCGCAATCACGCCGGCGGGAATGCCGATGGTGAGAGCGATTCCGATCGAACACAAACCCAGTCCCAGCGACACCGGAAACGATTCCGTGATGATGTCGCTCACTGACACGCCGTCCCTCTTGATCAAGTCGCCGAGGTTCTGATCGACGAGCAGATTCTTCAGGTAGCGGACATATTGCACCTGCACCGGTTGATCGAAGCCCGTGTATTCCTTTAATCGTTTCAAGGCATGTGCCGGAATCGCTTTTTCCTCGAGATACGGACTGCCGGGCATCATGCGGACGAGGAAAAACGTCATCGTCACGAGCACGAAGAGCGTGACGATCCCTTGTCCGATGCGGCCGAAAATAAGGCGGAACATGTCAGTGTCGGGGCACCAGTTTCAGGTGCTCGTAGGGATTGTTGGATAGCAGCAGCGGATGCCAACCCTGCACCGAGGGATCCTGCAAATAGTTGCGGGCCTGCCATGCGATCAGCAGGATCGGGGATTCGTTCACCAAAATCGTTTCCGCCTGTTGCAGTTGGGCAAAGCGCTTGGCGCCATCCGCCTCGCTGAACGACTTTCCTAACAGCTCGACAAACTGTGGGTTGCTCCAGCCGGTGTTGTTGTTGCCGTTGTTCGGCATCCACATTTCGAGGAAAGTGAGCGGGTCGAGGTAATCGCCGACCCAGCCGGCGTAGGAAATGTCGAACTCAAGCTTCTGCTGGGCGTCGAGATAGGCGGTCCATTCCTTGGTCTCGATTTCGATATCGACCCCGAGGTTCTCGCGCAGCATCGCCTGCACCGCCTGCGTCAAGGTGGCACCGCCTTCGCCGCGGCTTGCCAGCAGGACTTTCAGGCGGGGGAATCCCTTGCCCTGCGGATATCCCGCCTCGGCCAACAGGCGGCGACCCTTTTCGGGATCGTATTTCTGGCCCATCGGCGGTTGGTAGCCGCCCATCGGCGGGGTCATCGCATACGCCGGCCGGAATCCGCGGAAAACGGTGCTGCAGATCGCCGCGCGGTCAACCGCAAAGCAGAGCGCCTGCCGCACGCGGATGTCGTCCATCGGCTTGCGGGTGACGTTGAAACGGAAGAAGGACGTCCCCAAGTACGGCTCCTCACGTACTTCCTCGGGGTGCTCGCGCTTCATCAGATCGACCATCTCCGGGGGCGCGCCGTAGGTCGTGTGCAACTGTCCGTCGCGGAACATGCGCGCCTCGGTGTAAAGGTTGGTGATCGGCAGGAAGCGGATGCCGTTGAGAGTCACGTTGGCCGCATCCCAGTAGTAAGGGTTGCGCTCGACCTCGATGTGATCGTTGCGCCGCCACGATTTCAAACGGAACGGCCCGTTGCCGACGAGATTGGCCCCTTTGCTCCACGGATTGCCGATCTGGTCCATGGTCCCGAATTTTCGCACCACATGGCTCGGTACCGCGCACCAGGTGTAATGCTTCAGGATTTGTGGAAAATAGGGGGTCGGCCCGCGCAAGGTGAGGCGGAACGTGTCGTCGTCCAGCACTTCGATGCCGACGGTCGAGAAGTCGGTGGTTTCGCCGTGGTTGAATTCCTTCGCGCCTTTCATGAAATACAACATGTCCGAGTATTTCGCACCGAAGTTGGGCGACAGGATGCGCTCATAGGAAAACGCGTAGTCATGCGCGGTGACCGGTGTGCCGTCCGACCATTTCCCATCGGGCCGCAGTTTGATGGTCCACACGGTGGCCGTCGCGTCAGGCGTCACCGACAAGGCCGCGCCAGGCGGGTTCGCGCTGTCGCTCACCGGATCGCTGGTGATCAGCGTCTCGAACAAGGCGCGGGTGATGTTCGCCTCGATCACGCCCGTGCAGACCTGCGGGTCGAGGCTCTTCGGCTCGTTCACGTTGCCGGCAAGCAGGATGCCCTCGCGGGTCGCCTTGTCCACCTGCGTCTCCTTCTGACAGGACACCAGCGACAGGCACAACGCCGCTGAAATCACAAGCAACAGGCGGAGCATCACGTCGCGGAGCATGAACGCCATGCCTGAAATTGCATTCCTATTTTTGCCAAATCGCCGGTCCTAGCAGCGGTTCGCCTTTCCAGCGCTTGCATGATCCTTGGCCTCGACTAAACAGGGACACGCCAATTCGTGAAAAGCTATTTCCTCCGACGCCTGTTGCTGATCCCGCCGACCTTGCTCGGCATCACGCTGCTGGTGTTCACGATCACCCGTTTCGTCCCCGGCGGCGCGTTGGATCAAATGCTGCAAAAGGCCTCCAGCGGCGCGGACCAGGGCGGCAAACGATCGACTTCCGGCCACGCGGACAGCGGGCTCAGCGAGGAACAACTGGAGGAAATCGAGGAGCAGTTCGGCCTCGATAAAAACATCCTGGTCGCGTATTGCCAATGGCTTGGCGTCGTCCCCCGGGAGGTGAAAATTTCGAAAGGCGATTACGGCGACCGGGGCGAGGAGTCGATCGGTAGCAACATCGATGCGGAGACCACCGCCGAAGTGGTGCTGCGGGGTGACGGCCGGGCGGTGCTGGTGACTCGCAGTGGTGAAAAGGTCGCCGCCGCGGTTTTCAAGGAAACAGGCAAGCCAGTGGCCGGCGAGGGTTGGCAGGTCCGTTACGAAACCAACGACATGCGCAAAGCCCGCTTCCTGCGCCGCAATACCGATTCGAAGGAAGCACCCGACTACCGGCCGCGCGCGGTCATCTATCAGGATCGCTTCGCGGGCCTCCTCCAGGGCGATCTCGGACGCTCGACCTTTTTCAATGAACCCGTAGGCCAGATGATCGCCGAGCGCATGCCGGTCGCGACCTACTTCGGCGTGTTGATGGCGATCATCACCTATGCGGTGTGTTTGCCGCTGGGGATCGTCAAAGCCTTGAAGCACCGGACCTTCCTCGACACCTCGACATCGGTGCTGGTGTTTTTCGGCTACTCGATCCCGGGCTTCGCGCTTGGGGCGATCCTGCTGGTGCACCTCGGCGCGCGGATGAATCTCTTCCCGCTCTTCGGATTAACCAGCCCCAACTTCGAACAAATGGGTGACTGGGATAAGCTCAAGGACATCGCACATCACACGGTGCTGCCACTGACTTGCTATATCGTCGGCTCGTTCGCGATGCTGACGATGCTGACCAAGAACAACCTGATGGACAATCTCGCCGCCGACTATGTGCGGACCGCGGTGGCGAAAGGCGTGAGCTTCCCGCGTGCGGTGTTTGGACATGCGTTCCGGAACTCGATGATCCCCATCGCCACCAGCTTGGGCAGCTTGGTTGAAATTTTCATCGGCGGCTCGCTGTTGGTTGAGACCGTTTTCGACATCCAGGGATTCGGCCTGTTGGAATATCAGGCGGTGCTCGCGCGCGACGTGCCGGTGATCATGGGCACCCTGACGATCGCCGCCTTCCTGATTCTGTTAGGACAAGTGCTCTCCGACTTCGCGGTGGCCATGGTGGATCCACGCATCAAATTCGAATAAGCCATGCGACTCGCCGGATTCCTCAGCTTCCTGTGCGGTGCCCTCGCGGCGGCGGGCGAAATCCTGGGCCTTTCGCTGCCGACCGTGCGCTGGTTCTTCGATGTCAGCCGCGATGTTCCCTTGCTGCATAAGAACTTCGGGGCCTTTCAATTTCCATGGTTCGGCTGGTTATGCGCGGCGGGGTTTCTCTTTGGTGGCATCGCAATGATCATCCGCTCGTTCACCAGCGGGCCCCCGAATCCCATCACCGCGCGGCGGCTGCAACGGTTTCGCGCGATCAGGCGCGGCTATTATTCGCTGATGATCCTGGTCGCGCTTGGTGGCTTCGCGGCCCTCGACCAGGTGGTGGTTGGGAAACGCGCGCTCGCCGTGCATTACAACGGCAAATGGGTTTTCCCCGCGTTCATGCAGCGCGATTTGAAGAACAAGGATTTTGGCGACACAGGCCCAAGTGCCGAAGCTCCGGCCGACTATCGCAAGCTCAAGCGGTCGTGGAACAACTCCAAGGACAAGCGCGTGATCATGCCCATGATTCCATATGATCCCACCGGCGACACTCTGCCACCGGGATCGCGCGAGTTGTCGAAGCACGACAATCGTTTCACCGAAAGCGGCCGCACGCCGTATTGGGGGCTGGTCGCGAAATATCATGATATCCCGGAAGCAAAAATGCACCTCCGCTATGCCATGCGCAACGGAGTGCTGAACGGTCCCGCCGATGGCTGGACTCCCGACGGCAACCATGTTTACACCGCGGAATATGTGGACGGGAAATTGGTGACCGACAATTTCAATGGCACGGGCAGCAAGGAAGCGTTCCTTGCCACACCCAGCAGCGAACTGCGCGCGGTGAAATACCATCCCGCGCCGCCGCTGCCGAAGGAAGGACAATGGCTTGGCACCACTTCGCAAGGCTATGACATGGTGGCATATCTTTACGGCGGGCTGCAGGTGAATTTCAAGGCGGCGTTGTTATATCTTCCGATCGTTTATCTCATCGGCATCACCTTCGGCATGATGATGGGCTACTTCGGCGGCTGGTTCGACCTGGTATCGCAACGGCTGATGGAGATTTTTTCAAACATCCCTTTCCTGTTTGTCGTCATCATTTTGTCGAGCAACGTGCCCGAGCGCTTCAAAGGCTTGCCTGTGATTTTGACGATCCTTATCGCCTTCGGATGGATGGGCATCACCTATCTCATGCGCACCGCGGCCTACCGCGACAAGGAGCGCGACTATATTTCCGCGGCCAAGGTGCTGGGCGCGCGCACGCCGCGGATTTTGTTCCGGCATTTGTTGCCGAACACGATCGCAATCATCGTCACGATCATTCCATTCACCATGTCCGGACTGGTGTCCGCGCTGACCTCGCTCGATTACCTCGGCTTCGGCCTGCCCCCCGAGTATGCAACCTGGGGACGCTTGCTCAACGATGGCTTGGCGAACCTATCCGCGCCATGGCTGGTGACTTCATCGTTCGGCGTGCTGGTCGGCTTGCTGGTGCTGATCACCTTCGTCGGTGAAGCCGTGCGCGAGGCATTCGATCCCAAAAAATTTACCTACTACCGTTGATGCGCCGCTTCATCACCTTTGGCATGGTCCTCGCCGTGACGCTCACGGCGTGCCGCCGCGATTCGGCGGAAGTCGCGCGCAAGCTGGAATTCGATGCTTTTGTACCGATCTACAACCGCTACATCGAGAAATGGCTTATCAATCAACAAACGGCCACCGACAAGGAAGTCGCCAAGGTTGCCACTGACCTGCAAACGGCGGAAGGAGATGCGAAAACCTCACTCGAAATCAAAGCCGAAGCATTGCGGCTTGAGCAGGAGAAATGGAAATTCCGCCGCGGCCTGGGGTCCTATCTCAAGGTCAGCAACGTCTCCGAAATCCCGACCGATCTGGTGTGGGAAAACGGCATGGACCAACCCGAAATCGGCGATCCGGCGGCAAAAAAAGGCGGCGTTTTCCGCCGTTATATCCCTTCGTTTCCTCCGACCTTCCGGTCGTTTGGAGATAATGCGAACAACTTCTTTCGGGGGGATTTGTATGATTACATCGATATACCCTTGGTCGCCTTTCACCCGGCCACGATGCAGTTGATACCGGGTCTTGCGAAGGAGTGGGCGACTTCCAGCGATGGCCGGACGATCTATTTTCATATCGATCCCGAAGCACGCTATTCCGATGGCGTTTCTGTCAGAGCACGCGATTTCCTGATCTCCGTCTATTTGCGGGTTTCGGACAACATCGTCGAACCGTACATGAAGCAATACTATCGGGAAAATGTCGCGCAGGTCGCGATGTATGACGACCTCACGATCTCGATATCGCTGCCGGAAGCGAAATTAAATGCCCCTGCCATCGCGGGTTCGATGGAACCGTCGCCACCGCATTTTTACGAAGAATATGGTCCGGACTACGCCGTCCGCTACCAATGGCGCTTCCCGCCTACCACCGGTGCCTACGAACTGCGGGATGGCGACGTGGTGAAAGGTGTTTCCATTACCCAGACCCGGGTGAAGAACTGGTGGGCGAAGGACCGGAAGTATTATAAATATCGCTTCAATCCCGACAAACTCGTCCACACCGTGGTGCGTGATGAAGCCAAGGCCTTCGAATTGTTCCGTGCCGGGGAATTTGACACGGCGCTCCTCACGCGTCCCGAGTTATGGTATGAAAAATCCGAGATCGAGCCGGTTTACAAAGGCTACATCGAGCGGGTGACTTTTTATAACCAATACCCGAAGGTCCCGCGCGGATTGTATATGAACGTCAGCAAGCCACTGCTGAATGATTTGAATGTCCGTATCGGCATCCAGCACGCGATGAACTGGCAGAAGGTTATCGACGTCATGTTCCGCGGCGACTACCAGCGGCTCAATGCATTCAACGAGGGCTATCTCAATGTCAGCGACCCGTCGATCGTCGCCCGGAGTTACGACATCAGCGCGGCGCGCGCGGCATTCGCGAAAGCCGGTTTCACCGCGGAAGGCCGCGACGGCATCCTCACAAAACCGGACGGAACACGACTTTCGATTTCGGTCACCTACCCCGCAATCCAGATGTATGAGCGTCTTTTCGCGATCCTTCGTGAAGAAGCCAAGGCATGTGGTTTCGACCTGCGGCTGGACGGGCTTGAGGACACCGTGGTTTACAAGAAAGAGATGCAGAAGCAGCACGAAATGGTCTATAGCTCGTGGCTGATCACGCCGCCGGTCCCCGATTTCTACCAGTTCCTGCACTCCTCGAATGCCATCGATGAAAAGGGCAACCTCAAGCCACAGACGAACAACACCTTTGCATGGCACCGCGCCGATACCGACGTGTTAAGTGAAAAAGTCCGCACGGCGGGCACCGTGGAGGAACTGCGGGATGCCGTGTGGAAATTGCAACATATCGTCCATGACGAGGCGATCTTCGCGCCGGCTTATTCGGTGGATTTCGTGCGCGTCGGCTCATGGCGCTGGGTGCGCTGGCCCGATTGCGAGACGACCCGCTTTTGTCCGCCGGTCGTGTATGACCCGCATGAGGTGTTTGTGTTTTGGATCGATGAGGAAATACAGAAAGAGACGCTGGCCGCGCGTCGGTCCGGTAAAACATTTCCCGAGAGCACGCGCACGATCACTGACTATGTCATCAAACCCACGGCGCCGGCGCCCGCAACCGAAGCTCCGCCGCCATGAGTAAGGAACCGGAAATCATTCTGGAAGTCGATCAACTGATCACTTCCTTCGAAACCGAGCGCGGCCTGTTGCGGGCGGTGGATCATGTTTCATTCAGCGTCCCCGCCGGTAAGACGGTGGGAATCGTCGGCGAATCCGGTTGCGGGAAAAGTGTGACCGCGATGTCGATCGTGCGGCTGCTTCCCCAACCCGCGGGCAAGATTCTGGGCGGGCAGGTCTTGTTCAAAGGCCACGACCTCGTGCATGCGAGCGATGCCGAAATCCAGAAGATCCGCGGCGGTGAAATCGGCGTGATTTTCCAGGAACCAATGGCGGCGCTCAACCCCGTGCATCGCATCGGCCGCCAGGTTTCGGAAGTGTTCCGCATCCACAAAAAGCTTTCGAAGAAAGAGGCATGGGATGCCGCGACGGAGATGTTGGAGCTTGTGAAAATTCCCGCCGCGCCACAGCGCATGATGGATTATCCGCATCACTTGTCCGGCGGCATGCGTCAACGCGTGGTCATCGCATTGGCATTGGCCTGCCGTCCGTCATTGGTGATCGCCGACGAACCGACCACGGCGCTTGATGTCACGGTGCAGGCGCAAATCCTCGATTTGATGCAACGGTTGCAGGCGGAAATGGGGATGTCGGTCATCTTGATCACGCACGACTTGGGCGTCATCGCCGAAACCTGTGACGAGGTCGTGGTGATGTATGCCGGCCGTGTCGTCGAACGCGCTTCGGCGAAGGAATTATTTTCCAATCCATTGCATGCCTACACGAAGGGCTTGTTGGAATCGATCCCAACTCTCGACATGCCATCGAAGTCACTTCTCAAAACCATTCCCGGCATGGTCGCCTCATTGGCTGACTACTCACATGGCTGCCGCTTCTGCCAACGCATGGGCCGCACCGCACCGGTCTCGCGCGAAAGGCCGAAGATCATTGAAGCGTTGCCGGGGCATTGGGTGGAGAATTGTCCGGAGTGCACAGGAAGTTGATAGTCGATGGTTGATAGTTGATAGCAAAGAAAAGATGAAGAGTTCACCGCAAAGACGCAGAGACCGCAAAGTTTCGCAAAGTAAGAGATTGTGGATCGTTGATCGTGGATGGTCGATGGGGAGAATCCCCAATTCTCTGTTTGGTTTCTGGATTCTGGTCTCTGGTTTCTCTTCTCCGGTTTCTTTTCAACACTAACAAGCAAATTCATTGTGACATCGCTTCTCCAAATCACCAACCTCTGCGTGCATTTCCCGGTCCGCGGCGGCGTGCTGATGCGCCAGATGGGTGCGGTGAAGGCGGTCGATGGAGTTTCGCTGGACATCGCTCCGGCTGAAACGCTGGGCTTGGTCGGCGAATCGGGTTGCGGAAAATCGACACTCGGCAAGGCGATCGTGCGACTGCTCAAGCCGACCCTGGGCAACGTCGTGTTCGGGGGCACTGACATCACCCATTTGCGGCAGGGGCAGATCCGTCCGCTGCGCCGTGACTTGCAGATGATTTTCCAGGACCCGGCCGAGTCGCTCGATCCGCGGATGAGCGTGCGGGCGATCATCGAAGAGCCGCTCATCATTCACAAACTCGGCAACCGCATCGAACGCCAACGCCGCGTCAACGAGCTGTTAGATCGCGTGGGTTTGCCGACCTCGGCGGGCGAACGATACTCCTTCGAATTTTCCGGCGGCCAGCGCCAACGCATCGGCATCGCCCGCGCGCTTGCCCTCAATCCCAAGCTCATCGTTTGCGACGAACCGGTGTCCGCGCTCGATGTGTCCGTGCAATCGCAGATCCTCAACCTGCTCGTCGAATTGCAGCGCGACTTCGGCCTGTCGTATCTGTTCATCGCCCACGATCTGTCGGTCGTGAAACATGTCAGCGACCGGGTGGCGGTGATGTACCTGGGGAAAATCGTCGAAGTCGCGACGGCCGACGAAATTTATCACCAGCCCAGGCATGCCTACACCAAAGCCCTGCTGGCGGCGATTCCCTCGCACGATCCGGGTGTCCGGCGGAAAAAAATCCTGTTGGAAGGCGACGTCCCCTCGCCAATCGATCCACCCGCCGGCAGCGCTTTCGGCCATCGGATCAAGCACCCGCGCTATGACGAGACGATCGGTATGGATTTGACCCCGCGCGAGATTTCACCCGGCCATTGGGTCGCGCCCGATCCCTGCTGCTTGTCGGCGGAGGATTGGAAGAAGTTGAAAAGTTGATATTTCATCCTGGCGACGCTTAGGTCCGCGCTTGCAGTGCCCGGACTCCACCGCGAGACTCGCGCCCATGTTCACGCCGAAGTGGAAGAAGGAAGCGCAGCACCTGGTGAAGGGCGCGCGGAAATTCGTGCATTACAAACGCGACCTGCTCAAGCCGGGCCGCGTCGAGGAAATCGAATCCCGCCGCACCGATCTGAACGCGGCCATCGCCACCAAAGACCTCGCGAAAGTGGACGAGGCGTCGAAGCAACTCCGCGCGACTTGCGAGAACTCATTGCCCAAGGAAGAACCGCTCGGCTGGTTCGAGGAAAACGTCGAGGTCATGTTTGTGGCCATCGTCATCGCCCTGGGTCTGCGCGCCTATTATTTGCAACCCTTCCGCATTCCCACCGGTTCGATGCAGCCCACATTGAACGGCATCATCGGGCGGCCGATGAAGGAAGACCAGTGGCCTGCCATGCCAACCCGCGCCGCGGAGTGGGTGCTGCGCGGACGCAGTTATGTCAAAGTCGTCAACGACCGCGACCGGCATCTCGCCCTGGTCACACGCGATGGCTACACCGACGCGGACATCCGCGACACCCAGTTTCTGCATTTTTTCAGCCGTGGTGAGATTCGCTTCGTGGACTCCGAACCCCTGCAATTGCCGGCTCCCGCCAACCCCTGCAGATCATTGGGCCTCGATGCCGCGATCCGTGACGCGGCGCAACATGGCGGGCTGCTGCGCAAGGGACTCGTGCTCTGCGAAGGCATCGTCGATACCGGTGACCTCGTGCTGGTGGATAAATTTTCCTATCATTTCCGCAACCCGAAACGCGGTGAAGTTTTCGTTTTCGATACCGTCGATATCGAAGGCATCCAAAAGCGCGGCGGCGAACAAGGCGCCGGATCGCACTACATCAAACGTCTCTGCGGAGTTCCGGGTGACACGCTTTCCATCCAATCACCCCACGTGTTGATCGATGGAAAAATCGCCGACGAGTTCGGCATGCAGCGCGTCAGCAAAGCCCAGGGCGAGTATAGCATCAATCCGGGTGGCTATGACATCGCGAGGTCCGGCGAACGAAAATATAACGGCAAGCAGTTGCGGCAATACTTGGCCAAGGAAGGCGCGACCCTCGAGCTTGCCAAGAATGGCGCCCGGCCCGGCATGCGCGAATATGCGGCGCTTGGTGACAATACCGGCAGCTCGCTCGATTCGCGATACTGGGGACCGGTGAAGGAATTCAACCTCGTCGGCCCCGCCTTGTTCTCGTTGTGGCCAATCACCACCGGCCACTGGGGATTCATCCACTGAAGTCGTGTCCGCGGCTTCGGAAATCACCCGGCGGGCGAAGTCGAATCTCGCATTCGCGCTGAACATCCTGCCGCGCGAACGGCGGGAGGATATGGTGGTTTTCTATGCGTTTTGCCGGACGATGGATGACATCGCGGACGACCCGGGCATCCCCGCGGACGAGCGGCACAAACTGTTAGATGAATGGGAAAAGGGCATCATCCATGGTTTTCCAACACCCGATGAATTCCAACGCGAAGTCATTTCCCTGCGCGACCGCCGGGCCATTTCCAACGACTTGTTGGTAGCGGTCATCGATGGTTGCCGCATGGACCTTGAGCCGCGGCGCTTCGCAACCTGGGAGGACCTGTCCGCTTACATTTGGAAAGTCGCCTGCGCGGTGGGATTGGTATCAGCGCGTCTTTTCGGTTGCACCGAGCCAGCGTCGGAACCTTATGCGGTGGCCTTGGGCCATGCTTTGCAGCTCACCAACATGCTCCGCGATGTTGCAGAAGATCTCGCAAACGGTGGCCGGATTTATCTGCCGCTTGAGGACCTCGAGGCAGCCGGATGCACGGAAGACGACCTCCGGAACCGCAAGGGAGGTCCCCATTTCCAAGCGCTCATGAATCGCGAGGCGGATCGCGCCGACGCATATTTCCGCGAAGCCGCCGCGATTTTGCCTGCCACCGACCGCAGGGCGCTGCTGCCGGCCATCGTGATGGGTGAGATCTATCAGCACCTGCTGCGGAGGATGCGCGCCGAGGGATTCCGCGTTTATGACAAGCGCTACCGCGTTTCCAAGCCACGCAAGCTCGCGATTCTTTTGAAGCATCTGATTGCAGGACCCCGCCGGGTCGAATAAAGTTCCCTTCATAACCGTCATCTGCCCATGAAGAAATCCGTCGCTCTCCTCGCTGCCGCAAGTCTCACAGGGCTTTCATCCTGCTTTCCGCCACCGCCACCGCCGCCTTCTCCTTTTGGTCAAAGACCCCCGTACGCGCCCGACCCGTACGGCAACGACATCTCGCCGCCCCCGCCGACCATTCCCAGCCCGGACCCGGATCCAGAGCCGCGCAACGGCGAATACCCCACGGCGAAACCGACGGCAAATCCGGATCAAGTCATCAGCCCGTACCCGCCTTACAACGTCATCGATGTGACCGGCTTCAGCTCCGGCAAACTCGCGCGCGATCCCTCGAATCAGAAAATCTTCAGGGTGCCGTGAGAAGAAGTTGATGGTTGAAGGACTGAAAATTAGTCCGTCGGCCCGCGGTCTTCTGCTTGCCTCCCCGGGGGCGTTTGGGTTAGGAACAAATTGTTGGTTCCGATTTTCCACAAAATCCATTTTGTGCGGCGGAACCACTGAATGCCGGACATTCGTGTAAATCCCACCCATCGTCGCCATGAAAAAAGTCGTCGGTCGTCATCACCCCCCTGGTTCCTGCCCGCAACACGTTCAGGCCATCCACGCGCATCGGCCCGCGGTAAAACCGGGTTACGGCATGGAAATTTTTATCGCGATCGGTGTGGCCATCGTCGGCATCGCGGGCTTTGCGTTGTGGGAGCATAGCAAGACCATCGTCGAGCTCCCTCCGGAACCACCCCACACCGAGGCCAAAGCCAGCACCGCATCGGTGGACACGGCTCCTGCCAAACCCGCCGAGCGCAAACCCGCCGCCACCGAAGCCGCGGAGCCCAACGCGCCGCAGGAGGTCGCCAAGTGAGTTGCCCGCAAGGTTCTTGATGAACCCGCTTTGATCGGAGAGGCTGGGGCACGATGAATGAAACGGTTCCCGCGAATCCGACGAACAGCATCGCGCTGCTGATCGACGCCGACAATTCGCCGGCAGCGAAGATCGATTTCTGTCTCGGACCTATGGCTTCAGAAATCTCAACGACCTGTTTGCGGCGATCGATTTGTTCGCGATGAAAAAAGTGAATAGCGGCGGCCAGGAACATTGGATGGCCCAGCTAAAGAAGAAATAAAGCTCCGGCGTGAACAGTTGGTTCGCCCGATGATAAACGCCACCGTTCCATGAAAAAAACCTTCGCGATTCTTTTGATTGTCCTGCTCGCCCGCGTTCCCTTGTTGCACGCGGAGGATGCTGCCGCTGATAGCAACTTTAACAACACCGCCCCACTGATATGGTCGAAGCGGATGGCCGATTCGCAGCTTGCGCGCTTTGGCGAAGAAGCGAATTACAAGGAGGGCGGCAAATGGGATTATGCACTCCATGTCACGCTGCTCGCATTGCTGAAATTTTCAGCCGCCACAGGCGATCCGAAGTATGCGGACTTTGTGGAAAAATCCACGGGTACATGGATCAAGGCGGACGG